>CALVPX010000008.1 GCA_944354265.1 uncultured Clostridia bacterium | reverse complement strand
CCCAAAAGCGACCATGTACCCGAGGAGATATACGGCTGATTGCCGTTCATGGGAATTCCCTCCACCGCGCTCGCCGTGTCGTGTGAGGCGCACAAAACTACTTCAATCTGCCCTCCCACCTCGGCGGCGACTTCACTCTTTAACTTTCCCACACTTTCGCCGGGAGCATAGAGTTTACCGAACATTTCCTTCGGGAAACCGAGTAATTCGATGATATCCCCGCACCAATCGCCCGTTTCGGCGTTCAAGAGTCCCGTAGTGGTGGCGTTGGTGTATTCCTTTTTTATGACGCCCGTCAAAAGATAATTGAGATATTCGGGAATCATTAAAAAGTCGGTGGCAGCGTACAGCCTGCCGCGTTTTTTATCCTCATACAGCTGATATATTGTGTTGAACGGCTGAAACTGAATGCCCGTTCTTTTATACAGCTCTTCAAAGGGCACTATGCCATGCACCTCGTCAATGACTGCCTCCGTGCGGCTATCCCTGTACGAGAGGCAGGGCATGAACGGTTTGTCCCCGTTTATTATAACATAGTCCACCGCCCATGTATCTATGGCAAGCGAGCGGATTTCGGGATACTTTTTGAGGGCGCGCTTTATGCCGAGCTTTACGTTTTTGAACAGACAATCGACATTCCACACAAGGTGGCCGCCGCTGTTTTTTGTGCCGTTGGGAAAGCGGAATACCTCGTCGGTTACAATCTTCCCGTCCTCTTCCCAACCGACGATGTGGCGACCCGACGAGGCACCTATATCTATTGCAAGGTAATAATTTTTCATGGTCTTCTTTGCCTTAACACCACTCATTATATCACCTTAAATATATAAAACAAGGACTTAATTTTTGCAAAATACTGTCCTTATTTGATTTTTTCAGCGGGGCATGTTATAATACAGTCATGGACGCGAAAATTATTGAAAACCTGACCAAGCTGACCGACGAGGAGAGGACAATTCTGCGCGGTCAGAGCGTAAACAGGGACGACTACTCGTTCTCTGAGCGGTTTATAGTAAACAGCGTTAAGCTGCTTGAGGGCAGGGAATTGGATTTGCGCCTGCACACGAGGTTTGTGGACTTCCCCGAGCACGGGCACGACTACATGGAATTCATGTATGTGTACGCGGGAAAAATTTCGCATGTGATAGGCAAAGAGTGCATTACGCTTGAGCGGGGCGACATAATTTTCCTCAACCGCCATGCAAGGCACTCCATAAAGCGTGCGGGCATGGAGGACATAGGCATTAACTTTATACTGTCCACGCCCTTTTTGCAGATAATTTTTCCACGCGTGGCAAACAACCCCGTAATGAGCGGATTTATTGCCAACAATTTTGACGACGCGGGCGAGGCGCAGTATCTGTTCTTCCGCACTAAGGACAACTTCCCCATACGCAACCTTATGGACAACCTGATATATGCCATAGTCAACCGCACGCAGGACATATATGCGGGGCTTGTCTCGCTGCTGTTTACCTACCTTGCATACTACCGCGACACTCTTTCCGACACGTTGGTAGTGGCCTCGCCCGAGGCAAGGCTCAAGCGGGCTGTGCTTGAGTACATTCAGCAGAGATACCCGACGGCAACGCTGAGCGAGCTTGCGGACAAGCTTGGGTATACCGCGGCATATCTTTCGCGCAGCATAAAAGGCCTGTTCGGCAAAACCTTTCAGACCATGCTGCAGGAACAGAGGCTTGCCGCCGCGGAGGAGATGTTGCGCACCACCGCGCTCGGCGTTGAGGAGATAATCCGCGCCGTGGGATATGAAAACCACAGCTACTTTTACCGCATCTTTTTAAGGACCTATGGCTGCACGCCGCACAAATACAGGAAAAATTACACATAAACAGCTAGCCCCGCCGCGGAATTTTCCGCGGCGGGGCTAATTTAAATTAATATATGATATGTTAATATTATTTAGTGCCGTAGAGCCTGTCGCCTGCATCGCCGAGGCCGGGGAGTATGTAACCCTGTTCGTTGAGGCCCCTGTCGAGCGTGGAGACATAGACGGGTACGTCGGGATGAGCTTCGGCCACCGCCTTTATGCCCTGCGGAGCCGCTATTATAGACATGAGCTTGATTTTTTTGCAGCCCCTCTTCTTCAGCGCGTTGAGCGCATCGCAGGCGGAGCCGCCCGTTGCGAGCATGGGGTCGATGAGAAAGACAGTTTTATTTTCTATTCCCTCGGGGAGCTTGCAGTAATATTCGTGGGGCTCTAAAGTTTCCTCGTCGCGATACATGCCTATGTGGCCGACTTTTGCCGTGGGGAATACCCTGTGGACGCCGTTGACCATGCCGAGGCCTGCGCGGAGAATGGGCACAATGGCTATGCTGTCCTCCGCCACCCTGTATTGGGTGGTCACCTCCAAGGGAGTTTCAACCTGCACGGGGACGAGTTCAACGTCGCTCATGCTTTCGTAAGTCATTATGGTGGTAATTTCCTCTATGAGCTCGCGGAATTCCTTCATGCTCGTGTTCTTGTCGCGCAGAATGGATATCTTGTGCTTGATGAGGGGGTGGTCAAAGATAAAGACGTTTTTATACTGCTCCATTTGTGTCCTCCTTTGCCTGTGCGGCGTCGTCGACGGGTTGCTCCGAAGGCGAAGGCGCGCCATCGCTTTCGTCTTTACTTATGGTCTGACCGTCATCGGCGGCAGGTTGGTCGTCGTTGCCGCTCTTGCGGCTGCGGATATTGACGAGTATGTTTGCAAGAATGCCGAGTATGAGCGCGCAGGCTATGGCAGTGACGGTCACCTTGCCGAACTGCAGAGCCATTCCGCCGACGCCCGCAATTAAAATGACTGAGGCGACAAAGAGATTTTTATTGTCGTTGAGGTCGACCTTCTGAATCATTTTGAGACCGGACACGGCGATGAAGCCGTAGAGAGCTATGCAGACGCCGCCCATTACACAGTCGGGAATGGTTGCGAGGAAGGTTACAAAGGGAGCTATGAACGACGCAACGATTGCCAACAGCGCCGTTACAAAAATTGTTATGACCGAGGCGTTGCCCGAGATGGCCACGCAGCCGATGGATTCGCCGTATGTGGTGTTGGGGCAGCCGCCGAAAAATGCACCAACTATCGAGCCAACGCCGTCGCCGAGGAGCGTCCTCGACAGGCCGGGATCCTTTAACAGGTCGGTTCCGATTATGGAAGAGATATTCTTATGATCGGCGAGGTGTTCGGCAAACACGACAAAGGCGACGGGGATATATGCCACGGCGATAGTTCCGATATATGCGCCGATGTCTGCAGAAGAGAAGTCGACGTCGAACAACTTCATGAATGTGAATTGGGGATACCACTCCATATGGTTGAACTGAGTGAAGTCGATTATTCTGAGCGCTTCGGCGCCTTCGATATAGCTGAATCCCGTGAAGATTGCCGCAACGACGTAACCCGAAAGGATGCCGATGATGAAGGGAATCATTTTGAGCAATTTTTTGCCGTATATGGAGCAGACTATAGTGACGGCGAGGGTTATGAGGCCGCAGACGAGGCAGATTATGCCGTGAACATCCATGAGGTAGGCGCCGGTACTTGCATCCACCACGTTGCCTGCGACGTTGCCGACTGCGCTGCCCGCAAGGGACAGGCCGATGAGCGCGACGGTGGGGCCGATGACGACGGCGGGCATGACCTTATCTATCCACTTGACGCCGATAAATTTGATGATGACGGCGATAATGACATAGACGAGACCGGCAAACAGGGCGCCGATTATGAGGCCGAAATGGCCGAGCAGGGACGACGACGTGGCGCCCGCGAAGGCCGCCGACATGGAGCCTATGAACGCGAACGAACTGCCGAGGAAAACGGGGCTTTTGAATTTGGTAAAGAGCAGATAGACTATCGTGCCTATGCCTGCGCCGAACAGCGCCGCAGAGATGGACATGCCGTTGCCGATAATCATGGGGACGGCTATCGTCGCTGCAAGTATGGCCAAGAGCTGTTGCAGTGCGAACAGGATTAGCTGCCCGGGCTTGGGTCTGTCTTTTACGCCGTAAATCAACTTCATTGTAAACATCCTCTCTTTTGTGTATTTTAACGGATTGCTCCGTTTGTTCCCCGAAAAATCAAAAGCGCAAGACTTTGACCCTTTTACTATACCACATTGTTTGAAATGTTGCAACCCCAAGCTTGAATATTCCGCAAAAAGATTTTATATTGCGCATTTCAACAGTCAGATGATACTGTTTCATTTTATTATCTACGGCGCTTTGCGCCTACAATCCCCCCTTTAGTTCCCCCCCTTTACACAAGGGGGGCTCGATGATGGAAATTGTCCCCGCCACTCTGCACAAAGGGACTTACCAACGGATTACCATATTTTTTCTTATCGGCTATTTTCGTTATACAAAAATCCGCGGCACCGGTTGCCGGTGCCGCGGTCGTTAAAAATCATATTATGCGTATGTCGCGGTCCTTTTCGATTATGCCCGTCTTGGTGAAGTCGGGAGAGATATAAATCTTGCCCGAGTAATCTTTATCGGCATAGATCATAACGGTGCCGCAGGGCGTTGAACAGCGGACGAACTTTTCGCTTCCGTAATCGACTATGTCTTCTACGGTTGCGGGTATGCCGCTGTCGCCGACTATGAAGTCGTAAACGCTGCACTCAAACACGAGAGCCGTTGTGAAGGCATTCTTGAGCCCCATTACCGTGATGAGCTTCTGACTTGTCTCGTCGTCGGCGGTAAACTTGGCTCCGCCGATTTCGTAGTCGAAGCGCACGGCCTTGACCTTTTTCTTCTTGCCGTTGACCTCCTGTTCGCCGACATATTTTTCCTTGAGGAACATGCCGTCGAGGTCGACCATTTCGTTCATGGGGGAGATGATCTCCTTGCCGTCGCGGAGGATGGATATCTTTTTGATGTCAAACTTGAAGCTTACGTTGCCCGGCTGTATTGCCTGAGGAACGACGGCGTAAAGGCGCCTTTCGCCGACGAGAAGTTCGGCGAGATACTTGCCGTTTATCTCCTCGCAGGAGACGACTTTTGCGTCGTTGCCGTTGCCGAGCGTTATGGCGTCGGTGGGAATGAGCATTTCGCCGTCGCCGTCGGGGCAGGATATTGCGGGGGGAAGCTTGATATTTGCCGTCAGCACGCTGAGCACGCCGCCCTTGACCGAGCAGGGCAGATAGTTGTATTCGGGAATGCGGGGCAGAATGGAAACTTCGGTCTCCTTGTCGTACATGTGCACATGCTCCATGTCGAGGGCGACATCCACCACTTCGCCGGGTTTGAAGTCGCGGTCGCTTTCGTCCTTGATTATGACGCGGGTGGAGCTTTCGCTGTAGCCGTCGCCGCTCATGTTTATGTCGCCGTAGACGAGAGTTTCGCTGCCGAGCTCTTCCTTGTGGGAAATTCTCACCTTGACGACCGCGTTAGAATTTTTGACCTTTTCGGGGTCGAGGGAGATGTCCTCTGCGCGAAGGCCTATGTAGACGGTAGTCTTGCCGTCGAGATAGGAGGGACGGGTTTTATAGAGCATTGAATAGGGCACGGTGATGACCGCGTCGGAGTAGGCGAATTTGATTTCCACCTCCTCCCCCTTCTTTAAGAGGGTACCCTCGAAGAAGTTCATCTGCGGAGTGCCGATGAAGCCTGCAACGAACTTGTTGCCGGGGTAGTTGTAGAGGTTCTTGGGAGTGTCTATCTGCTGAACGTAGCCGTTCTTCATGACGACAATTCTCGTGCCCATGGTCATGGCCTCTACCTGATCGTGGGTGACGTAGATGAACGTTGTGTTGAGGCGGGCATGCAGTTTGGAAATTTCGCTCCTCATCTGCGTTCTGAGCTTTGCGTCGAGGTTGGACAGAGGTTCGTCGAGAAGCATGACCTTGGGTTCGCGGACGATTGCACGGCCGAGCGAGACCCTCTGCCTCTGACCGCCGGACATCTCCTTGGGCTTTTTATCGAGATATTCGGTAATGCCGAGGATTTCGGCGGCTTCGGTTACGCGGCGGTGAATTTCATCCTTGGGAAGTTTGCGCAGCCTTAAGCCGAAGGCTATGTTTTCGTAGACCGTCATGTGAGGATAGAGCGCATAGTTTTGGAACACCATTGCAATATCCCTGTCCTTGGGCTCGACGTCGTTGACGACGAGGTCGCCTATCATGAGTTCGCCCGCGGATATATCCTCGAGGCCGGCAATCATGCGGAGAGTGGTCGACTTGCCGCATCCCGAAGGGCCGACAAAGACGATAAACTCCTTATCTTCAATTTCCATGTTGAAGTCGTTTACCGCTTTGGTGCCGTTGGGGTAAACTTTGTATATATGCTTTAAACTTAAACTTGCCATAATCTCACCTTATCAATTTTTTAAAATAGCTATAGAATACGAGGGCATTGTAAGCTGTCCCGATTGTTGAGTTATTTCGCCTTCTACACACAAAGTTTGGGCAAGGTCGCCTGCTATGCCGGAGACCGTCTTTTGCTCTTCGGCAAAGTTGATGACGACTGTTATGGTTTCATCGCCGTAAGTTTTGGTGAATGCGAGGATATACTCGTCAGAGTAGTCCACCCTCTGCGCCTGACCGCGCATGAGCGCGGGGAATGCGTTGCGGGCGTTATTGCATTTTTTATAGTAGTTGAGTATGGAATTTTCGTCTGCGAGCTGTTCGGCAACGCCGTCGAACTCATACTCCTGAGTGGTTGAACCGGGGGGCGGATTGGTGAGGTTGGTTCCTTCGTTGTCCCAAAGCATGCCGATGCGCTTGTCGGGGTCGTTGGCGGAGCCCACCATGCCTATTTCGTCGCCGTAATAGGTGAACGTGTTGCCCGAATACATCGAGAGCAGCCCGTAGGCAAACTTTACCCTCTCTGCCCGCCTCCACAAAGTGCCTGCTATTCTGCCCGTGTCGTGATTGCCGAGGAAGGGCGCGGCTATGCCGTCGCCCGCGCTGTTGGCAACGTTTTTGACACTGTTCCAAAAATAGTCTGCCGGGGTAAACGAAAGCAGGGTCTGATTGACGTAACCTGAGGCCTGCGACGCGGGGAAGCAGAAGAAACTGTCTGCATCCGACCCCGAATAGTAGGACGATATCGTGCCGATGTCCGACCATACCTCGCCGACTATGTAGGCGTCGGGATTGTAGGAGACAGCCTCCTTCTTGACCCAATCGCAGAAAGCTATGCTCTTTGACATGCTGTCGGTATAGTAACTCGTGCAGGCGTCGAGGCGGAAGCCGTCAGTGCCCATGTTCAGCCAAAACTCCATTACGGAGGACAGCTCCTCCCTTACTTCGGGATTGTCGAGGTTTAAATCGGGCATGCCGCTGTCGAAGCGGGCCTCGTAGTAGACGTCCGTGCCGCCCCACTGTGCATAGCCCTGCGTGGGGGTATCGACAAAGTTGTACCAATCGGAGTATTGGCTTTCGGTGCCGTTGGTGACTGCCGAAACGGCCTGCAGGAACCATGAGTTGCGCGTCGACGTGTGGTTCAAAACGAGGTCAATGATGACCTTTATTCCTCTTTCGTGCGCGGCGGAGACGAGGTTTTGATAGTCCTCGATGGTTCCGTACTGTTCGTCGACGGTGCGGTAATCTGTTACGTCGTACTTATGATAGCTTGGCGATTTGTGAATGGGCATGAGCCATATGCCCGTATAACCCATATCGCGGATATAGTCGAGCTTTTGGGTGACGCCGTTTAAATCGCCGATGCCGTCGCCGTCCGAATCGTTAAAGGAATAGACGAAAATTTCGTAGTAATTATCGTACTTGTCGTCGATAATATTTTCCTCGAGCAAACCGCCCGTTTGGGTGCTGCAGGCGGGGGCAAACATTCCCGCCGACAGCGCCGTAACCGCGGCTGCGGCAAGCGCCAAAAGTTTTTTGCCGCGCATAGGCTCACCCCTTTACCGAACCGCCGGTGACGCCTTCGACGTAGTACTTCTGCAGCCAAATGAACAGCGCCGTGATGGGAATGGAGACGACGACTGCCGCCGCGCAGAATACCGTGAAATATTGGTTGACGTTTTCTTCGCTCAGCCAATCCTTCATGCCAACGGCGACTGTGAACTTTGAAGGGTCGCCGAGCATGAGGAAGGACGAGAACATGTATTCGCCCCAAGGTGCGGTGAACGAGGTAAGGATGGTGTAAATTATTATGGGTTTTGCAAGAGGGAGAATTATTTTGATGAACACCGTGTGGCGGCTTGCACCGTCAATGCGGGCGGCTTCGTCAAGCGATTTGGGAATGGTGTCGAAGAAGCCCTTGCAGATGTAGTAACCCATGGCCGAGCTGCCCGTATACACGAGCATGAGGCCGAACAGGCTTTGGGTGAGGCTCATTTCCTTTAAGATGAAGTAAATGGCCGTCATGGAGAGGAAGCCGGGGAACATGCCCAAGATGAGCATTAAGTTCATGAGGGGCTTTCTCATTTTGAAGCGCAGGCGCGAGAGCGCATAGCTTGTCATGAGTACGATTATCGTCTGCACGATGGTGACGACGACGGACACGAGCAGCGTGTTGCCGTACCATGTTAAAAACTGCGTTTCAGTGAACAGTCTTACATAGTTATCGAACGTCCACGTCTTGGGGAAGAAATAACTTGTGGACATGCCCGGCTCGCCGCGGAGCGACTGAATTATGAGAATGAAGAAGGGCAGCAGCCAAATGACCGAAATGACGATGAGCACAATGTAAATGACGGTATTGGCAGTGCGCTCGGCGCCCTTTTTGCTGCGGAGTTTTTTGGTCTTGGTGTTTTCCATTACATGAACTCCTCCTCGTTCTTTACAGAACCCGAACGGTTATACAGTATGAGCGAGAATACCGCAACGATGACGAAGGTCACGAGACCGATGACGGACGCTATGCCATACTGTTGCTGATTGACTGTCAGCTTGTAAAGCCATGTTATGAGCAGGTCGGTTTCGCCCGCATACTGCAGGTTGTTGTTTATAGGTTCGCCTCCCGATAACAGGAAGATGACGTTGAAGTTATTTAGGTTGCCGATGAACTGTGTGATGAGATAGGGCGTGGTGACGTGAAGCATATAGGGAAGGGTTATCTTCATATATGCGACGACGGGACTTGCGCCGTCTATCCTTGCCGATTCGTACAGGTCGGCGGGGATGTTCATGAGTATGCCCGTGCAGATGAGCATGGTGAAGGGTATGCCTACCCAAATGTTGACGATAATTATGGTGGCTTTAGCCGCATTGCCGTTGGTGAGGAATGGTATGGGATCATCTATCCATCCCCACGAAAGCAGCAGTCTGTTAATGAGACCTTGATCGGCGAGCAGCTGCGACATGAGCATGAGGGAGACGAACTGAGGCACGGCAATGGTTATTACAAGTATCGTGCGCCACAGTTTTTTGAACCTTATGCCCTTTTTGTTGATCATGAGGGCGACTATCATGCCGAGGAAATAGTTAGAAAACGTTGCGAAGAACGCCCATATTATCGTCCACAGGAGGACGGAGCCGAACGTGTTGGCAAACACCTTGCTGTTGGCCGAAAGGCCGCCGCCGAAGAGCGTTACAAAATTTTCTAACCCAACCCAACTGAACAGCTCCTTGGGGGGCATGTGAACAGTGTCGTAATTGGTGAACGCGATAAAGATCATGAAGATGATGGGCAGTATCGTGAACACCGTAAGTCCGAGCATGGGCACGGACAGAAGGGTTTTGTGATAGGCCGAATCTGCAAGGGCCTTAATGTCGTCCTTGGTGTCGGCGAGGTGCTGTTTAGCCTCGAGTATTTGCTGTGCGGTTATACTGCCCTTTATGTTCTGATACCATGCGCACACAAATGCACACATAATCAATATCGTAAGAATGGAATAGAGCAGTATTAAAAGGCTGTTGTCGTAAAATTCGTACACATATATGCCCTGAGCTTCGTCCCACACTTCTATCATGGCGGTTTCGCCGAGGCTGCCGAGTTTTACGAGGTATTTCCAACCGAAGAATACCATGTAAAAGATGAATACGACTTCGAAGATAAAGTAAAGAATACCGCGGAGATATTGCTTTCTCGTTACCTGACCGAAGCCCATGATGCCGAAGGAAAGCCTTGTCTTCCAATCGCCCTCTTTGGCAGCGTGCCCTATCAGGCCGAACATGCTTAAAATTTTGTGCCAAAGCGCGACGAAGAGTTTGGGAATGGACTTGAAGAACGCCGCCAATCTTGAGGGAAGTTTTTTAAAATAGTTGGTAAAATTGAAGGCGAACTTTTCCCACGGAGATTTTTTAAGATACTCTAAATCAACCATTTTCTCCTCCTTAAGGTCTTAAAAAATAAGCGATAATTTGGGGCAAGCTTTGCCGCCCCAAATTATGCTTAATTTTATTAAAATTACTGTGCTGTGTTAACTATGAGGCTGACCATCTGATCGAGCTGAGCTTGGAACTCGCTTTCAGCAAGACCGTCGATGATAGCTAAGCCGTAGCCCCTTACGGGATCCCAGAAGTTAGTGGGAACGGCCGTCTGAGCGACTGCGTATTGGTTCTGATCTGCAAGTGCGGCCAAAGCTACATTTGCAGCTACTTCATCGGAAGCGGCAACGACCTTGTTTGTAGGGCCGATTGCGTGCTCTTTGAAGCGCAGTTCCTGCATGTCTTCGCTTGCAAGGAAGGCAGCAAGTTTATGAGCTTCTGCAAGGTTGTCGGATGTGGGATTGACGCCGTAAATCTTATAACCTGCGAAGGAGGAAAGCTGTTTGGTTTCGCCGTCGACGGTGACTGTGGGCAGCTTGCAAGCGGCATAGTTTTCGCCGAGCGCATCTTCGATGGCGGTTGCGTTCCATGTACCGGTTACAGCTACTGCAGTTGTACCATCATTGAAACCTGCAATTATTGTATCGTTATTTGTACCCTTGCCTGCGAAGGAGGAGCTTTCGGTTAACTTCTTCATTGCCTTTGAAGCCTTGATGCCGCCCGCATTGTTGAACGTGCAGGTTATGCTCGATTCTGCGCCGGTGGCTGCATCGTAAGTTACTTCATAGCCGCAATCGAAGGTGAAGAACATGCCTGCAACGTACCATGAGTCGTCGATGGCCCATGCAATTCTCTTGCCGGCAGCTTCGCAAGCTTCGATGATGCCTTCAAGAGTCTGAGCCTGCTCTTCGGAGACGACAGACTTGTCGTAATACATGAAGTAGCCGTTATCTGCGGCATAAGGATAGCCGTAAAGGTTGCCTTGGAAGGTTGCGGCTGCGACTGCGCCCTCGCCGTTATCGTTTTCAACAGCTTCGGCATTGGAACCGCCAACTCTTGCAAGACCGCCGACGCGGACGAGGTTGACTATCTGGTCGTTTGCATAGGCATAGACGTCTGCAGCGGCCGAAGGGTCCTTGCTGACATTTGCATAAGCGTCGGCTTCGGAGCATACGCCGACTTCGATGTCATAAGTGGTGTCGGGGTTGGCCTGCTTGAAGAGTTCTACCATCTCTTTAATGGTATCCTGCTGAGCCTGCGGTCCCCAAACGGTAAGTTCTACGGTGCCGCCGCCACCGCCGCCACCGCCTTCTTCTGAAGGGGTGCATGCCGCCATTCCGGCGACGCTCGCTGCAGCGAGAACGCCGCAAGCCACAAGTGAAAGAATACGTTTTCTCATCTCATTAACCTCCGTTTTTATTTTTTATCTTGCGATAAGATGAGTTTATAAACGGGTAATTACACCCGAAGTTACCAAATTGTGCAAGGGTAATTGCCCGTCCGATAACTTTGGAGGGGATTCTTGCGGGCCCCTTACCCTTGCTTTTTGCCGCCGTGGCGGCAATTTGCAGGTAAATGTTTTTACGGGGGGAGGCAACCCCACGGGTTGCCTCCCCTCTTTGTTGTGGTAAACAACAAAGCTTTTTTGATTTATTTAACTTTGAATTTTATCAATTCACACAATTACGTTATTATATTACAATATCTGTTACTTATTTGCAATACCTTTTAAAAAATTTTTTGTCGAATTTGTGAAATCTTTTGCAACAAAGCGCCAACTCCAATTTTTGTTGCTGACCGTGGAGGGAAGATTTATGCGAGCCTCGCCGCCCATGCACAACAAATCCCACATGGGGATTATTACAGTGTCGGCAACCGACGCGAAGGCGAGCTTTATGACTGTGAGGCACATTGACTCCGGCGAGGACAAATCGGGCGTCACTCCCGCAAGCTTACATTGCTCAGCTAAGTCCTTTTTGTAAACTTCAAGCTCCTCCTCTTCAAGGTCGGCGATATACTGCTTCAAAGGCATGTTGTCGTGCGTGCCCGTGTAGCACACAAAATTGTGGGTATAGTTGGAGGGCTTGTGCTCGTTATCGGGCGAGCCGTCGAAGGCGAATTCAAGAATTTTCATGCCGGGGTAACCGACGTTTTTCATCAGCCTTCTCACGCCGTCGTCGATGACGCCCAAATCCTCGGCGACTATTTTATAGTTTAGCTTGTCGGCGAACAGCTCCTCCTTGGGGCCGTCCACCCACTCGCCCTTGCGGGCGTTTGCGCTGCCGGCGGGTATACAGTAAAACCTGTCGAAGCCGCGGAAATGGTCTATTCTCAGGATGTCGAAGAAGTTGAGGCACTCGTTGATGCGGTCGTTCCACCACTTGTAGCCGTCAAGGCGCATCTTCTTCCAATCGTATACGGGGTTGCCCCAAAGTTGTCCGTCCTCGGAAAAGGCATCCGGCGGAACGCCTGCTACGCACTCGGGGCGGCGGCGTTCGTCTACCATGAAGAGCTGATTGCCGTACTTCCACATTTCGACGCTGTCGTACGCAAGATAGAGGGGAATGTCGCCCATAATCTCAATGCCCTTGCCGTGTGCGTAGTCCTTTAAGGCGTTCCATTGGAGGAGAAATATAAATTGCGTGAACTGCCAGAACAGAAACTCGTCATGCTCACGCGATAAATATTCGTTGATGACCGCTTGGTCGTAAGTGCGGTAAGGTTCGTCCCACTCCGTCCACGCCCTGTGGCCGAAAGCGCACTTGAGCGCCATGAACACGGCGAAATCGCCGTATTTATCGCTCTTTACAAGCTTCTCAAAAGCGGGGGTAGTTTTGTCGAACCGCGAAAAGGCCTTTCTTAAAAGCGCAACTTTGTTGGTGAACTGTTTGCCGTAGTCGACACGGCGCTCGTCCGAGCCGAGGTCGGCTGAGTCCACCTCCTCTGAAGTTAAGAGCCCTTCCGAGACAAGTTTTTCAAGGTCTATGAAGTAATAATTGAGTGCGTTGGCGCAACAGGACTGATAGGGGCTGTCACCGTAGTTGGTGGGATTGAGGGGAAGAACCTGCCATATGTCCATATCGCTATCGCTTAAGAAATCTACAAATTTGTACGCACCGTCGCCGAGGGTACCTATGCCCTCCGCCGAAGGAAGCGATGATATAGGCATCAAGATGCCGCGCTTGCGATCGTTCATTGTTTTCCTCGCTAATCGTTACGAAAATATTTTTTGTAATTTTCGAAAAGTATTATATCATATTTTCGCAAAATGTCAAGAGGTTTTCCAAAAATAATTTTCATTTTTTGTAATTTTTTTTCTTTGCGTATTTTGCCCAAGGGTATTGACGATTGCGCCGTTTTGTCGTATAATATTAAAAAAATAAAAAATTCAGCCGATTATACACTTAAAATGACTATAAAAGAGATAGCCGAACAACTGAATATTTCCATAAGCACGGTATCTAAAGCGCTGAACGGCGCGACGGACGTATCCGAAAGCAAGCGAAAACTTATTCTTGACTATGCCGAAAAGGTTGGCTATGCCGTCAGGAGAAAGCCGCAGGAAAACAGGCGCATATGCCTGCTTTTCGAAAGCTTTGACAGCGAAAACAGAAACGAGATGATAAACAGCGTCATGCTGTCATTCAACAAATACGCCTCCTCGCACGGGTATGAAGTGGTGCACGACAGCGTGGACTCCAAGCCGGAGGACTTTGACCTTGCCGAATATTTTTTGCAGAACAATTTCAGCGCGGCATTTATTGTGGGCATCAACTCGCACAGCAGAATTTTCAGGCAGCTTGTAAATTCTCCCATACCCATTGTGCTGTTAGACAACCATGTGCCCAACGCAAAGAACATTGCCACCGTTTCGAGCGACAACATCTCCGCCATAGAGGCTGCGGTGTACTACCTCAACGACATGGGGCACGAAAAAATTGGATTTGTTGCCGGCGAGAGGGAATCGCTTGTCAGCGCCGAGAGGCTTGCGGGGTATATACTCGGCATGGCTAGGCGGGGCTTGGACGTAAACGGCAACAGCCTTTTCTACGGCAACTTTACGAGGGAGTCGGGCAGGGCGGCCGCCGAGCACTATAAGGCCAAGGACTTTACGGCCGTGATATGCTGTTCGGACTACATGGCCATAGGCCTCATAGACGGACTGACAAAGGCGGGAAGACGCGTGCCGGACGACATTTCGGTGACGGGCTTCGATGACCTTGAATTTCTTAAGTTCACAAACTATAACCTGACAACAATAAAGCAGGACTTCGACCGCATGGGCAAGGCGGCATTCCGCCTGCTCGTCGACATGCTTGACGGGCACGGCGCCCGCCGCACCGTGCTTGAGTGTCAGCTGATAGAGAGGGGCACGGTAAAAAAAACATGTAAATGAGTGCGTTGGCCGCGGCATATGCCGCGGCCAACAAAAAAACCTGCGGCTGCGGAATCAAATTCCGCAGCCGCAGGTTTTATATTTATCGGGTATTGTGTGTCACTTGATCTGTACGCCCGCGAACACGCCGTGCGCCTTTACGACAAAACCGCCGCCGCTCACGGAGAACACCTGCGTTCCGCTGCGTTCGGCGTCGCATACCTGCCCCACGGAGTACGGGAGAGAGACGGCCACATCCTCATCCCCTCCGTTGAAGGCATATATCACGCCGCCTATGCGGTACGCGGCGAAGTTTTCGCCCTTGCTTATGAGCGTAAAGGCGGACGTCGCGGACAGGTCGTCGAAGGCGCGGTTGGATTTGCGCAGGGCGATGAGGCCGCGGTAATATTCGACGGTATTCCAATATCTGTCGGCCCGCGCCCAATCGAGGGCGTTTACGCCGTCGCCCGACTTGTAGGAGTTGCCGTCGCCGCCCTTGGTGCGGAGGAACTCTTCGCCCGCAAGCATGAAGGGTATGCCGAGTCCCGAAAGCGTAAGGAAGGCAGCCGTGCGGCACATGCGCCCCAAATCAGCCTCCTTGCCCGCGGTGAGCATTATATGGTCGTAGAGAGTGTAGTCGTCGTGGCAGGAGGCATACAGCACCTGCTGACTAGGGGCTTTTACGCGGAGGAAGTCTTCATCATCGCTTACACCCCCGCATATGCCGCTGAGAATGGCATCTGCCTGCCCCTCTTCGCCCTGAACGAAGCCGCTTTCGAGGCCTTCGAAACTGCTGCCCTTTACGGCGTTGCGGAAGGTGTCGTTGAACACGCCTATGCGCTCGTTGAGCAGCCCCACATGCTCCTTGTCGGCGCCGATGACGTTATAGGGAGGCGCGCAGTACCACGGCTCGCCGTAGGTGAGTATCTTTTTGCCGCTGCCGTCGGGGAAGAGGTCGTCGAGGGCGGCGCGCAGGGCGTTCATGGTGTCGACGTCGTGCAGACCCATGAGGTCGAAGCGGAAGCCGTTTATATGATATTCGCGCGCATAGTGGCAGACGCAGTCTATCATCAGGCGGCGGAACCACTCCTTTTCGCTCGCCGTCTCGTTGCCGCAGCCCGAGCCGTTGCAGGGCTTGCCGCCCTTCATGCGGTAATAGTAATCGGGCGCGCATATATCGAGGGGGTTGTCGTCCTTGGTATAGGTGTGGTTGAATACGACGTCCATTATTACGCCTATGCCCGCAGAGTGGAGATTGCGCACGAGCGTCTTGAATTCCCTTACGCGGGCGAGGCCGTCGCGGGGGTCGGACGAGTAGCTACCCTCGGGCGAAAAGTAGCATTGGGGGTCGTAGCCCCAATTATATCCCCCGGCGAGCTCGTCTACGCTGCCGTAATCGGCGACGGGCATGAGCTGAACAAATGTTACGCCGAGGTGTTTTAAATAGTCGATGAGCGCGGGGTGACCTGCGGGCGTCTGCACGCCGCTGCGGAAGGCAGAAAACTTGCCCGCGTCCTTTAAGCCGAGTGAGGGCGAAGAGGAAAAATCGCGGACGTGCACCTCCCACACTATGGGCGAGGGGTAATTGAAGGAGTCGCTCTCCCACCCTTCGGGGTCCGTATCGGCGGGGTCGAATATCATGCCCCTGCGCGAATTTGCGCCGCCCGAGAGGGCGTAAGGGTCTATGGTCTCCCTGCCGTCGACGGTGTATGTGTAGTAGCGCCCGTTGAGGTCCCCCTTTATGCCGCCGCTGAAAAAGCCGTCCCTGTCTGCCGAAAGGGACTTGGTTATGGCAGGCTCGGGACTCAGATCGTCGCTGTAGATGTTGACTGTGACCGTCTCCGCACGGGGAGCAAAGACGGCGAAGGAAGTTTCTTCACGGCTGTAGGAAGCGCCGGGTTTTACTGCAGAATGTCTTACCATATAATTTACCCCTTTAACAATTGTAAAAGATATTCCGAAAGTGTCTTTACATCGCCCTTGACTGCAAAGTCGGCTACCTGCTGCGCCCTGTACAGGTCATCGCCCGCAGGAGAGATGTCCGACAGTATGTACGCCGCGCTCATGCCGGCGGCCTTGGCGGGCACGATGTCGCTGCCTATGTCGTTGCCGACAAAAACCGACTGCGCGGGGTCGAGGTTGTACTTTGTTATGAGATGATTGAAGAACAGGGGCGAGGGCTTTTTATAGCCGAAATCGGAGGACAGCTCCATTCCGTCGAAAAAGGGCGTGAGGCCGAGGCTGTCTATCTCGCCGCGGGTGAAGGCGCTCTGCGCGTTGGACAGCAGATAGATTTTTGCCCCGCCGTTTTTGAGGGAGGCGAGCATCTGCGTGACGCCGCGGTAGAGTTTGAGTTTTTTGAGCGAAAGCCTGCGGAACACGACTGCCGCGCGAGCGGCACCGCTGTCGCTTATGACGGCGCCCTCTTCTGTGCATGCCTTAACGATGTGCTCCTTAATGTCAAACTCGCGGTTGTCGCCAGAAGAGTAATCGGCGCAGAGCTTGTCGTAATACTTCCAAAACTCCACCTCTTTGCCGCACTCGGACGAGAGATACAGCGAAAATTTTTTTCTAAACCGCACCGAGCTCTCATCGGTGCGCACATCGGCGAGAGTTCCGTAGAGGTCAAAAATAAAATTTTTCATATCCTTACCCCCCCTTTCGGATACAGCGCGGCAGAGACCGCAGCCCTGCGCAGCCGAAGCACCGAAAATTAATAAAAATATTTTCGAAAATATTATACCATATTTTCGTAAATTGTCAACAGGCGTAGGACAAAAAGGTGCTCACGATTATTGCTTATTTTTTTATGACCCCCTTTTGTCATTTCGAGCATAGTTGAGAAATCTCGGAGCCGCCCATTGTCCGCGCAGAAACTGCGCAAGATACGTTCGACTGCGCCTTCGGCTTCGCTCAGTATGACAATGGGCGGCGACAGACAAAAGGGTGTACATCGCGACTGCGTTTGGGGGATTTCTCCTCGTCGGGGCAAACATCGCTCTATGCAAGGCATGAATGCACGCCTTGCAACTATGCTACGTTGCCCCTCCTCTTCGCGCAAATACTACAGTTTTGCGCGAGTGCTAAGGCTTATTTTTTTCTTTGGTCGAAATGACGGAGAGCTTGAAATTGCATAAACATCGGACAGGCTCAACATGACATATGGTAGAAATGACTACCATCAAGGAGAGGTACGACTGCCGTCAAGTTTTTGCAAAAAATATTGTTTGTTGTGAAGGTAAGCCTCGTCCGACGGCTTATAGGAGCCGGCGAGTTCGTTCCACCTCTGCGCGGCGGTGTAGTCGCCCCGCTTATCGCAGACGACGGCGAGGTTTATGGCGGGGATAAAGCCCGAGAAATCGCCGTCGACAAATCCCCCTTCCTCCTCGCTTTCAGGGCAGTCCAAGGCGCGCCTGTACCAATACTCGGCACCGCTTAAATTGTCGCCTGCGAGAAAGTGGGCGCCGAGAATACAGCAGTCCTGCGCGCGGGGAGGAAGGTATACAAAGGCGCGGGCGAGGCAGCCTAGCGCGGCGGATTGGTTACCAAGCTGCATGTAGCAAAAATACAGAGTGCGGCAGGCTTCGGCCTTGTTGACCGCCCAACCGTCCCCATTTAAGAATTCCTGCAGTACGGCTATCGCCTGACTGTACATGGAGTTATAAAAGAGTTCCCTGCCGTAATAGAACTTTTGGCGTTCGTCGAGGGATACTCCGCGGGCGATGAGCCTTTGGTAGATGAAAAGGTTGCGCAAGGGGTCGCCAAGTTTTTTCTTGTCGTGGACGATGCGGGCGGGACTGTAGATTACCTTGCCGCGGGGAGCTATCACCTCGTGCACGGCGCCCTGCCACACAAAATCCATGGCGCAGCGCAAGATGCGCTCGCGGTAGTAAGTCAGGTTGCCGCTGACGTATTTTAGCATGGCGACGTCGAAATTCCCCGCCGACACAAGTTCCTTTATGATCTGTGCGGACTGTTCTTCTATTATATCGTCGGCGTCGAGCCACATGACATAGTCGCCCGAGGCGAGGGAAAAACTATAGTTGCGGGCGGCGGAAAAATCGTCGCACCACTCAAAATCGTACACCTTTGCGCCGAGGTCTGCGGCAATCTTTTTGCTGCCGTCCGAAGAGCCCGTGTCCACCACTATCACCTCGTCGGCGACGGTAAGGGCGCAGTTTATGCTGCGGGCGATGACGTCCTCCTCGTCCTTAACTATCATACAAACCGAAAGAGTCATATTATCAGTTTATGAAGGCGAACCCTTACGCGACACGCGGCGGCGCGCCCGACGATAAAATTAATTGACCTGCGTGCCAACAGATAGTATAATATTGGTGTTAAAAGGAGGCTTTTATGAGAAAGGCACAGCGGGAAGTTAAAGACTTTGACAAAATTATTGACATTATAGAGCGCTGTCAGACGGTGCGGCTTGGGTTGAACGGCGGGGACTACCCCTACATAGTGCCCCTTTCATTCGGCTATAAGGCCGGGGACGGAAGGCTGACGGTGTACTTCCACTGCGCCACCGAGGGCAAAAAGATTGACCTGATTGCTGCCGACGGGCGGGTATGCCTTGAATGGGATATTCTTCACGGATATGCCGAGACGGGACACTCCGTAACCGCCGACTATGAGAGCGTTATGGCCTTCGGCCATGCCGAACGCTGCGAGGGCGGGGAAAAAATTGAGGGCATACGCCTGCTGCTTGAGCACACGGGATACACTCAATATTCCGCCGAGGAGTGCGCCGCCCTGCCCATTGTTGCCGTATACAAGGTTGTATGCGACGGGGTGACGGGCAAGAAGCGGTTTAATAAGTAATGAAGTAGTGCGCCGCCTTAAAAAGGCGGCGCACTGTTTATGAATTTGACTGCGTTGGGGGAGATTTCTCCACGCGCCCGCCTGCGGCGGGCTTGGTCGAAATGACAGGAGAAAAGGGATTTACAAATTTATGTATTCAGTTGTTCCCGAAGAATTCGCGGTAGATGGCAGCGATGCACTTTTCCATGTCCTCGTTCTTGACGGCGACGATTATGTTGAGCTCTGACGAGCCCTGATCTATCATCTTGACGTTGACGCCTGCATCGGCGAGGGCCTTGAAGAGGCGCGCCGAGGTGCCGACGGACGACGACATGCCGTGACCGACGGTGGCGATGAGCGCTATGTTTTCGCTGACGCGCATGAAGTCGGGCTCGACCTCCGCCTTTATGCTCTCTAAAATCTGTTCGAGCTTGAAGTTATCGACACTTGCGCTGTCGATTACGACGGACATGGTGTCTATACCCGAGGGGATATGCTCGACCGAGACGCCGTAGCGCTCCAAGACGGAGAGCACCTTGCGGACGAAGCCGACCTCTGAATTCATGTGCGACTTTTCGATAAAGATGACGGTGAAGTTCTTTTTGCCGGCGATGCCCGTGACTATGTTGCCGCTCGGTTTATACTGCGCGATGGGCAGAATGGATGTGCCTTCGTCCTCGGGACGGAAGGTATTTTTTATTACGATGGGAATGTTTGCCTTGCGCACGGGGAAGATACTTTCGGAATGGAGAACGTTGGCGCCCATGTAGGAGAGTTCGCGCAGTTCCTTATAGGACAGCGACTTTATGCGCTTGGGGCTGTCGACTATGCGGGGGTCGCAGGCGAGGAAGCCTGAGACATCCGTCCAATTTTCGTACACGCTTGCGCCCACGGCGCGGGCGACGATTGCGCCCGAAATATCTGAACCGCCGCGGGAGAAGGTCTTAATTTTGCCATCTGCACCCCTGCCGTAGAAGCCGGGGAACACGGCAAGCTTTACCCCCTCCACTGCCGAGGCGATTGCGGAATAGCTCTTTTTGTCGTCAAACACGCCGTTTTCGTCGAAGAAGATTACGTCTTCGGCGTCGATAAACTGCGCGCCGAGCAGCTGAGCCATGACGACGGCGGCGAGATATTCGCCGCGCGAGGCGGTGAAGTCCTCGCTGCGCTCCTCATCCATGCGCCTTTCGGTTTGGTCCAATACGGGGGTCATGTCGTAATTTAAGTTGAGTTCGCGCACGATGCCTTCGAAGCGCTTGCGCACGTCGGCGAAGGCACGCTTGCAGTCGCCGTGCTCCATGAGCTCGGCATAACATTTATACAACAGGTCGGTGACCTTGGTGTCGCCCGAAAAGCGCTTGCCGGGGGCGGAGACGACGACGAACCTTCTGTCAGGGTCGCTTTCAACTATCTTTTTTACCTTGGTCATGGTGTGGCCGTCCGCCATGGACGTGCCGCCGAATTTACATACTTTTAACGCCATAATTTTATCTGATTGCCTTTGCTTCTATATAATATCTCTTTTCGTTGCCATCGCCCATGGAGAAGGTTTTGCGGGGCAGGTTGCCGCCCTCGATGACGAGGCGGAATAAATGATTTTTGGAGATTGCAGGGAGCATTACGCCCACGCCGCGGCGGGAAAGTTCGACGAGCTCGTCGTCGCCGTGGACATAGTCCACAGTGCCGCCGTATTTTTTAAGGAACGAGGATATGTATTCATCGAGGGCGCGTATGCCCTCGGGTATATTTGAAGGAAAACGAATGGCGGCGCGCCTGCCGCCCGAAGTTATTACCGCCCTGCCTTCGCCGCCGAGGTTGAGGCCGCGGGCGAAGAGGTTGGGCTTATCCGTCTTTATGAGGCGGTGAATGGGTTCGAACTTCAAGGCCTTGTCGTGCAGGTTGACGACCTCCACCAAGGCGTAGCGGGCGGGGTGATTTTGCCGCTGTTCGTCCGATAAGGTTGTCTTTAAATTGTCCCAACAGGTCTTGGCCGTGGCGAGGGAATGGTTGCCGTCGCCCACAGCGAACAGGAGGCGCTCCTCACAGCCGTATTTTGCCCTGCATTCGGAGATATCCGACAGCGACATTAAGCTTTGGACGACCTCTTCGGGATTTTGTATCTGAGTACCGACGACGTGTCCGCCGCCCATGTTTAAATCTAAGTCGTAGAGCGTGTTTCCGCGCCTGACGGATGAGAGCACGCGGCCGTCGCGGTCGTCGTACAATAACATTATATGCGGAAGCTCGACGGGGGCGTTTTGCCTTATCTGCACGCGGGGCGGGATACGCTCTAAGATGGTGGCCTCGGTGGAGCGGATGAGCGCCTTTGAGCCCTTTTGGAAGGAGTAATCTTCAAGGTCAATTGCAAGAACGATGCCCGTGCGCGTGCCCGATTGCGTTGTGCGCTCGACGATGATAAGCCCCTCCATCTCCCTGAACATGCCGTCTGAAAGGTATTGGCGCATGTTGCGGTTGATGCGCTCGATATGCTCCTGAGTGTCGTAACCCAAGTAAATTTCGGGATAGATGAGGTTGAGTGTTGAGGGCTTGTCACCGACAAACGCCTGCAGGTTGCGCCAATATTCTTCGTCGGAAGTAAATTGATCGCACGCAATAACTGACCATGCGGAGAGATCCTCGACATCAGGCAGAAGAATTTTGGGTATTTTAACGGTGGCCATTGCTCCCCCTCCTTATACGCTTGGTATGTTGATGAACACCACGGCGATCGCCGCGATGACGAGGGCGAGGAGCTTGATATCGATATTCTTTGTGAAGATATACTTTAAGACCTTTTTAAATTTTTTCATGGGAGATTACCTCCTTAGATTAAAAGCTTATATTCCTTAGCACTCGCGCAAAACTGTAGTATTTGCGCGAAAAGGAGCGGCGGCGCATTGCTGTAATAAAAGCCTGCCGCGACGCGCTAAAGCGCGACAAAGTATTGCGACGCGAATTTTTTGCGAAACTTAGCTTTCGGCGGTGAGATCCGACCAATAATACTGCGACAGCGCATTCTTTAAGTCGGCATCGGAGGCATAGCGCTTGCGCACTTCGCCGTTTTTGACGATGGAGATTATGCCCGTCTCCTCGGAGACGACCAAGGCGGTGACGGAGGCGACGGAGGTTACGCCGAGGGCGGCGCGGTGACGGGAGCCGAGCTCCTGAGGGAGATTGTCGTTCTGAATGATGGGAAGGAAGCACCCTGCCGCGTGGATTTTGTCGCCTTCGATTATCATTGCGCCGTCGTGCAGGGGAGCCTTGGGATAGAACACGGCCTCTATCATGGGGGCGGTTATATCGGCATTGACTACCGTGCCCGAGGAGATTATGCCCTCGGGAAGGTTTTGGTTGGAAAGGACGATGAGCGCGCCCGTGTTGGTCTTTGACATGTCCTGAATGGCGCGGATAATCTGTTGGATTATGCCCTCTATGTGGCTGACCGTCATATCGGAATGGCCGACATGCTTGCGGGCGCCGGCATCGAGAAGGCCGCGCTTGATTTCGACGTTGAACATGGTGACAACGACGATGACGGTGATAAAGATTAAGATGAGCAGCGTCTGAGAGCTGATATTTTCTGAAAAAGAGCAGGCGATGCCGAACACGACGACAGCCGCGCAGAGCAGGGCGATGAACTTGCCGCCCTTGTTTTCCTTGAGGATTTTGAATGCGAGGTAAAAGAGAACGGCGAACGCGACAAATTGTACCGCGTACGTCCAATCCATACCGTTCCACATATCGGTAAGTTTTTGAACTATTGCCTGCCAAGAATTCATATAGACAACTCCGTATATTCTTGTAGAGGGCATTGCGCCCCTTTTTTGGAATTTTGAGCGCAATACTTACTAAGTATTATATTATTTTTTTTTACAAAAATAAAGCGTTTTCCGCATTTATTTTGCGCATGCGCGGCAAAATTTACCGTAAAATACTGCCATTTGCCATACGCGGCAATTTTATCCCGCAACTAAGCAAACAGCACGTCGGCAAGCGAGGTGTAGAAGGCGCCGTCGGGCGTCAGCCTGCCCGAGCGCATGCGGGCAGAGAGATCGTAGAGGACGGACGTGTAGTGCACAAGCTTTTGCTGCCCGAAGGCGCGGGCGCGCTCGGCCGATTTGCGGACGGCGAACTCCGGCATTTTTAGCTGCGTGGCCAACGCCGACGCGGGCTGAGAGGAAGTTAAAATTATTAAGAGGTTTTTGAAATACCTGTGCAGGGCGGAGATTAAAGCGGCGCGGTCGGCCGATTTTTGGGAGAGTTTGAGACAGATGTCGAGAAAGTGCGAATAATTTTTGTAGGCTATGGCGTCGGTCATCTCATAGATGCGGTAGTCGGCGTCCTTGTAGACGACCTCGTCCACTTCGGCGACGGTGACGGGATTTTTGCCGTACTCTATGAGCTTTTGAACCTCCCCCGCCACGCGGGACATGTCGCACAGGCAGTAGGCGGCAATGTTGCGGCAGGCCTGAACCTCTGAAGAGAAGCCCGCACGCTTCAATGTGGCATATGCCCAACGGGTGACGGTGTCCTCGTCGGCATGCGAGCAGTCGACAAAGGTTATGCACTTCTTGCGCTTGAGAGCCGCACCCTTGCCCGCGCCGCTGTTGACGATTATGAGTATGGTGGTATCGGGGCAGTTTTCAAAGGCGGACTTCAGATACTTTTCGTAGTCGGATTCGGCGGGATAGAACTCCTCCACCCTTATTATGCGCTTTTGCGCCATAAAAGGATACGCCGCCATGGCCGAAGTCAGATCGGTGAGGGCCTTGCCCTTGAGGGAAGAGCCTTCAAACGAGGTGAAGTTGAGTTCGGGCATCTGTAAAAACGCCCGCTTGACCTGCTCCTCGCCGTGTGTGCGGAAATAGGCGTCCTCCCCCTCGAAGAGGTATATTCTGCGGTCGCCCTGCGCTATGTCGTTTTTAAGCTCGGTATATTTCATTTGCGCCTCTGTATTACGGGGCAGTGCCCGTCAGTACAAGTGTACCACCGTTTGCGATAAATTGCAAGCATCCCTGCGAATACAGGTTAAAATGACCCGAATAATCGTTGAAGTAAACTGTTGTGTTGGCATCGCAGCTGCGGTTGCGCTCCATGGTAAAGAGCAGGTCGGTGAAGTCGATATTGATATACTGCCCCGAGCAGACGGCAAAGGACACGCCGTTTGAGGACGCCGAGAGCGTGTAGGCGTCGACAAAGGAATACTGCGTGCCGTGCAGACTGAACTGCGACTGATAGTGGACGGTTGTGCCGTCCAAACCGACATTTATCGACGACGGCGGCAGCCATACGTCTTGCGCCTCCACTCCGCAGCTGTAGTAATATGAGGCGCACTCCTCCCCGCCGATTATTATGAGGTCGTCCACTCCCTCCGGCGCATATGTGTTGACGAATGAGGTTATGCCGCCCGAATAGGTGTCGCATATGACAATGAGGGTCGTGCCCGACTGCGAGCGCACGGCGACCATGCCGCCGCCGTAGTAACCGCCCGCGACTATGCGCGTTTCACCGCCGAAAACCATGCCGCCGAGGGTGCAGCCGAGGACGAGACAGAGGGCGCAGGCGCCGCCGACTGCGGCGCGGATACTCTTTGTGAAGTTGAACTTATCCGACAGGGCGGCAATGCCTATAAAGATTACGATTGCAAGCCACCACCCGCCGAAGCCTGAAATTAGAGAATTTTCGAACCCGCAGGCGACGAAGAAGTTGATGACCGCCTGCAGGGGCAGGGCCGCATAGGGCAGAAGATATGCGGCGGGAGGAACTATTGCGCATATGACCACGCATGCAAACATGAACACATATAAAAAGGACAAGAGAGGCAGGACGACTATGTTGAGTATGAGCCCCGCTCCCGAGATGTAGCCGAAGGTTAAGAGCAGCGCGGGGAAGGTGGAAATTTGCGAGCTTACGCTCATGGATATGTTGCTCTTAAGCCAATGGGGCAGGCGGCGCAGACGGCGGCCTATGCCGGGCGCAAGAAAGACTATGCCGAGCATTGCCGAGACGGAGAGAATGAAGCCGACGTCGAACAGGTTGAGGGGATTTATTAGCAAAATTATTATGACGGCGAGCGACAGCGAATTGAGGCCGTCGTACTTGTTGTATGTAAGCGAGGATATGCAGGCGACGGCGCACATTATGGCTGCCCTTACGGCCGACAGCGTGAAGCCGCACATGCCCGTGTAGACAAAGATTATTGCAAGGCTGACGACGGCAGTCAACCACTTGTTGGCACGGCATTTTTTAAATATTGCGGTGACGGATGTGTAGAGAATGGTGATATTGAGCCCCGACACGGCGAAGATGTGCGCCACACCGCCGTAGCGGAAGGCCTGAAGGGTGCGCGAGGACATGTCTGCAGTGCTGCCCGTTATCATGGCGTAGGCGACGGCGGCCGTTTGGCCGTCGAGATTGTCGTACAGAATGTCATGTATGCCCGAACGAAGGGTGCCGAAGAAGGAGAATCCGTAGGAATATTCCATCTGACCGTAGCAGTCGACATAGTAGACTATACCGTTGACGGCGCGGTAGTTGAGCGAGCCGTAGGAAAAGAGGTCGTAGTGCCCCACATAGCCGAACACCGTTACGGTGTAGCCCGGATATACGGCGCCGCCGGCGTTGCCGTCGAGATAGGCTATCACCCTTCTGCCAAGCGACAGTCCGTCCGCCGAGGCGTTTGACAGAATGAGATAGGGTTCGCCCGCGGAGGTGTAGCGCACCTCCTCCACCCTGCCCGTGACATAGGACAGCCGCCCTGAAATTGCGGGAGGCTGCACATAGGCCGAAAAGATGACTGCGGCATATGCCGCGCCCAGCGCGAAGAAGGCGGCGATTATTGCAAAGTAAATTATGACGGCGGGGCGGCGGGCAAATATCAGAATGACGATGAGGGCGAGCGCCGCAGCGGGGACAATGGAGAGGAGATAAAAATAGTCCCACCCGCAGGCTGCAAAAAGGTATGCCAAAGCCGCGCCGCACGAAAGTGCGAGCGCGGCAGCAAATGGCAATCTGAAATTGAACAGCCGCTTTGCCCTGTGCATGGCCCTTAGCTTAAGGATATCCTGTCGGATATGCTGCGAATGAACAGACCCTCGTTTACGCCCTGATCTATGCAGGCGTTGATGAAGGCGTTCATTTTATCTGAGGCGCGGGGTATGCCGAGCTGTTTTATTACGGCGTTTAAGAGCTCGTCAGAGTACATGCTGACCTTGTCGAGCAGAATGGCCTTGATGACCGAAATGACGTCGAAGGGCGTGAAGTCGGTATCGGACGTGCGCACCTGAGTGCCGTTTTCAACGCGGTAACGGTCGTAGCCGACGGCCTTTTCGCTCTTGTAATAGTAGGTATAGCCCGCGGCGTTGACGCTCTTGAAGGAGCATGCCGCAATTAAGGAGGCAATTTTATTTTCGAGCTTGGTGCCGTACTTGGTTATGCCGTAAATTGACAGCACCCTCTTTGCGAGGAACTGCGCGGAGATGGGCTCTTCCGCCGTGACTACGGAGCGGATGACCTTTATTATGTCGCCGTCGTTTTCGCCGCTGAGTATTGCGTTGGCGTCTAAGGAGCGCTCCTCTACCTTTGCAAAGCGGTAATTCTTTTTGTAGGTGTTGGCCGTCACCTTCTGTGTTGAGGTCAGCTTGTCGAGGTATTCCTTTATCTTCTTTATCTCGCGCTTGGGGTTGTTGAAGAAGTTGATGGAATACAGCCTTATGACGTTCCAATTGTTGCGCTTTAAGGTCTGAACCTGCATGACCGAGCGGTCCTTTACCGAAAATTCGGTTGTGCCGTCGCACAGAATGGCGAGAATGAAGTTGTGCTTGTTCTTGGGGTCGACGACGGCGACGTCTATCTTGAAGTCGGACACGCCTACGTCCGTGCGGCACTCGTAGCCGTAGGGGGCGAGCTCCGCCGCAACATAGCGGCCTATGCCCGTCCTGTTGATTATCAGCTCATCCGAGGGCTGGGCTATGGTCGTCCTGCCCTTTTCGGCAAATTCAAGGAAGGCCTTTAAGCCCGCAACGCCGCGGGAGGTTGTGCGCGACAGGTCTATCATGGAATAGCGCATGGACGAGAAGATTATCATCTCCTCCCTCGCCCTCGACACGGCGACGTTGAGGCGGCGCCATCCGCCGAGCTGATTTAAAGGGCCGAAGTTCAGGGAGATTCTGCCCGCCATATCGGGGCCGTAGCACACCGAGAAGAGGATTACATCCCTCTCGTCGCCCTGAACGTTTTCAAGATTTTTGACGAAGATGGGTTCGTCGCGCTCGTAAGCGATCTCCTCGAGGCCGAGCGCGATTATGCGCTTGGAGAGCAGTTTTTCGATGTACACCTGCTGTGGCGTGGAGAATGTGACCACACCTATGGACGAGCGGTTGCGGGCGGGATCCTTCAGGCGGGCGACCACCTCGTCGATGAGGGCGTCGGCCTCCTGCTTGTTTATCTTTGCGCCGCCGCGCTCGTACACGCCGTTTTGGATATAGCGCAGCTTTACGCGGCTGTCCATTGCATCCGGCGAGGGGAAAGTGCACAGCTTTGACGAATAGTACATGATATTCGAGAAGGCAATGAGACTTTCGTGCTTGGAGCGGTAGTGCCAATTCAAATGCTTTTCGGGTATGCCCAAGGCGAGGCAGTCGTCGAGGACGGATTCGAGGTCCTCCGTCTCTAAATTTTCCTCGTCCGTCTCCATGTTGACGAAGAAGGACGTGGGCGGCATCTGCTTGGGGTCGCCGACGATTATCGCGCTCTTGGCGCGCGCGAGCGAGGGCACAGCCTCGCAGGTGGGCATCTGCGAAGCTTCGTCGAAGATGACCATATCGAAGAGGTTGGGGTCGGGCGGCAGATACTGCGAGACGGTTGAAGGGCTCATGAGCATGCAGGGCGCCACCACCTTTAAGAGTTCGGGGAAGTCGGTGAACAGATCCCTTAAGTTGAAGCCGCGCATGTTGCCCTTGATCTGACGGTTGAAAGCCATGAGTTCGAGGGCGAGGGGACCCTCCGTCTGCGATGAGGGCAGGCGGGAAATGAGGTCGTGGCGGATGCGGTTGCGGGTGAGGACGGCAAATTCGTCGAGCACCTGCGAAAAATCGCGGGCGGTCTCATCGAGCAGCGCCGCCGAGAAGGACGAAAGGTTTTCGTCCGCGGGTATGTTGGTCTGAATGAAGTTGCGGTAGACGTTTTTGCGGAAGGCAGAAAGAATTCTTTCGCCGCTTATCTGCCCCGACTCCATTGCGTCGGTTATGAAGGTGAGGCCGCTGTCGTTGAGTTTTTTGGCCGTGGCCTTGTACATGCACCACGCGGGGAGCATGTCGATATTGTCTATGAGTGCAGAGCACTTGGAGTTGTAGTAGTCGAACAAGTCCTCGTCGCCGACGACGTTTTTGTCGCACTTGATTACCTTGTTGAAGTAGTCGCACGACTTTACGAAGGCGACGGCGGCGGTGATGAAGCCCGTCAGGAGCGGCTTTAAATAGCCGTCGGCCGCACGGGCGCACACGCTGTTGAAGGCGTCGCCGTTGTAGTCCATGAATACCGAGGCGCAGCTTTCGTGCAGGGAATATATGGGGCGCATGTATTCGTCGCGCTTTTTGTCGTTTATGGTGTTGCCGAGGCCGAGGAAGGCCGAGGAAAGATTTGTGAAGCCCAAAATCTTTTCACGCGCCTGTTCTATCTCGTACGCGCGCTTTATCCACTCCAACTCCTCGCTCTCCTTCATGGGAGTGCGGGCGCAGCGGTTTATGCGCTTGATGACGTTGATGAGAAGGCGGGACGAGCGGTAATTTTCGCCCCAATTTTCAATTTCGCTCTCTATGCCGTCGGCGAGCTTGCCGAGTTCGGGCAGGCTCTTGAAGCGGGTCATCCAATTGCGCACTTCGGCGTCGTAGCGAAGGTTGGCGTTGAAGAACACATAGAAGTCGCTCTCGTCGCAGCTGAAGAAGTTTTTGAGCTTGTCCTCCTTGAGGACGGTGCATATTTCGATGAGGCTTTCGAGCTTTTTGGGCGTGAACGCCGAAATTTTTTGGTTGAAGGTGTCGAGAAAGAGCCCGAGATAGTTTTTGAGGTGCCTTAGCTCGGCAAGCACCACCTCCGCCGCGCACAGAACGGAGGCCTGAATTTTTTCGTCGCACTCGACGAGATTGACGCCTGCAAAGGGCGAGCGGTACACGCCTCCGCACTCCTTGGCGGCGACCTGCGCCGTGAGCAGCATGTTTTCGTATTCGGAGAGCTTTTTGGCGGTAAGGCCGTCGTAGAAGGTCGACTCGATATTTACAAGCTCGGGCGCGTTTTTGTTCTGAAGATAGTACAGTATGCCCTCATAGACGGACACGCCTATGCGGCGCTTTTTGTGCAGCGCCATCAAGGGAGCCTTTAATTTGTCCCTGTCCTCGACTATCTTGTGGGCGTCGGCGTCGAACTTTTCGCCCTCGGTGTAGTCGTCCTTTAAGGACAGAGTATTCTCTATCGAGCGGACGATGTCCGCCTTCTGCGCAGACTTGCCCGAGTGCAGCTCCAAGCAGAATTCGCCTATGCCAATTTCATCAAGCCTCTTTTTGACGACCTGAAGGGCGGCCTGCTTTTCGGCGACGAACAGCACGCGCTTGCCCGAATTTACGGCGTTGGCTATTATGTTTGTGATGGTCTGACTCTTGCCCGTGCCGGGAGGACCGTGGAGGACGAAGGTTGTGCCCTTTGCCGACTCTGAAATGGCGGCGTACTGCGAGGAATCGCACGAAAGGGGCGTGAGCACGCTTTCGGGGTCGCTGTCGTCCTCGTCGTCGCCTTCAAGCTTATTTTCTCCAAGCTTGTTGGTGTTTGAAAGCAGGCTTGCAATGAGGGCGTTGTTCTTGTAGACGGGCATATTTGCCCTTACGTCCGCCCACATTGCATAGCGCGTGAATGTAAATTGGGCGATATATATGTCGTCGTGAACGAGCCAACCCGCCATGTTGGCCGTCTTTGAGCGGATGACGGCGAGTATCTCCACGGGGGTGAGGTTTGTGCCCTCTATGCCGCGCACGTCTATGCCGAACTCCACCTTTAAATACTCCAACAGGGTGGTGTTGACCTGAAACTCGTCCGACAGATCCATCTCTATGCCCTGCGTCTTGGTCTTCTTTAAGCTGACGGGCAGCAGCACGAGGGGAGCGTATTTGAATTCCTTGTCGCCGTTGGCCTTCCACTTCAAAAAGCCTATTGCCAAAAAGAGGGTGTTTGCCCCCACCTCCTCCTGCGTGGAGCGCGCCTTGCGAATGAGGGTGTTTGCGCTGTCATTGAGCGTTTCGGCGCGGGAATATGAGCGGACTATGCCCTGACCGAGCTCGATATCTATGAGCTCGCCGAGGGGCTTGAGCTTTTGCCCGCCGCCGAAGTACAGGGCGCCGTCAATGGGGTTGGCGTTGCCGCGTATGGTCAGTTTTTCGCGGTCGCCCACCTTTTCGAGGAAGGCGGCTGCTTCGTAGGTCAAGAGATGTATTGCGTCCCGCCTGAACCTGAATGCGAGCAGGTTGTTGCGCAGCGACAGGTCGAGAAGGCGCCTCTGCCAATTTTTATCCTTGGACTCGGTGCGACCCAAGTTGAGCTTATCGGCGTCGATTATGTCCTTGGGGCGGGCGTCGTAGGAGAACTGACTGTCCTCCAAAATTTCGTAGGAGGAGCCGCTCTTGACCTTGATGGGCATGGGATATACGCCGCCTATTCGGCAACGCTTGATATCGAGGCACATTTCGAACCTGCCCGCCGCGAGTGCGGAGGAGAAATGAGCGGCCGCAGTGGTGTAGCTTGCGTTTTTGTGGGCGAAGAGGTCGTCCACGTCGACTATGGCGAGGTTGTTTACGCCGTCGGCTATATAGCGCTCGATGACCGACATGTCGTCCTGCAAGGTGGTGGTGAAACAGCTTTCGTACAGCCATACTCCCACGCCAATCTTGTTTTTGCCGAGGACAATTACGGGGTTGAGTTTTGCCGCCTCGAGGCAGGATGCCGCAAAGCAGGCCATGCCTATGGGTGTGGCGGTGCGCTCTTCAACTATGTCAGAGACGTTGCCGACTGACACGGGTTGGGATATGTCGGCATCCTCCCCCCGCTCTATGTTTAAATTGCGGATGGCCGAATAGATTGAGGCTATTCCGCCGCGGACGGCGTTTTTGTCGTTGCCGGCGTAGCCCGACCACTCCTGCGAAAAGCCCCACGTCTTGAGCTGAAGCCCCGCTTCAGCAAGCACCTTTTGGCAGTCGGAAATTTTGGGGCGGACGTGTGCGGAGAGCATCTCCACGCTGCCCGACATGCCGCTCCACATATCCATGGGCAGGGCGGTTACGTCGGCGGAGAGCGAACATATTTCCTTTTTGCCGCAGCTGACCTTTACAAACACCTTGCAGACCTGCAATTCCTTTAAATCGGCGAGGAATTTGGGGTTTAAGAGCGCGGGAGCCTTTACCTCCGTACTGCTCTGCGCGGGGAGCAGGGGCAAATCGATATTTGCGGGCATGACGAGAGAGTTGTCGTCCGAAAGGGCGATTGATACGCTCTCTATGTTCTCCTCTCCGTTATTGTACACGCGGAGCGTTGTAAAAAGGGGTATGCGGTTAAAGTAAGTCGCATACGAGACGAAGTTTAAAAGTTCGCCGTCGAGTTCGATGAGATCGAGTTGTTGGGGTTTCTTTTTAGTGTTCGCTGGCATACCAAATCCTTAAAAGAGTAAATTATTACTCTTCAATTATACCACAAAGCATTTGAATATTCAACAGCTGAAACAAAAAAATATTGGCGAAGTGTTATCTTTATTTTATAGCGCCGAAATTTTGCGCCTATATGAGTGAGTGAAGTACGCAGGCTTCGCCTGCGCGTGAAGTAGCGCTTTCGCGCTGTAAAGTAAAAGCCTTTCGGCTTTTGTGAAGTTTGCACTCCCTTCGGCGGGCAAGTTATGGTAAAATCATGCGCCTGCGGCGTACGCGGCTACGCCGCGTCATACTGAGCGAAGCAGGGCAAAGCCCTGCGCAGTCGAATGTATCTTGTTGGGTGAATACCGAGTCTATGTAACATTAACATGCACGGTTTCAATCCAAACAAGATCTTTCGACTTCAGGCGTCGCTGCGCTCTGCCTTTCGCTCAAGATGACGCCCCTTTTGTCATTTCGAGCGCAGTCGAGAAATCTGCGTGAACGCAGTCACTTCGGCAAGTTATGAGCGCCGCGCTTTAGCGCGGCGCGTTTACTGTTATGAGTTGCTGCCGCAACGTTATGATTGTCTTTTTTGCGAAAAAGACAAGTTTTTAACGATGAGACAAAATTTAAAAGCCTCCCGGGAAAGGGAGGCTTTTATATATTTTGCTTGAAATTTTTAGTTTTTCTTCTTTTTGCCGAAGATTTTTTTGGGGAGGCCGCCCATGACGGCCGTCAGCTTTTTGGCAAACACAACGTTCAAGATGAGCAACAGCACCGTGAACAGCACGAGCGCGAGCGCCTGATAGCCGGGTGTGACGACATAGCCGAAGAAATTTAAGTTGTAGCCGAAGCTGCCCGTGAGCTCCTCCATGAGTGCCTCGTTGCCGACATAGGCCGACATGGCGTTTATGCCGTCGCTCATGAAGGCGTACCTGAAGAGCGCGCAGGCATATGTGCCTGGCACAAAGCCGCAGACGTACTGAACGGCTTCGGGCATCATAAAGAGGGGCATATATGCGCCGATGAGGAAGCCGATTGCCGTGGAGAAGATGGTTATGACAGAGGCCATTGTAGAGTCGTGCGAGATGAACGAGCAGATGAACACGGTGAACAGCACGCCCGTGATTGATGCGAAGATGAGCACGCAGATTATGGTGACTATGGACGTGAAGGTCATTATGAGCTCGCCGAGGGCGGCGAGATAGATGAAGCACGCCACGAGGAACACCATGCACACGACGAAAGTTATTATGAAGTTGGCCAAGAAATAGCTGAAGATGAGTATGTTTGAGGAGACGGGCGAGGAGGCAAAGTCGCGGTTGATGCCGTTTTCCTTGTCGCTGACGGTTATGGTGTTTATCTGCAGCGACACGGTTATTGTGGACATTGCCACTATGCCCGAGAGCATCCACGAATCTATGAGCGTGTATACATACCTGCGAAGCTGAGGGTCGCCATCCATATTGAGGCCGTAATCGGCGAGGGTGGGCGTTATGGTCATTAGCTCGAGATCGCGCAGGAAAAAGATGTAGATTACAAAGATTATGAAGGGCACCATGAAGGTGAAGAACATGCGCATGCGGCTGTTGACAAAGACCATCAGGTGCCGCTTGGTGAGGCTTAAGAGCTGTTCGAGGTAGTTGACTTTATTTTTTGTGTGCATCTTCTTCCTCCGTAACGGATATGTCCCTGCCCGTGACGTTCAGGAACACGTCGTCCATCTTGCCCTTTAAAATTTCAATATCCGATGTATATTGGGGATAGAGTTCCATAAGCCTGCGGGCGGCGGCCGTATCGGCAATGTTTATGCGGTAGGCGCCCTTTTCATCGTCGTAAGTAAATGTGTAGCCGTCACCTTTAAGGGCGCTTTCAAAATTATCATCGGCGCGCATGTAGCTGACGAGCACGTCGGACGAGTAGGCATTTTTGAGTTCGTTGGGGGTGCCGCGGGCGATTATTTTGCCCTTGTCCATGATTACCACGTCGGTGGCGAGTTCCGCCTCCTCCAAATAATGGGTGGTCAGAAAGACGGTCATGCCCGTTTCGGTGCGGATTTTGTCTATCAGCGACCACACTATGCGGCGGTTTTTAGGGTCGAGGCCGGTTGTGGGCTCGTCCAAGATGAGCAGTTTGGGGCGGTGCACCATGGCGCGGGCGATATCCACCCTCCTCATCTGCCCGCCCGAAAGGTTCTTTACGGGACGCTTTAAGATGGGTTCAAGCTCCAAAAGGTCTATGATATTTTTTATGTTCTCCCTCTTCTCCTCCTTTTTAAGGCCGTAGAAGGCCGTGCGGATTTCGAGGTTCTGAAGGACGGTGAGCTCCTTGTCTAACACCGAGGTCTGAAAGACTATGCCTATATTCTTCTTTATTTCGCGCGGGTTGTCGTCCAAATCCATTCCGCCGACGTAAATTTTGCCCGAATCCTTGTCGAGAATGGAGCAGATTATATTTATAGTAGTCGACTTGCCCGCGCCGTTTACGCCGAGAAAGGCGAACAGGCTGCCGCTCGTCACAGAAAAAGATATATCGTTTACGGCTTTGACTTTGCCGTAAGATTTGGTGAGATTTTTTATCTCCACCGCGTAATTATTTCCCATCATGCCTTATATCTCAAAATCATATTTTTTCTGCAGCTCATCGTACTGCGCGTATATGTCGTCGAAACAATAGATATGTAACTTTTCGTGCACGTTATCCCTGTCGGTCTGCTTGTAGTTGTACAGCTTGAAGAAGGGGCCGTACCACTTCATGCCGCGGCAGAAATGCTTTATCACCGTATCCTTCCTTATGCCGCGCTGTTCGTTGAACGCCCGCGGAAGGTAGAGCTTATTTTTTGCAAGTTTATTGAGTGAGCTTTGGTCGGGCATGAACATGCGCCTGTTCATCACCCGCTTGCGGACGCGGCCCAAGAGGTCTGTGCGGCGGCACTCCTTCATGTTCATGAGCAACACGCCCGAGTTGCAATAATGGCGGTTTATCCAAAACGACCCCTCGTAGTCCTTGACGGCGCCGAACTCGTACCCCTCTATGTCGTACGCCCACAGCTTTGCAATGTCGCCGCAGCACATGGTGTCGGTATCGAGGTAGATGAGCTTATCGGGGAGGTCGAACTTGTCGAACAGCAGGCGCAGAAGGGCATACGGGGTGTAAAAGCCCTTTTCGTTCTTGCCGCCCGTAAGATTGCGGCAGTACTCCTCCCCCGCGTCGACGAGGTAAACGCGGCTCAACTCATTTTTACTTCGCAGCACCTCTTCGAGTATGGCGCGCTGACCATCGGTTATGGGGACGAAGCGCGGGTCGACCTCGTGCAGATCCATGGTAAAAATACGCACTACTACAGCGCTCTCTGTGTTTTTGGCGACGGAGAGCACAGAGAGAAGTATTTGCGGAAAAACCTTTTTATTGCCGCAGTAACAAATTTGCACGGGCTGTTCGCAATTCTTGTTCATAAGACTTTTCATAACACTTTCTCTTTGATACTTTATCGTTAGTATATGCTTACTTATTTTAACATCTGTTTGCTTTTTAGTCTACTTTTTTTAGGCAGTTTGTCGAATAAAGGCAGGTGAAAAATCAGTGAACGACGGCGAGCTCCTTTAACGCCCTTGTATAGGCGATATATTTTTCGTTGAGCGACAGGTCGCCGTCCACCACCGCCACTGCGGTGAATTCGAGCCCCTTGCTCTCGTACACCGTCATGATATTGATTTTGGATTTGGAGATGACGCCGCTCTCCCTGACGACATTATACGCCTTGCGGGTAAATTTTTCAAGGTTTGCCTCAGAAGTTATTACGGCGCGCAGCCCCTTTTTATCGGAAAGGTACCTGCCTATGCTCTTGGGAGCGATGCGCTCCACCTCCTCTCCGGGCAGACCTATGGGCTGCATGTCTATGCCGAGGTTTTGCGAAACGTACTCGACTATCTGATTTGTGTTGCGGTAGTTGCGGTTTAAGTTGTAGACCTCGTAGCCGAGCTCCGACCAATCCTTTACGCCGCGGAAGGGAGTTATGTTCTGCTTTAAATCGCCGAACACGTTGAAGCAGGCCTGACCGTTGACGTACTTAATCAGGGCGTATTCGGCGGGGGATATGTCCTGCGCTTCGTCGACAAACACGAAGGCGTATTTGGGGGTGAGGTCAAAGCCGAGGTCGGCGAGCACCGAGCACAGGGCGAACACGTCTGCCCGCGACATGAATTTATTTGACACGCCGTACCGGGTCTTGACCGTCTTTACCGTTTCGCGGTAGAAAAAGCGGATTAAATCGACTATATCCTCGCACTTGCCTATGTGGACGAGGTAGCCCTCGCCCTTGGCGACTTCGGCAAAGTCAAACACGGCGGCAAAGTCGGACAAAATGCTTTCAACGCGGGATATTGTGGCCTCAATCTCCTTTTTAAGCTCTATGCGCTTGGCAATCCTGTCGGGGTAGGTATACTCCTCGGTGCCGCTAATATTTATTTTATACCGCCTGAGGTCGAAAATTTCCTTTTCGACGGTGGTTGAAAGCGCCTTTAAATCTTCTATGGCGTTGAGGCAGATTTTTTCGCCGTAGCGGCGGATGAAGCGCAGCGACTTGTAGAACGAGAGCAGCTGACGGTAGAAATAAAAGTAGTCGTCCATGCGCTTGTCGGTGTCGTTGAGCTCTAAAAACTCCTTCACATCGGCAAGGCCGTTGAAGAGGGCGCGCATCTGCTTGGTGTAATACAGGCCGCCGTCCGGCTTTTCCTTTATTTCGCCGAGGACGCATCTGCGCACGCGAAGGGATGCGTTCTTTATGCGCTCGTACTCGGCAATCTGCGATTGAGCGCAGGATATTACGCTGTCAATGAGCTCCCCGCCCATCTCGCGGGAGAGCATGGAGCGCACGGCCGAGTATATTTTTTTGAGCTTCTTTTTTACGTCGTCGGAAAACCTGCTTGAGTATACATACTCAAGGTAGTCTGCGTTTATCTGCGCGTGGTAATTGACCTTGCCCTCTAAATTGATGCCCTGATTTTTGAGAAGGGCAAGAAAATAGCTGTCTAAAGTGGAGGTCTTTACCTTTTCGAGTTCTAAAACCTGCGCAAGCTCGTCTATGAAGGCGTTGAACGAGTCTGACGGGGTGATGACGAGCACGTTCGAGGGCTTTATGCTCTCGTCGTTGTACATGAGGTAGGACAGCCTGTGCAGCATTATCATGGTCTTGCCCGAGCCTGCGACGCCCTGAACGACAAACTGCGAGCGTTCGGGCGCGGTTATTATGTCGTACTGCTGCTCCTGAATGGTCTCTATTATGTCGCAGATTTCCTGCTTCTCCTTGCGACTCTTCAATATGTCCTTTAAGAAGGGGTCGAATATCACCGATTCGTCGCGGCCGCCTATCTCCTCCTTGGTGAGATAGTCGTCGAGGCGCAGATATTCGTTCTGAAAGTCCAAAAGTTTGCCGTTGTGCACGCGGAGGGCGCGGCGCAAGATGAGTTTGTAGTCGAATTGGTTGATTGAAAATTTGAGCTGACTCTTCTGATAATACTTGCGGGCGAGGGGGGCGCGCCAATCGACAATTTCTAACCCGTAGTCCCCCTTTTTGCCGATATAGTAGCTGTTGTAGCCGTCCTTTTCGTCGTATAAGTCCATGCGGGCGAAGTACGGCTCGACAAAAAAGCACTTGTAGCTGTCGACCTTTTGCCTATCCTCGGCAATTTTGGCGTTGAGCTCCAAGACGCGGCGGTATTTTTCGGCATTGTAATCGGGGCCGTGCATGAGCGCGTCCCTTTCGGCTGCGGAGGCCTTTATGCCGTCGAGCAATTTTTTGACGTAAATTGCCTTGAGCATCAGGAGCACCGCCTTTAAATGCTCCTCCTCATATGCCCGCTGTTTATCCGCGTCCAAAAGGTCGAGATAAAACTGCTTGTCGGGCTGCTTTGAGGGGGATAAAATTTTTTTGATATCCTTGATATCTGCCATAAAAATACCATGCCGCCGCAAAAGCGGCGTTGCCATTCAATTGATTATAGCACATACCATTAAAAAAATCAATACCTATTTTTGGCAGGGATATTTTTGGTGTAAATAGGCAGAAATGACAAGAGAAGTTTACCGCATCATGGGCTCCCTTGTGCAAAGGGGCGAGTGTGGATTTTTTAAAACAGCAGTCACCTGCTGTTTTACCACACGAGATAAAGTGAGCGCATTATTGGCGCGAGCGGCGACTAAGCAATGCGTTTTCCTTGCGCATTGCGCGAAATGGCGCGTATAGCCTGAGATATTGTGTCGCTATTCAGGCTCCCTTGTGTAAAGGGAGCTGGCGCGTATGCGCCTGAGGGATTGTTACTTTATATTATTTACTACGGCGCTTACGCGCCTACAATCCCCCCTTTGATCCCCCCTTTACACAAGGGGGGCTTGAGTAGAATTCGGCGCACCATTACACAATTGAGCAAAATGATGTGACCAACTCATCGACTTTAGCCTCTTTAGAACCACGCAGGCTTACACGTGGTTTTCGCTATACAAAAATTGGAGCGGCGGGCTTTTAAGCCCGCCGCGCCGCTTTTAATTACACTATTTATCAAATTTTTGGGAGTAGGCGGTTATGCACTTTTGAATTATTTGCACAGCTTCGCCTTGGCCGCAGATTTCCTTTACCTCTGTCACCTTCTGTTCGAGGAACTTGTAGACCGAAAAGAAGTGCATCATCTCCTCGAAGATATGTTTGGGGAGGTCGCGGATGTCGGAATAGTCCTTGTAGGTGGGGTCGCCCGTTGGCACGGCGATTATCTTTTCGTCGTATTCGCCGTTATCTATCATCTTTATGACGCCTATGGGCGTGCAGGTGACGAGGGTCATGGGATATATCGAATCTGAGCAGAGCACAAGAACGTCGAGCGGGTCGCCGTCCTCGGCATAGGTGAGGGGAATGAAGCCGTAATTGGCGGGATAGACGGTTGAGGTGTAGAGCACCCTGTCCATCTTGAGCATGCCCGTGGATTTATCAAGCTCGTACTTGGTCTTGCAGCCCTTGGGAATTTCTATGAGGGCCTCGAATTTTTGGGGCGTTATGCGCGATTTTTGCATGTCGTGCCAAATGTTCATGGTCTGCCTCCTTTAAGCTTATTTTTAATGCAGGCTTCGTATGTAAGCACGGTGGCGGCGACGCCGACGTTTAAGGAGTCGCACTTGCCGAGCATGGGAATGGCGATCATGGAGTAATCATCGTCGTACCACTCCCTTGCTATGCCGTAGCGCTCGCTGCCGACGACGAGGGCACAGTTTGTGCCGAAGGGCTCGTCGTAGTAATACCTTTCTGCGCGTGTATCGGCAAGATAGACGGTGAAGCCAAATTTTTTGAGCCACTGCCTGCACTCCGCGACCGAGGAAAATTCATATGTGGGCACGGTGAGAATTGCGCCCTGACTTGATTTTATGAGTTTGGGGTGGGTCATGCGCACCTTGCGGTTGCAGAAGAACACGGCGTCCGCACCCGCGCCGTCGGCCATGCGCAACATTGTGCCGGCGTTGCCGGGAATCTCCACGCCGTCGATTATGAGCACGACGGCCTTTTGGGGCGGAATGAAGTTTACAATGTCCCTCTGCGGTAGGGCGGCGAGCGCCATTATGCCGTCCGGCTGACCCTTTTCTGATATCTTTTCGTACGTCTTAGCCGAAACCGAGAACCTGTCCTGCGTGCGCTCTGAAAGGTCTTGGATGAGCTTAATGACCTCGGGAGTGCGGACATGGTCGGGGCAGACGATTAAACTGTCGATACGCGTGCCGAACTTGAGGCACATGGAGGCAAGCCATATGCCCTCGGCCACGAACAGTTTTTCGGGATTGGGCTTGGAGTTTGAAATTATGCCCTTCACCCGCTTTATTCTGCCGTTACTTTCGCCTATCGGCTGAAAATTAAGTTGCGTTAAAAGCTGATTTATATCCATAAGCAAATGCCGCGGCGAACCGCGGCTGTAATTTAAAATTTAAAGAGGTTTAAACCTATCTCCTCGCTGAACAGGCGCTCGACCGAGCCTTCTATCACGTCGATGACCATTTCGCAGGTGGCGGAGACGTGCGCCTCGTTGAGGTGGCCGCCGAAAACCTTGCCATCGCTGTCGCCTGCGGACATGTGCAGGTGAGCATAGAAGGCGCCGTCCTTGGTGGTTACCGTGCCGAGCAGGGAGACGATTTCGTAGTCGCCCGTAAAGAGGTTGGCCTTGTAGGTCTTAGCAGCGGGCGAGAACACGCCGACCGTGAAGTTGTTGACCGCACCTATTGCCGAAACCGAGGCGAGCTTAACCCCCTCCCCTTCGCATATGGCCTCGAGGGAGGAGACAATCTCCTCTCCCCTGTCAATCCGCGCGATTATTTTGTTGTTGAATCTTTTATACTGCATATTTTACTGCCTTACTTGTAAGGAATTACTTACTTTTGTTATATTCTTGACTGCGTTCGGGGGATTTCTCCGCTGCGTTCGCTGTCGCTCACTTCGGTCGAAATGATAACGGGTATATTACCAATATAGTAACACAATCCCCCCTTAATTCCCCCTTTACACAAGGGGGGCAAGAAGCAGTTCACATTATTGTTTCCGCGCAATGCGCGGTCTGATAAACGCAGAGATGCGAGCAAGACGAGGAGCGCGAGGAAAACCTGAAGGAGCTTACAAAGAAGTAAGTGACTGAAGGTTGCCGCAGCGCGACATGGTATTGCGAAGCATATATGCGTTTATCATTCCCACTCTATGGTTGCAGGGGGCTTGGAGGTTATATCATACACAATTCTGTTGGCGTGCTTGACTTCGTTGACTATGCGGGTGGAAATTTTTTCCAACACGTCGTAGGGGATGCGCGCCCAATCGGCCGTCATGGCGTCGAGAGAGGTGACGGCGCGGATGGCGATTACGTTTTCGTAAGTTCTGAAGTCGCCCTGAACGCCGACAGTTTTGGAGTTGGTTATTACGGTGAAGTACTGCCAGATTTTGTCGTCCAAGCCGGCCTTGGCAATTTCGTCGCGCAGGATATAGTCTGAATCGCGCAGAGTTTCAAGCTTTTCTTCGGTCACTTCGCCCATAATTCTTATGGCGAGGCCGGGGCCGGGGAAGGGCTGACGCATTACCACGTTTTTGGGAAGGCCGAGTTCGAAGCCAACCTTTCTCACCTCGTCCTTGAACAGGTCGCGCAAAGGCTCTATTATCTCCTTGAAGTCGACGACCGAGGGCAGGCCGCCCACATTGTGGTGGGACTTGATAACTGCCGACTTGCCCTTGCCGCTTTCGATTACGTCCGGATATATTGTGCCCTGAACGAGGAAATCGACCTTGCCGATGGCCTTTGCCTGCTTTTCGAACGAGCGAATGAACTGCTCGCCTATTATCTTGCGCTTGGTTTCGGGTTCGGTGACGCCCTTGAGCTTTTCAAGGAAGATTGCGCCGTCGTCGGCCTTTATCAGATTCATGCCGAGGCCGTCTTTGAACACGGACATGACCTCGTCGGCTTCATACTTTCTGAGAAGGCCGTGGTCGACAAACACGCATGTGAGCTGATCGCCGACGGCCTTGTGAATGAGCGTTGCGGCGACGGCGGAGTCCACCCCGCCCGACATGGCGCAGAGCACCTTTTTGTCGCCTATCTTCTCCTTCAGGGCAGCAATCTGATTGGCGACGAAGTTGGACATTGTCCAATCGCCCGTGGCGCCGCAGATGTTGTAGAGGAAGTTTTTGAGGATTACAGTGCCCTTGAAGGTGTGGTTTACTTCGGGGTGGAACTGCACGCCGTAGAGCTTTCTCTGCTCGTCGCCGAAGGCGGCATAGGGGCAGTTTGCACTCTTGGCGAGCATTTTGAAGCCTTCGGGCAGGCGGGTTATCCTGTCGGTATGGCTCATCCAACAGACCGCCGTGGATGGCATATCCACCGTAAGGTGGGAGGACACATACTCCACCTCTGCCTTGCCGTACTCGGAAGTTGAGGCGCGCTGAACTTCGCCGCCGAGGGTGTAGGCCATGAGCTGACAGCCGTAGCATATGCCGAGGACGGGAATTCCGAGGTCAAACACACCCTTATCTATCTTGGGGGAACCCTCGTCGTAGACGGAATTGGGGCCGCCCGTGAAGATTATGCCTATGGGGTTGTATTCCTTAATCTTTTGCAGACTCATGTCCGAGGGCAGAAGGTCGCAAAAGACGTTGAGCTCGCGCACGCGGCGCGCTATGAGCTGATTGTATTGTCCGCCGAAATCGAGGATAAGTACTCTTTGGTGCTGCATATTATGTGTCCTTTATAAATTTATTTAAAACTTAAGCGCGCCGCATAAGCGGCGCAAAGATAGTTTTCTATTTACCTTTAATTTGAAAGCTCGCCGAGGCTGCCTACGAGGGAAGAGAGAATCTCTTCGCCGCCGTCATTGGTCGGCGAAATACCTTCGAGCGCATCAAGCAGAGCGGGGGCGTTCTGTGTGTCGTTATTGTTGACGACCGAGGCCGCAAGCGACGTCAGCGGGCAGCTGTAAGTGAGAGATTTGGTGTCGTCATAGAGGTCCAAAGCAAGCTCGAGCGCGCCCGAAAAATTATCCGTCTCGTAACGCGCACGGGTGAGGCCGCCGCCGAAGAGGTCGTAATAGTCAATCTCCCTGTCTAAGGAGAGGTTTACCATGACCTGAGCGTGGTCGTCCTTTTCAAAGAACTGATCGCCGTACTCGATGATGAGTTCATTGTCGTCGGCGAGGATGGCGTCCTCAAAGCAGCGGGCGAGGTCGTCAGTGTCGCCCGTGTAGGAATAACGGAGAGAGGCGTACCTTACCGCCATGTCGTAATTGCCTATTTTTTCGGCAAAGGAAGCCATGTGTTGGGGAAATGCAAAGTTGAAGATGACGAAGGCCACCACAAGTACTGCCAAAACTATCAAGAGAGTTTTTACCGCAGTTTTTACAACAAAATTTTTCAATTTGTACCGCCGTTTTTTTAATGCACGCACAGATGGTAGGCGCACATTATAATAGTGTATTTCAATTTTAGCATATGTCATTGCAAAAAGCAAGAGAAATTGTTGATTAGGCAGTATCTGAAAGCCGTTTAATTTTTTAATTATAAGGATAGACTTCGTTCACGCAGATTTCTCCACGCGCCAGCCTTTGGCGGGCTTGGTCGAAATGACAGCCGGCGGGTCGGGTGCGTGCGCACCACTGTTTTTTTGAAAACTTTGGCAAAATGTGGAATATTATTGCGCGGGCAAAATATCTTTTAAGTATGAAGAAATTTTTGAGTGCTGTAATTTTGATTTTTGCCGTGACTGCCATGGGGCTTTGCGCCTGCACGGGCGGGGGCATAAATTATGCCGACTTCATCTCTGAGCGCAGGGCGCAGGTGTACCTGTACGAGGACGACAATTTAACTGTTAAGGTGCACATATCCTCACGCGAGACCCCATACCTTTCGGACGGATACAAGGGCGAGATGGGCGATTTGTGCGAAATTTTTGTTAAATTTTCCCAAAACCCCGACAACGTGACTGTGAGGTTGGGCGAAAGCGGCGGCGAGATGATCTATATGTCCGTAACAGACAGCTTTTACATAAGTTTTACGGGCGGTGACTCGGGCGACAGTGCTAAGCTGACCCTGACCTGCGACGGCGAAGAGAGGCAGGTTGAGGCGCCTAGCGTGCTTTACGGCGGCGTGATATCGCCCGAGGACGCCCTGACAGGCGTTGTGAGCTACGACGGCGACACCTTTGCAGCTCTTACCGACGGCAAAAATTTTGAGGGCGAAATTTATGTGCGCCTGCTTGCAGACGAGGGAAAGTGCTACTACTATGTGGGCGTAATCGACCGCGACGGCAACACGAGCGCCTACCTTGTGGACGGCGAAAACGGCAACGTAATAGCCGAGAGAAAGCTGTAAAAATTTTGGTTGGGTGCGGGATATGCCGCAGCGAACGATGATTAAAGGCCGCCCGTGCACAGCACGGGCGGCCCTATTTTTTTCAATTAAATGAGTTTTTCGTATGCAATCCGCGGCTGATTGCCGCCCACCTTTATGGTTCCGCAGCAGGTAAAGCCGAGCGACTGAACGAGGGTGCGCATGGGGATATTTTTTTCGTGCGTAGACATTCTTATGCTGACCTTTTGCCTTTTGCTTGCCATTGTTTGGGCGGCTGAAAAGATATAGCGGGCACAGCCCTTTCCGCGAAACGAAGGCGAAACGGCTATAGTTTGCACGGCAAAATAGTTGCCGTCTGTAAGCCACGCGCCGTCTATGCGTTCATATTCTTCATCATGCTCAAGGACGGAGAACGCGGCGGCAATGCACCCGCCGCAGGTAAGCTTGTACATGTCGCCGTCGGCAATTTTTTTGCTTAAAAACGCGCCGTCCGGAAAGCCGTCAGACCACTGCGGATTGCCCTGCTCCGCCATGAAGGCGCGGGCTGCAGCGAAGATTTCAGTTATCTTTTCAAGGTCGCCCATGGCTGCGGGCTCGACCGTATATTCATTCATTATCACGCCTTTAAGAAATCGACGATTATGGTGTTCTGCACAAAGAGATACTCGTCCTTTATGCTCACCCTGCCGTCGGAAATGTTGAGATAGTCCCTGTTTTTTGCGATGGCTGCGGCATATTCCTGCATGAACGACAGGTTGAACAGCCGCTCATACTCGACGGTGTCCACTCCCGCCGCCGTGCGCATGGCGAGCATTACATATTCGTCGCGCTGTTCGGGAGGGGTTATCTCCGTCCTGTCGATTATGGCGAAGTGGTTGGAAATTATGCACTTGAAATATTCGTCGAGGTCGAACGTGTTTGTAAAGCGCACGTTGTTTATGTGACTTGAAGCCGACACGCCGAAGCCGATATATTCGCCGCGGCGCCAATAGTTTAAATTGTGGCGGCTCTCCCTGCCCTTTTTGCAGAAGTTGGACACTTCATACCGCTCAAAGCCAAGTTCCTTGAGCTTTTTGACGCCGAAGGCGTACTGTTCGGCAACCTCGTCGGAGTCGGGAAGTTCGCCGTTGAGGTAGTCGGTATAGATGGGAGTGCCGTCCTCGGGCGTGAGGGCATACATGGAGATGTGACTTGCCCCGTACAGGGCGGCGACATCGATTGCCTGCGATATATCTTCGAGGGTCTGCCCCTTTAAGCCTATCATTATGTCGACGGAGAAGTTGCAGCCCTTTAAGAGTTTGGCGCACGTTATGAACTGATTCAAGGTATGCACCCTGCCGAGGTCGGCAAGAATTTTATCGTTTGCAGACTGCAACCCCACCGAAAAGCGGTTGATGCCCACCTTTTTATACAGGTCGATTTTAGAGGCGGACACCGTGCCGGGGTTCATCTCTATGGTTATCTCCGCGTCCTTGGAAAGATTGTAGTGCTTTTTGGCCGCGGCAACGAGCATTGCGATGTAACTTTCGTCGATGACGGATGGCGTGCCGCCGCCTATGTAGAGCGTGTCAAACTTGTAGTCCTTGAGCTCGGGGGCGCGCATTGCCATTTCGCGGTAGACGCACGCCATGTAGCTCTCCGAAAGGCCTATCTTTTCGGGGAAGGACACAAAGTCGCAATAGCGGCACTTTTGCTTGCAGAAGGGAACGTGAACGTAGATGCCTGCCATTTATGCTCCTGAATTATCAACCGACGGAAGAGTTTGTCAGACCGGACATGTCCCAACGGTATTTGGACATGTCTACCTTCAAGTCGACGACCTCCACTCCCTCCTCCTGAAGGAGCGCGGCCTGAACTTCGGGGCCGCCGAAGGCAAAGCCGGAGCTTAAACAGCCGTCGTTGAACACCACCCTGTGGCAGGGGATTTCGCCGGGGCGGGGGTTTGAGTGCAGCGCCCAACCGACCTGACGGGACATTTTGGGTCTGCCTGCGGCGCGGGCGACGTCGCCATAAGACAGCACCTTGCCGCGGGGGATGGAGCACACTATTTTGTAGACATTTTCAAAAAATCCTTCCATAATTTTACCTTGAAATGTTTATTTTATCTGCTCTACGCAGTTTATTTTGTGGGGAAATGGGATATAAGGGCGGGTGGGCGGGTACCTTTGTCATGTTGAGCGAAGATGCAAGCGATAGCGGCATCGCAGTCGAAACATCTTGTTCGATTTGCGCCCCGCAAGATCTTTCGACTACGGGCTAACGCCCTCCGCTCAAGATGACAGGGTACGGAGCAACGCTTTACGCCACTTCGTTTATGGAGATTTCTCCGCGCGCCCGCCTTTGGCGGGCTTGGTCGAAATGACATAGGGAAAAGGGGGCACGGAATTAAGACCAACCCCGGTCGGCGGGTTTCGTGCAAGAGATGCGAGCAAGACGAGGCGAGCGCGGATTGTCCCGACGGGAGCATACAATGACGTATGTGACCGAGGGCAAACGCAAGCTCAACAAAGTATTGCGACGCAGATATTGTGCGAAACAAAACTAGTCTTTGTTGGTTTTCAAGATCTCCATAAACACCTCCGACGGCACTTCAACCGAGCCGATGGAGCGCATGCGCTTTTTGCCCTCTTTTTGCTTTTCAAGAAGTTTCTTTTTGCGGGTTATGTCGCCGCCGTAGCACTTGGCCAAGACGTCCTTGCGGACGGCCTTTACGGTCTCCCTTGCGATTATTTTGCCGCCGATTGCCGCCTGAACGGGCACTTCGAACAATTGACGGGGGATGGCCTCCTTTAAGTTTTCGCACAGCGTGCGGCCGCGAGAGTAGGCCGAATCCTCGTGCACTATCATGGACAGCGCGTCGCACACTTCGCCGTTCAATAAAATGTCGAGCTTGACGAGTTTGCTGCGCTCGTACCCCTCCAACTCGTAGTCGAATGAGGCATAGCCGCGGGTGCGGGACTTTATTTGGTCGAAGAAGTCAAAGATGATTTCGTTGAGGGGCAGTTTGTAGATGAGCTGAACGCGGTTGGCGTCGAGATAGTTCATGGAGATGAACACACCGCGCTTGTCGCGGCAGAGGTCCATTATCTGCCCCAAGTAGTCGGGCGGGGAATAGATATCGCACTTGACTATTGGCTCCTCCATGTAGTCAATCTCTGACTGAGGAGGCAGGTGCGAGGGATTGTCGACAAACAGTTCCTCGCCATTTGTCTTTACGACCTTATAGCTGACCGACGGGGCGGTGGTTATTATGTCGAGCCCGAATTCGCGCTCGACGCGCTCCTGAATGATCTCCATGTGCAGAAGCCCCAAAAAGCCGCAGCGGAAGCCGAAGCCCAAGGCGACCGACGTGTCGGGTTCGAATATGAGGGAGGCGTCGTTGAGCTGCAGCTTTAAGAGCGCCTCCTTTAAGTCGTTGAATTTGGAGCCGTCGAGGGGATAGATGCCGCAGAACACGACCGACTGCACCTTTTTGTAGCCGGGAAGAGGTTCGGAGGCGGGATTGTCGGCATTGGTTACGGTGTCGCCGACGGCGACGTCCTGAATGGACTTGATTGACGCGGCGATGTAGCCGACTTCGCCCGCAAACAGGCCGTCCTTGGGGACAGTGTGGGGGGCGAATACGCCCACCTCCACCACGTCGTAAACCTTGTCCGAGCGGAAGCCCTTTATTCTGTCGCCCACGTTGACCTTGCCGTCCTTGACGCGGACGAAGAGAATTACGCCCTTGTAGTTGTCGTAATAGCTGTCGAAGATGAGCGCCTTCAAGGGAGCGTCCTCATCGCCCGAGGGAGCGGGGAAGTACTTTACTATGTCCTCCAACACCTCCTTTATCTTGGTGCCCTCCTTTGCAGAGACGAGGGGAGCATAGGACGCGTCGAGGCCGATTACCTCCTCTATCTCCTTTTTGGCCTCGTCCGGGCGGGCGGAGGGAAGGTCTATCTTATTTATGACGGGCAGAATTTCGAGGTTGTTTTCAAGGGCGAGGTAGACGTTTGCGAGAGTCTGCGCCTCGATGCCCTGCGAGGCATCGACAACGAGGATTGCGCCCTCGCACGCTGCCAATGAACGGGAGACTTCGTAAGTGAAGTCGACGTGGCCGGGCGTGTCGATGAGGTTGAAGATATATTCCTCGCCGTCGTCGGCGGTGTAGAACATGCGCACGGGGGCGAGCTTGATGGTTATGCCCCTCTCCCTTTCGATATCCATGGAGTCTAAAAGCTGAGCCTCCATTTCGCGCTTGGAGACCTGACCCGTCATCTCTATCAGCCTGTCGGCGAGGGTGGATTTGCCGTGGTCTATGTGGGCGATTATGCAAAAGTTGCGTATGTTGGCGTTGGGTTTTTTCATAAATTTTATATTTTAAATATTAGGGGTTAGGAGGTAGGGGGTGTTTCATGTCATCTTGAGCGAAGCCGAAGGCGAAGTCGAAAGATCTTGCCTTATATGAAACCGAACAAGATACATTCGACTGCGTTCGTCGCAATGCTCCTCACTCCGCTCAGTATGACATTGCGGAGCAATATAGCTTTGTCCCCTGCACAATACCTCTCCGTAATTAATAATTCCTATTTATACAATTATATAAAAAAGTCAGCGAAAAGTAAATTAATTTTTATGCAAAATAGCGCCCGTGCTTTTAAAAAGCGCGGGCGCCTAATTTTTATAGATCTTTAGCATTGTTTGCAATCGCGGCTAACGTACCTATTTTTCAGGTCGATTAAACCCCCTTTAATACAATCGTTTCCATATCAGCAAATCTGCGTATGAGCGGCGATGAAATTGCACGCCGCCGATATCCTCCCAATCATCGACAATATCTGCGGGACAGGTTGCATTTTCATTGTCCATCAGTATTGTGTAGCAATCGTTATAGCAACCATAATAAATTAATGAATAATCTTCAGGATACTGCGTTCTGAATGACGGGTTGTATATGTAGCTGTAATAGGCGACGTCTGAACGCATCTGATAGTCGAGCTCGTCGCTGAAACCTTCGGTAGGGTAAATATTGTTATTGTAATTATACGCTATCTGTTCGAGCTGCTCATGAGTAAACATGCCGTATTCGTAGGCGTCCTCAAGGTAAAAGAACAATCCTGCGGGGGTGTAGTCCTCCCACGGATTTTCGGGCTCGCTCTGCGCCTGCTCATCGCTGCAGGCGGGCAAAAAAGTTCCAAGACACAAAATGAGCACAAAAGTGCACAGTGCAATAGCTTTTCTTTTAAGCATACGCTGACCTCCTTAATTTAGATCAGATATATTTTAATCCTTTGCAGGCAGAAAAGCAAATTTTTCAGCTTTACATTTGTAAAATTTACTTAGCATCGGGCTTTACAAAGGGCACTTATATTGCGCCCCGACACGCGCAATATAATTATTTTTAAATTGGGTATTGATTTCTTGACGATTTTAATTTATAATGGATATATGATGAGCTATAGTTTTCTATAGGTAAAGTTTAAGGAGGAAATTTAGATATGTCTATTTCTGCACAGGACATCCGCAACGTTGCAATTATAGGGCACAGCGGCGAGGGCAAGACCACGCTGTGCGAGGCCATGCTGTTCAACGGCCATTCGCTTTCGCGCATGGGCAAGATTGAAAACGGCACCACCGTTTCGGACTACGACGAACAGGAAATTGCAAGGAAGATGTCCATCTCCCTCACGGTATGCCACACCTATTGGCGCGAGACAAAGATAAACATTTTGGACGTGCCCGGATTTTTGGATTTTGAGGGCGAACTCAACGAGGCAATGCGCGCATGCGGCGCTGCACTCATCGTTATGGGCCCCACAGGCACGGTGACCGTGGGAACAGAAAAGGCGATTAACCTTTGCATGAAGAGCGAAAAGCCCATGGTCATATTCATAAACGGCATGGACAAGGACAACGCCGACTACCACGGCACGGTTGAGGCCCTGAGGCAGGCATATCCGGCAAAGATTGCGCCCATTCAGCTGCCCATTATGCGTGGCGGCAAGATGGAGGGCATAATCAACGCACTGACCGAGAGGGCGTTTAAATTTTCGCAGACGGGCACCGAAGAGATTGCCATTCCCGACGACATGATGGAAGAATTCGAAGCGATGAAGCTTGCCCTGACCGAGACGGCCGCCGAAAACGACGACGTGCTGTTGGAGAAATATTTTGAGACGGGCACGCTGACGCGCGACGAGTGCATACACGGCATACGCAAGGGCATTGCCAACATGAACGTAATACCCGTTATGGCGGGCAGCGCACTCAACAACCGCGGCGTAATCAATCTGATGAGCGAAATCGTAAAGTACGTTCCGCAGGCCGCAGAGCGCAGAGATCTGCTTGCGACCGACGTTGCCACGGGCAAGGTTATAAACGTTGAATGTGAAGAGGACGGCCCCGTTGCCGCGCAGGTATTCAAGACTACCGTTGACCCCTTTGTGGGCAAGCTCAACTATTTAAGGGTAAACCGCGGCGTGCTGAAGGCGGGCTCCACCCTGTACAACCCCAACACGGGCACTAGCGAAAGGATAGCCGCGCTGTACGTAACCAACGGCAAGAAGCAGGAAGCTGTTGCCGAGCTGACCGCGGGCGACATTGGCGCCGTGGCAAAACTGACCAACACGGGCACGGGCGACACGCTGTGCGACGAAAATGCGCAGGTAAAGTTTGACGCCATACCCTTCCCCCGCCCCAACCTTTACATGGCGGTATACGCCAAGACGCAGGGCACCGAGGACAAAGTTTTTAACGGCCTCAACCGCCTTGCCGAAGAGGACAAGAGCTTTGTGGTGACAAAGGCCGCAGAGACGGGCGAATCGCTCTTGGGCGGTCAGGGCGAAGTGCACCTTGACATAATTGTCAAAAAGCTTAAATCTAAATTCGGTGCCGACGCAGTTTTAAAGGCGCCCAAGATAGCCTACCGCGAGACCATACTTGCCACCTCCACCGCCGAGGGCAAATATAAAAAGCAGACGGGCGGCCACGGGCAGTACGGCCACTGCAAGATGAGGTTTGAGCCGAGCGAACAGCCCTTTGAATTTGCCGAAGAGGTCGTGGGCGGCGCCGTACCCAAGCAGTACATACCCGCAGTTGAAAAGGGCATTACCGAGTGCCTTTCAAACGGCGTACTTGCGGGCTACCCCGTTATGAACATAAAGGCCGTGCTGTACGACGGCAGCTACCACGACGTAGACAGCAGCGAGGCGGCATTCAAGGCGGCGGCCGAAATAGCCTTTAAAGAGGGCATGAAGAAGGCAAGCCCCACCATACTTGAACCCATATGCAAGATGAGGATAGCCGTGCCCGAAAAGTACCTCGGCGACGTTTTGGGCGATTTGACCAAGCGCAGAGGCAGAATTATTGTCATGGATGCCAAAGACGACATGCAGATAATAACGGCCGACGCGCCGCAGGCGGAAATTTTGACTTACGCCACTTCGCTGCGCTCCATGACGCAGGGCAGGGGCAAGTTCACCGCCACATTCGACAGGTACGAACAGGCTCCTGAAAACATTATTCAGCAACTAATAAAATAATTAACGAAAATTTACTTTCTGTCATTTCGACTAAGTGAGTCCCGCACCCGTCATACTGAGCGGAGCCGAAGGCGGAGTCGAACGTATCTTGTCAGAATAAAACCGAGTCTATGCAGCATTAACATGCATGATTTTATCTCAACAAGATCTTTCGACTACGGGCTTGCGCCCTTCGCTCAAGATGACGGTGAGAGGTGCATTTGCTCAACTTGATAACGACGGTAAACAAAAGGGGCGTTAATAACACTTCGTTTGGGGGATTTCTCCGCTCCGGTCGTCGGCTTCTCCTCCTCTCTTCGGTCGAAATGACACTGATGTATTTGTCATTTCGACTAAGTGAGTCCCGCACCCGTCATACTGAGCGGAGCCGAAGGCGGAGTCGAACGTATCTTGTCAGA
>CALVPX010000007.1 GCA_944354265.1 uncultured Clostridia bacterium | reverse complement strand
GAAGTGCGCGACGTTCACTATTCGCACTACGGCCGTCTGTGCCCCATAGAGACCCCCGAAGGTCAGAACATCGGCCTCATCTCTTCGCTTGCAACCTTTGCAAAGGTCAACGAGTACGGCTTCATCATGTCGCCCTACCGCAGGGTGGTAAAGGATGAAAACGGCGTTCCCACCGTAACCGACGTAGTCGACTATATGACCGCCGACGAAGAGGATAAGCACACAGTCGCTCAGGCAAACGAGCCTTTGGACGAGCATAACCATTTTGTCAACGCCCACGTCGGCTGCCGTCATCAGGACCTCATCACCGAGCTCTCGCCCGACAGGATAGACTACATGGACGTCTCGCCCAAGCAGCTCGTATCCGTCGCAACGGCGCTCATTCCCTTCCTTGAAAACGACGACACAAACCGCGCCCTCATGGGCTCCAACATGCAGCGTCAGGCCGTTCCCCTCATGAAGACGGAGAGCGCCATCGTCGCCACGGGTATCGAGGCGGCAATCGCCCGCGACTCGGGCGTAATGGTGCGCGCCAAAAAGGCGGGCGTCGTTGTGGGCTGCGCCTCCGACTGCATCAAGATTAAGGAGGAGGACGGCTTCGTCGCCGAATATAAATTAAAGAAGTTCGAGCGTTCCAACCAAAACACCTGCCTCAATCAGCGCCCCATCGTCAACACGGGCGACCGCGTTGAAGAGGGCGAAATAATAGCCGACGGCCCCGCCACCAATAACGGCGAGCTTGCACTCGGCAAAAACATTCTCATAGGCTACATGGAGTGGGAGGGCTACAACTACGAGGACGCCATTCTCATCTCCGAAAAGTTAGTGCAGGACGACGTGTTCACCTCCATTCATATCGAGGAACACGAAACCGAAGCGCGCGACACTAAGCTCGGCGAGGAGGAGATCACCCGCGATATCCCCAACGTCTCCGAGGACGCCCTCAAAGACCTCGACGAAAACGGCATAATCCGCATCGGCGCAGAGGTGCAGACGGGCGACATTCTCGTCGGCAAGGTCACCCCCAAGGGCGAAACCGAACTCACCCCCGAAGAGAGGCTTCTCCGCGCAATCTTCGGCGAAAAGGCGAGGGAGGTAAGGGATACTTCCCTCAAAGTTCCCCACGGCGAGGGCGGCATAGTCGTCGACGTAAAGGTATTCACCCGCGAAAACAAGGACGAACTTTCGCCCGGCGTAAATAAATTGGTGCGCGTATATATCGCGCAGAAGCGTAAAATTCAGGTCGGCGACAAGATGGCAGGCCGCCACGGCAACAAGGGCGTCATCTCCCGCGTGCTTCCTCAGGCGGATATGCCCTTCCTTGCAGACGGCACCCCCTTGCAGATAGTTTTGAACCCCCTCGGCGTGCCTTCCCGAATGAACATAGGTCAGGTGCTCGAAGTGCACTTGGGCCTTGTCTGCAAGCAGCTCGGTTGGAAGATAGCCACCCCCGTATTCGACGGCGCGACCGAGCAGGACATCAAGCAGCTCTTCCTTGAAAACAACATAGTCAACCCCGAAGGTAAGGTCGACGGCAAGATACAGGTGTACGACGGCCGCACGGGCGAACCCTTCGAAAACCGCGTAACCGTCGGCGTGCAGTACATGATAAAGCTCATTCACCTCGTCGACGACAAGATCCACGCCCGCTCCATCGGCCCCTACTCGCTCGTCACACAGCAGCCCCTCGGCGGCAAGGCGCAGTTCGGCGGTCAGCGCTTCGGCGAAATGGAAGTGTGGGCGCTCGAAGCTTACGGCGCCGCCCATATCCTTCAGGAGATACTCACCGTCAAGTCGGACGATATCGTCGGCCGTGTAAAGACGTATGAATCCATCGTCAAGGGCAACAACATCTCCGAGCCCGGCATACCCGAAGCCTTCAAGGTGCTCTTGAAGGAACTGCAGTCGCTCGCTCTCGACGTCAAGGTTCTTACCGAAAGCGGCGAGGAGCTCATCATCCGCGAGCTCGACGACGAGGACGACGCAATCCCCACGGCTCATGCCCGCGAAGCGGAGGAGCGCGAAAACGCCATTCCCGACGAGGAGTTCGACCTCGGCGCAGGTCAGACGGTCGACGAGGACGAAGGCGACCTCGATGGCTTCCAACTCTTCGACACCGACGAGGACGAGGACTTTGCCTCCAAGGAACTGTTCACCGATGAAGACGTCGACGACTTCGGCGACGATGACGACCTCGGCGACAAGTACACGCTCTTCGACGCAGACGATGACGAGGATGATAATTCCGACGACGACAAGTCTGACGACGAGGACGACAAAGAGTAAAGGGAGGTTGAAAGAATGTTTGAATTAAACGATTTTTGTTCAATTAAAATCGGCGTGGCTTCCCCCGAAAAGATAAGAAGTCTCTCCAAGGGCGAGGTAACCAAGCCCGAAACCATAAATTACAGAACGCAAAAGCCCGAGCGCGACGGCCTCTTCTGCGAGCGCATCTTCGGCCCCATGAAGGATTGGGAGTGTCACTGCGGCAAGTACAAGCGCATCCGCTATAAGGGCGTCATCTGCGAAAAGTGCGGCGTCGAAGTCACCCGCTCCAAGGTAAGAAGGGAGCGCATGGGTCACATCGAACTCGCCGCCCCCGTATCGCACATCTGGTATTTCCGCGGCGTTCCCTCAAGAATAGGCCTCGTCCTCGACATGTCCCCCAAGGCTCTCGAGCAGGTCATCTACTTCGCCGCATATGTAGTAATCGACCCCGGCACAGTGCCCACCCTCGAATATAAGCAGGTCATCAACGACAAGGAGCTGCGCGAAATCGAGGAACAGTACGGCGACTCCTCAAAGACGGGTCTCAAAGTCAGCATGGGCGCCGAGGCAATACGTGAACTTTTAATGGCAGTCGACCTCGACAAGGAGTGCGAGGCCACCCGCGCCATAATCGAAAAGAACTCCGCTTCACAAAAGAAGGTAAAGGCGATAAAGAGAATTGAAATTCTCGACTCCTTCCGCAAGAGCAATCAGCGCCCCGAATGGATGATACTCACCGTCCTTCCCGTGCTTCCCCCCGAACTCAGACCCATGGTTCAGCTCGACGGCGGCAGGTTCGCCTCCTCCGACTTGAACGACTTATACAGGCGCGTCATCAACCGCAACAACCGCCTCAAGCGCATGATGGAGCTTGGCGCTCCCGACATGATCGTCAAAAACGAAAAGCGCATGCTTCAGGAGGCGGTCGACGCCCTCATCGATAACGGCAGAAGGGGCAGGGCGCTCTCCGGTCCCTCCAACCGCGAACTCAAGTCCCTCACGGGCATGCTCCGCGGCAAGCAGGGCCGCTTCCGTCAGAACCTCCTCGGCAAGCGCGTCGACTACTCCGGCCGTTCGGTCATCGTCGTCGGCCCCGAACTCAAGCTCTATCAGTGCGGCCTCCCCAAGGAGATGGCAATAGAGCTGTTCAAGCCCTTCGTAATGAAAAAGCTTGTCGAAAGCGGTCAGTGCCACAACATAAAGAGCGCAAAGCGCACGGTGGAGAAGGCTAAGCCCTTCGTTTGGGACGTACTCGAGGAGGTCATCAAGGACCACCCCGTCCTTTTAAACCGCGCACCCACGCTGCACCGCCTGTCCATTCAGGCCTTCGAACCCGTCCTCATCGAGGGCAGAGCAATCAAAATTCACCCCCTCGTCTGCACGGCGTTCAACGCCGACTTCGACGGCGACCAAATGGCCGTTCACGTTCCCCTGTCAATCGAGGCGCAGGCAGAGGCAAGGTTCTTGATGCTCTCCTGCAACAACATCTTGAAGCTGTCCGACGGCAAGCCCGTAATGCAGCCCGCGCAGGACATGGTTCTCGGCGCGTACTACCTCACCATAATAAGAAGGGAGGAGGGCAGGTACTACCGTTGGAGCGGCGACAGATACTACGAGTGCAACGAAGGCGACGAGGGCGCCGAAAAGTATATCCCTGACGCCTATATCTCCGAAGATGAAGTCATGATGGCGTACCAAACCAAGTACATCCACATGCAGGACGAAGTTTACGTCCGCCGCACGGTCACCATCAACGACGAAAAGTCGCCCTACTACGGTCAGACCGTTCAGGGTCTCGTAAAGACTACGGTCGGCAGAATAATCTTCAACAACGAAATGCCTCAGGATCTCGGCTTCGTCAAGCGCGAAAAGCCCGAAGATTACTTAAAGTACGAAATTTCATACGAGTTCTTAAAGGGCGCAGTTGCCGTCGGCAAAAAGCACCTCGGCAGCATAGTAGACCGCGCCTTCAAGACGGGCGGCGCCCCCAAGGCGGCAGACGTTCTCGACAGAATTAAGTCGCTCGGCTACAAGTACTCCACCGTCGGCGCTATAACAACTTCCGTATTCGACATGCACATCCCCGCAGCCAAGAAGGCAATAGTCGAGGAGACCGAAAAGAAGGTTTCGCAGATAGAGCGCAAGTTCCAACGCGGCCTTCTCCGTGAAGAGGAGCGCTACAACGCCGTAATCAAGGCGTGGGACGACGCAACCGACGCCGTTACAGAAGAGCTCAAAAAGTCGCTCGATAAGTTCAACCACATTTGGATGATGGCAAACTCGGGCGCCCGCGGTTCAATCGACCAGATGAAACAGCTCTCCGGCATGCGCGGACTGATGGTCAACCCTCAGGGTAAAAAGATCGAAGTCCCCGTTAAATCGTGCTTCAGGCAGGGTCTGTCCGTTCTCGAATACTTCATCTCCTCGCACGGCGGCCGCAAAGGCCTTGCCGACACCGCGCTCAAGACGGCGGACTCGGGCTACCTCACCCGCCGCCTCGTCGACGTCGCTCAGGACGTCATCGTGCGCGAAGAGGACTGCATGGCGGGCAGCAAAAAGCCCCGCGGCATGACCGTAAAGGCAATCATCGGCCCCAACGGCGAAGTTATCGAAGGCCTTGAGGACAGAATTCAGGGCAGATTCGTCGCCGAGGACGTAAAGGACCCCGCCACGGGCGAAATCATCGTTCCCATGAACGGATTCGTCACGGACGAACTTGCAAAGCAGATTGTGGGCGCAGGCATAGAGCAGGTCTCCATCCGCTCGATCTTCACCTGCAACTCGCGCTACGGCGTGTGCGCAAAGTGCTACGGCAAGAACATGGCAACCAACACCCCCGTAATGCCCGGCGAGGCCGTCGGCGTCATTGCGGCTCAGTCCATCGGCGAGCCCGGCACACAGCTCACCATGCGTACCTTCCACACGGGCGGTATCGCCGCCACGGGCGACATCACTCAGGGTCTTCCCCGCGTTGAGGAGCTGTTCGAAGCCCGCAAACCCAAGGGCTGCGCAACCCTGTGCGAAGTCTCCGGCCGCGTAACCATCGACGATTCCGACAACTTAAAGCACGTCATCGTCAAGGACCCCGTCACAGGCGAAGTAAAGAAGAACTATCAGCTTCCCTTCAATGCAGAACTGCGCGTCAAGGACGGCGACGCCGTCGAACCCGGCACCGTGCTCAACACCGGTTCGGTCTATCCTCAGGATATCCTGAGGGTGCAGGGCGTAAAGGGCGTTCAGGACTACCTTCTCGAACAGGTTCAGTCGGTTTACCGCTCGCAGGGCGTTGACATCAACGATAAGCATGTCGAAATCATCGTCCGTCAGATGCTCAGAAAGGTAAGAATAGAGTCCGCAGGCTCCACAGGCCTTCTCCCCGGCGAAACGGTGGATATGTTCACCGTCGAGGCCGAAAACCAAAAGGCCATCGAAAACGGCGGCACGCCCGCCCTTCAGAAGCGCGTGCTCCTCGGCATAACAAAGGCTGCGCTCTCCACCGAATCCTTCCTTTCGGCCGCCTCCTTCCAAGAGACCGCAAGGGTACTCACCGACGCCGCCATCAAGAACAAGGTCGACCCCCTCATGGGCTTAAAGGAAAACGTAATAATCGGCAAGCTCATCCCCGCAGGTACGGGTGTAAAGGACTACAAGAACATGTCCCCTGTAATCAACCCCGCGTACAACAGCGCCGTTGCCGCCGATGACGAAAATTCCTGAAAAATACACTTGTAAATTTAACTGAAAACTGCCCCGCGCACCTTGAGGTGCGCGGGGCTAATTTTTTTGTTCGTCGGGGCATATATGGGGGTGTACGAATTTTACAAATGCCTTTTGTTGTGATATAATATAGTGGCAAAGGGAGGGATGGCATGACTTTTGAACAGATTCGCTTGATAGACCTTATAAATAAATTCAACGACGACATAGAGGACGTTTACCACAACAAAAACCTCTCCGTCTTTCACGGTGCTAGTAAAAAGCTGCAGGACGTCTACAATTTTTACGTCACCGCCAAGGACGACTTCAAGAGCATAGAGGAGTACTTAAAAAATCTCTTCTCGTCCTTCAACTACGCCGCCGTCATCATCAACGACGGCATGAAGAGGAAGGGGTTGGACAGGGAGGCCAATCAGCTGCTTTTGGAGTGCCTGCAAATAATGCTCAAGTGCGACGAGCTGATCATTGCCACCCTCAACAAAAACTGAGCAAATTACAATTGCCATTCCCTGTCATTTCGACTAAGTGAGCGACAGCGAACGCACGGAGAAATCTGCGGGAACGTAGTCATGTTATACGCCCCTTTTGTCCGTCGCTGCCATTGTCATTTCGAGCGCAGTCGAACGTATCTCGCGCGGTTTCCGCGCGGACAATGGGCAGCTCCGAGATTTCTCCTCGTCGTGGCAAACTTCGCTTTATACAAGAAATGTAACCATTTCTTGCAACTTTGCTACGTTGCCCCTCCTCTTCGCGCAAATACTACAGTTTTGCGCGAGTGTTAAGGTCTAATATGCGTATTCGGTCGTAAGGAGCAAAGCGACGGAATAGCGATTGTTCGCTGAAAGCGCAATCGCGTCAATGACAAAAGGGGCGTCATAATTGCACAAAATTTACGCCTTTGGCATATACTTATTAATATTGCTATGTCCGCCAACCGTAAAGTCAAAATCGCAGTTTCGGCCGCTCTCACAGTCGCGGTCATGATTACAATTTTCATATTCTCCTCGCAGAACGGCAATCTGTCGTCGGGCGCAAGCAACGGCTTCGGCGCGTGGGTGCTAGGAGTGCTCGGCATAGATATCCCTCCCGGGCAGACCGCTTCAGACGTGGTCATCTTCGCCGGGCTAAAAATCCGCAACCTTGCGCATATCTTTCTGTATATGTGCCTCGGCGGCTCGGCATATGCGCTATCGGCGTCGCTGTGGGGCATAAAGGTCAGCCTGCGGCCGTCGCGCGTGCTCTTTTCGGCGCTGTGCGCCTTCGGCTTCAGTCTCTTTTACGCCTGCACGGACGAATTCCACCAATATTTCATTCCCGGCCGCTCTGCAACCCTGCGCGACATCGGCATCGACTGCATAGGCATAGCCCTCGCCGTCATCATCTTCGCGGCGGCCGAGCTCATAATCTACGCTGTAAAGTCAAATAGGAACAAGGCAAATACTAATTAGAGTTCTCAAAAGGTGTGTATTCTAAATAAATAGCTCCTCTATGTCATACTGAGCGGAGTGAGGAGCAAAATGCGACGAACGCAGTCGAATGTATCTTGTCCGGTTTCATATCAGACAAGATCCTACTACCGAAACCCCTGAAGGGGTCCCCTCGGTAGAGCGTCGTCGGCTTCGCCTCCTAGCCCGACTACGAGCTTGCGCCCTACGCTCAAGATGACAAGGAGAAATAAAAATTAAACACCGTTCAGTCACTCTCAATGCAAATAATTGACTTTAATGTCTGTTTATAATAAAATAAGTGCGCTACATTTTTGCGCGAGGCTAAGGATATAAATTTTATATGCGGATATGTTGGAATTGGCAGACTCGTCGGAGCAAATCCCCTTTTGCATCAAGCCTGCCAAGGCAAGGCTTGCCGCTTTTAAGGATTGCTCCTCCTCTTTCGCGCAAAAGCCACGGTTTTGCGCGAGGCTGAGGATACAAATTTAATATGCGGATATGGCGAAATTGGCAGACGCGCAGGACTTAGAATCCTGTGATTTATTTCGTGCAGGTTCAAATCCTGTTATCCGCACCACCCAATTTTGGCAGAAATTCACAAAATTTCTGCCTTTTTTGTTGCTTTGGGAAGGAATTGGGAAGGGGTTTTTGTTGTAATTAACGTAAAATCGGTGTTATTTTGTGAATTTGTATATATTTCACAGAATATAGTCAATTTTGTTAATTTCTTTCAACACATATTCCTGTGAATAGTCTGTGTACCCTCTGTCAACTTTGCTCGATTTCACATCCTCGTCGTATTCATGCCCTACCCATTTCATAACAACTTCGGGGTTGCACCCGCATTCTTTATAACGCGCTCAAAATGGAATGCAAATTTAGTTATAATTAGGTTTTGCGCGTTCCTTATCTATCAGTTTGTAATAGATATGAATGTTTCTCGGTGCATGGGAGTGCCAGCGGTTGTTTCGTTCCGTCTTTGCGTCGATTGTAATAAATTCAATCAGTTGCAGGCACATTTCCCTCGTCAGTTCGGGGCAACTGCCATACAGCTTTATTCGCCTGATATATTCCTCGACTTCGGCTTCATCCTTGCTCTCTTCCTGCAATTTTTTCTCCAATGCAGCTATCTCGGCTTTCAGCGTCTGCTGTTCCACCTGATAGCTTTCGCAGAGTGAGTTGCACAAGTTTTCGGGCATCTTCTTTAAGACTTTGTCCTCGAAGGCGCTTCGAATTAGTACGTCCAATTCTTCCACGCGCTTGTGCTTGGCTTTTAGCTGTCTTTTATCGGCAGCCCGCGATGAGGCGGAGCGTTTGGACTTCCCTTTCAAAAATTCTTCCCTCGCCACATCTTCGTCCTCTAGAATGAAATCGAACTTGGAGCGGATGTCCGCCAACACAAGTGCTTCGATGTCCGTTCGCTGAATGGCGTGGATGGTGCAGTAGTTCTTGCCGAGATTTGCATAGGTGCGGCAGATATAGCACTCGCAATCGTATTCCCTGCCGTCTTTCAGCTTTTTCTTGGAATGAACTATCTTCATCTTGTGTCCGCAATCGGCGCAATAGATAAAGCCGGACAGCGGAAAGTTTATGCCGCTCTTTGTCCTCTTTGCCCGCGATACCGAGCGGGCAACTTCCCGTGCCTTCTCCCAGATTTCCTCGCTCACGAAAGGTTCGTGGGCGTTTTGCTTTACTATCCATTCTTCCTGCGGTCGCCAATAGGTATTGTGGTTCTTGTAGGAAATGGTAGAGCGCCTGTGCTGTACCGTACAGCCCTTGTAGGTGGTGTCTGATAAAATGTCTCTCACCGTTTTATGGCTCCACCAAGGCGGACATTGCCTGTTGATTTTTCCTCCGTCCTTTTTAGTGCGGTACAGAGTGGGGTTGGGTATGCCTTCGTCGGATAACCGCCTTGCAATCTGATAGGGCGACAGCCCCTCGATTCGCATTTGATAAATTTTCCGTACGACCTCCGCCGCAGGCTCGTCTATGGTTGCCGTGCGGTTTTCGTCGTTGCCGACAAGATAGCTGTAAGGGTAGTAGCCAAAAGTGTATTTGCTCGCTTTCAAACTCGCTTCCAATACGGCGCGTATTTAATTTAATTAATTCGTTAAAAAAGAGATTAAATAAGTGAAATGAATTATATAACATAAAATATTACGAATAAATGTGGGTTGTTAATGACAACCTGCCTCTTTGTATAAAAAACATAATGGCTCATTCGTCATAATCTGTCAAATTCAATATTCCGAGGTGTTGTGTTTAACTGTGTTATGTGATATAATATAAATTACTCAGCGACATGGAGGGGTTGGGATATGGCTCTTAATGAAAATGGATTTAAGGCGAAGTGTGAGCCGTGCATTTTATGTGGCGAGCAAGTTGTGTTTGCGTCATATGATTTATATAAGAATAAAAAATATTGGGGGATGTGCCCCGACTGTATACATAAGGCCGTTGAAAATCAGAGAGAAGAAAGAGCAAAAAAGGAAGAGGTAATTAAAAGCGAGCGGAGAAAACAAGAGTATATAAATTTTCTGACACAGCTTGAAAATTACAATGTCATCCCGTATGACAAGATATGTCCCGCCGGTAACGACGTGCTGTATATTATCGGCAATGGCTTTGATCTGATGCACAATGTCAGGTCGAGCTACTACAATTTCAGGGACTCCATGGGAAAAAGTAATAAGTTGCGAGAAACATTGGAATCCTTTCTTAAGTCAAAGGATATATGGTCTGATTTTGAAAATTCTCTTGCACAGTTTGATGTCGACCTCATGTGTAGCGCTGAAATGCTGGGTACGCACTTAGACACAATGGAGGCTTACTGTGAGGACGGCGGTGGCGCCGAGTTCTATAGGGCTCTTGACTTGGCAACATGGCCAATGAATGATGTGGTCGAGCAATTGCCGAAAAAACTTGCAAAGTGGGTTGATACATTAAAAATAGGTACAGATGATCGACCGCTAAAGAATATGTTTGTTGACGGCAAGGTTCTGTGCTTTAATTATACGGAATTCGTTGAGCAATTGTATAATGTACAGAGTAGCAATATCTGTTATATTCACGGATGCAGAAAGAATAAGCACGGAAAATTGATTATAGGTCATAGCTATGACGCCGATGTGGATTTATACAATGTTTCCGGAGGGCCAAAATATAGAAAAAATGCGCACAGACGAGAGCTGTTCGTCGCGGCAAAAGAAATGGTTACCCCAAGAATATCTGAATATGATGATGCATTGACTAAGCATTGCGACAAAATAATTAAAGAGCACGAAAATTTTTTCAGTAGTTTAAATGCGATAAGAGAGATTATAGTTATTGGGCATTCGATGTCCAAAGCGGATTTGCCATACTTTGCGGAGATAGCAAAGCGAGTGTCTGATTTAGATAGCGTCAAATGGTATTTTGGCTGCTATGGGAATGCTGATCTTCAAAATATGGCGGAGGTAATAAAGCAATTACGCATTGCAAATGACAATGTCTTTGTGTTCCGTACGGACGAAATAAGGACAACACTCAAATCTGGCACGTATGAGCCTGTTGTCAACCGCAGGGCTAAGCCAAAAGAAAAAACAACAGCATCGGCAAACGGAGCGTGGTGTGCGAGTGTCGAAGGCGGACATCTGCAGATATACAACAAGGAGAAATCGGCTCATTTTAGTTTTAATTTCTCTGAATATATAAATACCATGGTTTTTGCCCCTGCAGGCGATTATTTGGTAGTAACGAACTATTATAAAATGTCCATATTTATTTTTCGCCTTGCAGAAGGGCAATGGATTTTTGTAAATGAATTACAAAACCCCTCACAGCGCGATCTGATTAATAACAGCTTGGATAGTATATATCTGCAAGCGGATAAGATTTTGTTTGTGTATAATAATCGTGTTCGAGGATATTCTGTCTTGGATGGGGAAATGTTGTTTAACGATGCGGTAAAACACGCCTTGCAACATTATTATATCGGCGAAGAGGTGTATAACAAATTGGTCGGCCGGGTGTAAATTAATCAAAAACTGACAGTCCTTTAATAGACCATGCGGGGCTGTAGGGCAGGTTAGCTGTATTATGAAATTAAGCGAGGTATATTCGGGTATTTCGACAGATCGTAAAAGGTGGCAATACTATAGCAATGGCGCATCTGATATTTTTTTGGCAATTACATCAAAAGATGAAAATGAACCATGGAAATTTATCAGTGATTATTTTGCTTGCGGCGGGAAGCAATCTCTTCTCAGCAATATTCAGTTACCGGCAAACAGAAGTAGACATATTTTATCGACATATCTTTTGGGTATTGCATTGCATGAGAAATTTTATTCGGATGGCTCTGGGGATTTTGGCATTAATGTGTACGATGAGGCTAAGCATGGCAAAAATCCGTGGCTCTATACATGGTTTCTGACCTGTCTTTTTCATGACGTCGGATATGTCTATGAAGAAGGTAGTGCGCCATTCAGAATGAGTAATGAATATAAAAAATTGTGTTATGACGAGCTCGATTTCCCTCTGGCGTTAAAATATTATAAATACAGGAGAAAGCACAGAGTTGCAGACCATGGTATAGTCGGCGGAATGATTCTATATTCGAAATTGCAAAAACTGTTTAAAGAAGTTCTGAAAAATGATAGATCAACGGTGAGAAATAATCTCTATTATGGTACTGCCCTATACGACCTTCATAAAATTGCCGCGCGTGCTATAATGTGACACAATATGTGGACGGTAGATGATAAGCATAAAGAGGAATATAAAAAAGCTGGTCTTGAGTCGCTTGTAAAAGGAGGCGAGCATTCCATACTTTCGGCAAAAGATGGGTTTTCTTTCCTTCTGGGACTGTGTGACAGCATAGAACCTATAAAGCGTTTCGGTTGCGTCGAAACACGGTTTTTGCTTGATAATATAGATGTATGTATTGGAAATGGCAGGTTGTCCTTAGAGCTACCAGAGGTATTGGACACAACAGGGTATTGTAATATGACAAAATCACTTAAGGGCTGGCTGGATGTAGAAATAGAGGTGTTTTGCGACTCAAAGTTTGGGGGCAGCATTGACATTTTTTTATTGCGTAGAAATGTGGATTTGCCCGAGTTCAATGATTTATTTTGTGATTAAATTATTAACATGCTGAGAAATTGGTAGCTTAATAATTTCGGAAACAGCCAATAAAATTATTTACTTAGAGTATTGCAACTATATAGTGCGCAAATCTGATAGTAAAATTTATCAAATGGATTTGGGAAGGTTTGGGAAGTTGCTGATTTTAGGTAAATTCGACAAAGATAAAAATGCTTGTTTTGGAGCGGTTTGAGGCATATTTCGCTTAAAATCGCCCGTTTTTTGTGTTTTTTAATTTTACTAATTTGTTATAATAAACGTGAATGTGCCTTAAAACATCCAGCGGCCGAACGGGTCGTGTCTGTTCAGGCGACCTGTATCATCAAGTCATATTAAACCGCAACTTTTTTACCAAAAAAGAAGTCTTGAGGTGTTTTTCCATATTGTGAAAATTGAAAGGTTCAGAACATAAAAGACAGACAGAGAGCTCGTTTTGCCCGTCAGGGGCGGGTATCTCTTATTATAAAACGCTCCCTTACGCCGATAGTGTGTGGCGATAATGAAATTGCTCAGCCGTTGATTTTTTGTGGCAGGCATGTTATAATCAATTTAGTATCCGATATTATTTGCCGAAAAAGTCATAGGGAGGATATAATGGAGATTATCGATAGCAGCATGGAAGTTTACTATGACAAAGAGCCATACATATTCATAAGTTATTCCAGGGAGGACATACGCGTTGTATCAGGCATAATCAGGGCGATGTGCGGCAATGGATTCCGCATCTGGTATGATATGATGGGGGAAGGGATTGCACCCGGTAGCGACTGGAGAGAGGTAATAGACGAAAGACTAAAATGTAGCCGTGCGTTCGTGATATTTCTAGGTGCCGGGTGTGAAAACAGGACAGAGGTCATGCGTGAATTGCGCATGGCAATAAAATTAAAGGCTCAAGATCCTTCGTATGTAATTTTACCTGTGTTCCTGAACAGGATACCTATTTCAGATTTCCCCTCAGATGTGCGAGTTACACTTACCTCCAGGCAGAATTTAGCCATGTGGCTGTACGGTGGAGTGACGGAAAGGTTCATAAACCGCCTTATTGGCGCCGAATGTTGGAACTGTGGCGTTGTTGACGATGATAAGAGGAGAAAGCTGGGCCTACCCCTGTGGAACAGTAGCGCTTTATCGGTCCAGAATTTCGACTACACGCTCGATAACGACGGAATGTATATATACCGTTATGCCAATCCCCAATTGGTTTGTTGTAGTCTAGATGGCAGGGAGGCGAAGTTTTACAAGGTGACTTCAGGGGAGGTTTCTTCAAACGCGGTCTATCCACTTGTCATGGACAATCAATGGGTGCCCACATACTTTTATGAAGACCGGCGCTTTATGCGCAACGGCCTTAAGGATGAGCAACTCAAAGCGATGAGAAATTCAATCCAGGGCAGAGAGGTTCTGCGTAGTCTTCTTCATTTCCGTCAGCTCATAGTGAACAGAGCTTTTTTGCAGAACAGTGCTGTGTTTATCCAATGGTATTCAAAGCTGGACAGTGCGGACTATGAAGCGTTTTGCCGCCTTATTGAAAACGGCTCTATAGTGCTCGTGCTCTACAGAGAAAAAAGTCCCTTTGATAAAGCGGGGTATGGCAGTGTCGATTGGGCGGCGTGGACGCGCCTTTGTCTGGAGCACTCGGTATATTGCCTCCGCATGGATTGGGACGACGACATTACCAATTTCCGCCTGACAGAAAATTCGCTCGGCTTATATTTCCATAATTTTTGTGTGACCATGGCGGAAAACGAGCAGAGGATACTGCAGATAGGCGAAAGTTTCGGTCTGAGCGCCGAAGAACAGAGTCGTTTTAAAAAGAAGTGGAAAGACATCCAGCGCCGCGCCATTCATACGAGGGAGGAATTTAATAATGGGTACAGCAGGGAGCAATTTTATAAGGACAACATTGTCTGCGACGCAACTCCCGTACCCGATTGTCTTATAGACCGGCAAAAACCGTTTGCCGCCATACTCAAGCAGATAATTGATATGCGTTATAATCTTAATTTTGCAAATGCGTACGGCGTAAAGATAACTATTCCCTACGACAGCGCATTGAGCCCTACGGCATTGTATGAATTGATGCCGACTGGTCGTGAGATTACCGCGGAGGAATTATTATATGCGGTGGGCTCATTCAGTCCTCAATCATTTCTCACTGAATTGATAATGCCCTTTGCCGGAGAGATGACGCTGTCGCAAGTGGCTGCCGCCCGCACTCTGCCTCAGTGGGAACAGTATATAAGGCTTGTAGAGGAGGCGGGCGTCCGTTCGGGACATTGGGATATAGATTTTTACTATATCGCAGTTGTATGGCAGGCCTATGCGGCATGGATTGATGAAATAGCTCATAGTAACATGGGGTTGAGCTGTAAAAGAGTCGATGGCGCCGTCACTATTGTTTTTCGCATCGGCAACAAACAGGTCAACGCCGTATATCGCGCGGGGCAGAAAAAACCATACTTCACACAGAACAATTTGCCTGTGGGCAACGGAAAGCAGTTGTTTACCATAGATTATATCTGCGGCGAATATGGTGAGGAGAAAAATAATCTGTTCCTGACAGAAATAAGACTGTTTAACGGCCGCACGCATGAACAGGGGGAATTCCTGTTGAATAAATTGATTGACCGTCTTAGCGGAGGGAATGACGATGAAGAATGATTACATACAGCTCATGCAGCAACGTCCTGACTTGTTTACAAATGTGGACGAAGAAAATGCCGTAAACATTATTACAGACCGCGAGCAGATAGCGAAGGTTGAGGCGCAGACCGGTAAAGAAACAGGCATCATATACAGCGACGAATATATTATGTTGTTGCGGGACGCGGTTATATTTCCCGACAACTCGGTGGGTACATATATCAGAATAATCTCCGCGGTGGAGAAAGGCGCGGTTGTCGTGCTGATATTGTGCCGCAAACGAATTCTGCTGTTGCAACATTTTCGTCACAGTTTAAGGCGTTTTTCGTGGGAAATTCCGCGCGGCTTCGGCGAAAAATGGTTATCCTCAGAACAGAACGCGGCCAAGGAAATATTCGAGGAAACTGGCATGAAAAATATCGCCCTCTTCTATCTCGGCACAGTCTGTGCAGATACGGGTCTAAGTGCCGGATTGGCGGATATATATATTGCGGAGACGGACGAGGATGTGCGATTCGTGAATAACGACGACAGAGAAGGAATTGCCGATTACCGTCTTGTAACTGCAGAGCAGTTTGCCGAAATGGCGCTTTGCGGGGAAATATGTGACGGGTACTCTCTCAGCGCGGTGGCGTTTGCTCAATTTAAGGGTAAATTATAATTTACCTCTGCAATATTGGTTGTCGCGGGATGGTTATGCGGTAATTAGTTTCGGATATTTACGGCGAATACGGGCTGTTCATATGGCTGATCAGTCCAAAACAAAATGCATAAATTTATTAAAACTCAAACTTCAGCGCGGAAGTTTGAGTTTTTAAATTTATTGAACAAAATGCGGATTTTCTTTATTTTGACTATTGCAAAAGATAGATTAATATGGTAAAATTAAGCTGTAATGATGAATTTGCGCAAAAAATGTAAATTTATGTCGCAACGGCATGTTTTTGTCACATGAATGAGCTTAAGGAGTAAATTATGAATAAGCCAATGACATATCTCGACCGCGTCGGCGGCGGGAACAACAGATATGTTTTCATATCCTATTCGCATAAGGACAGGGATATTGTCTTCAACTATCTTCATCGCCTGTATGAGGGCGGCGCAAATTATTGGTACGACGCCGAGCTCAACGACGGTGACGTGTGGAATGAGGAGGTGGAGAGCATCATCCAGTCCGAAAACTGCAGGGGCGTAATATTTTTCATAAGCGAAAATTCGCTCGTCAGTTCGGCCGTGTTCAGGGAGTTTGACCTTGCGCTGAAAAAACTTGGTTCGACCAATGATTTTGAAGTTCTGCCCGTATTCATAGGCTACAGCGAGTATAAGTACGCACTCATAGCCCTCTGTGAAACCGAGTTCAGAAACAATATCTCATCTTTCGTGTCCATAATGAAGAATGGGGACAGGCTTTATCTGTGCCTGTCCGACGACGACAGCGCCGACAGAATGCTCGCTTTCTGTGCCAACAACGGAGCCACCAGCAACCTCAGGCAGATTGAGATGCGCGGCACAAACTATATTCGTCGCGATGGCGAAAAGCTGCGCGAATACAGCCTGGGCACATATCCGCATGGCGATGGCGAAAAACAGTTGCCGATTGTTTGGGAGATGTTCCGCCGCGACAAAAATCTTCTGTACTTCGTGTCAAAATATTGCCTCGATTTTGTCGATTACTCAGCAATAGAGGATATCGACGCGGAAAAATTCGGCCTCGACGGAGACGAGTCGGTCGTCAGTCTTTGCCTCATAAAAAAATCGCTAATAGATACCTATGGCGACTTGATTGGCGAGGCCGTTCCTACCGACTATGCCGATAGCCGCCGCTCGCAGAGCTTCCGTGCGTTTTGGGTAAGGGGCAATGACGGAGAGTTGCTTTTGTATAACTCGGCAAACCGTCCGCTGAACGGATACATAAATTATGAAAATAATCAGTTTGCGGCGGGCGTAAGGCTTGTGCTCGTGCTCGATGACGATAAAATAAACCGGAGGAAATGATTTATGGGAATCACTAGCAACTACGAAGATGTACTCGACATTATCACCAAAAACAAAATAGGGGGGATTCCTGGTGCAGGCAGTGACAGAATGATATATGCCTATCAGCCTGCGGAAAAAGTCGGTGCAAAAATTCTGAAGGACTTTGTAAAGTTCTACGACAAAAAGGCTGGCAGCTTTCCGTTGGACGATAAGGATTACAGGCAGAAATTCGGCCTAATCACACACATAATGGCGCTGTCCACTTTCCTCGAACTCAAGTCTCTCGGCGTCGACATCAGCCAGTACAATGACATCTACTTCGGCCTCATCGAAAAAGTCTTCGCCAGCATATATCAGGAAGGCGGTATCGTCTTCGACGCTACGCCTTATTGGGATAACGCCGACTATAAAATCACAACGTATGTGGAGAGTGCTTCCAAAGTCATCTCTACGTTCGTCGACCTGCGCGACGATCTTCTGAAAACCATGTTTTCGGGAGGCGGCGCAAAGCTTCCTTCGACTGTCAATATCCGTGGCGAAATTGTGGAAACCGCGGCCGGCCTGCTCAAATTTACGGAGACGCTCGTAATTGACGCGTCAAAGATGCTTAACGACGCAGCCCTCGTCAACGAAGATCAGTTTGTATACGAAATCGAGGGCAAAAAAATCGGCAGAACCAACGTCGGCTCTATGGTTACCCACCGCGGCTGGGCCTTTCAAAAGCCCGCCGATGACGAGTCTTCAGAGTATGACACGTCGTTATATTACACATACTACGGCACCAACGCATTCATCTCTATCTATAACTCGATGGAGGATTTTTATGATTCGATGGACAACGGAACGGAGCTTTTCGGCGACCGCAACAAAAACAACCTAAGCGATGAAGACAGAAAGAGGTATGCAAAGTACTGCAGCGATAAAAAATTCTATAACAAGAATAAGGAGACGCTGGATACATTCCGTCGCCTGACGGCTTCGGCGGGCAGATATATCGAAGCGAAGATGAGAAAGAATAACGTCAACATATCCTTCGACTATATCGATAAAAACCTCAATCCAATCTCTGTCGGCATGATCGGCAACAGCAAAAACAACCACATAATGAACTCGCTGTTCGCCTTCGCAATTCTCATCAACGCTGGCATCGACGACGACTATCTCAGTGTCGGCAAGTCGAGCATATACCAGAATATCCAGTTCGCGCTCACCAACATAAAGAAGATATATATAGACTATAAGGACAAGAATCGGGAAGATCTGATAGAAAACTTCTCCCTCGGCGAAGACGGGTGTCCCGACAGCGTCAGCCACATAATGCAGAACTGGCGCAAAAAGAGCGCAATATCACCCTATGAACTCGTTCCGCTGTACTGTAACACGTACAACCTGATATTCAACTATATCATCAAATATCCCCAGAAGGAAATGCGCGACAACTTGGTGTGGATACTCGAAAACAAGTCTCCTGATGGCTGGTACTGGCGCAAGGAGGGCTTCAGCGTAAACAATAATCTGTACTACATCTATGCCATAGACTCTTTCTACCTGTATTACGAAAAGTACGAAAAGGAGCTCCTCGACGCCGATATTCAACGCGGCAAGGTAAAGGAGAAGACGGACCAGCTCGTTGCAGAGCGCGTCAGGTACGAAAAGGAACTCAAGGACAGGGAGGAGAAGTACAACATAGCGCTGAACGACGCGCTCAACAAGCGTTCGCCGCTCGACACCGAGGTCGAAAAGCTGGCGCAGTCACTCTTCGAAAAAAACTTCAGACAATACTTCGAAAGCTGTTTCGAGGAGCAGTTCGGCTACGCCGTTGACTACATAATAAAGGCGCTCACCTGCACCAATGCCGAGAAGGAGACCATGAAGGCAAGGCTTGTGACTGACAAGCGCCTACAAAGCATACTCTTTCTTTCTACGCTAGTTGACGCCACTACTTCGGACAAGATTAAGGACAGCATACGCGGCGTCAGCGACGAACAACAGAAAAACGTTCTCATAGCCAGACTTACAGAGTTGTTCAAATTTTAAGCCCAAAGGCTTTTTAAAATAATTTTTACATTACAGGTGAGTAATATGCTTAAAGTTTCGTTTTTTTCATATAAAGGTGGCGCGGGCAGAACATCGATGCTTTACAATACGGTGTCCTATCTCGCCGACGAACTCGGCGCAACGCCCGAAGAGCCTGTTGTGGTGCTCGATCTCGACATAGACAGTAAGGGCCTTTCCTACCTTCTGGTCGACGAGGGGACAGATACCACCGACAAGCTCGACATCGTGAAGGTTCTCAACCAGACGGACATCACCGCCGACGCGTTTGCGACCAAGGAGGAAATCCTCGGAAAGATGATACCCGTCGGCAAGATGCTCGGCCTCGGCGAGGAGAAGAACGGCAATATCCTCTTCATAACCGCTCATTCAAACCAAAAGCTCAACGGCGACAGTAACTACGACGGACGCAACGTCGAGCTTGAAAGTTTCGCCAACCGGCTCGAAAAATTCGGCTGCAAGGCGCTGGTCATGGATAACCCTGCGGGCGGACAGTTGCCGGCCAGCGTGGCTCTGCGCATCTCCGACAAAATCGTCATCGCAATGAGGATAACCAAGCAGTTCAAGGAGGGCACCAAGGAATTCATTGCCCGCCAGAAGAACTTCGACAACAAGAATTACATAATCGTTCCCAACGCCGTGCCCTCGGCCGAAGGCACGATATACAGCATTGAAAACATTCTGCGCAGAATAAAGGACGACCTTATCGTTGCAGGGGAGGCGGGTCACAACAAGGTTACTACCGACATAATAGACGATGGAGGAATTCACGAGGTCAGGCTGTTCAAATTCGAGGAGACGAATTTGCGCCTCAAGGCCAAGGAGTATGAGCTCACGAAATCCGAAATTTACAAACTGGCCGAAGATGAAACCGAAGCGCAGAGGAAATTTAAAAAGCTTGCAAAGGTGATAGCAGATGACAGAGGAATTGACAGCGCGTCGCAATGAAATAATTAGGCTCATTCCCGATAAGGTACTCAGAGATATCATTTTTGAGTCGGGCGAAGCCAGCAGTTCTTTCCTTTCAAATATAGGCAAGTATATTGACTATTTCAAAAACACACTCTATTTGGTCACGCTCATAACATACAAAAAATTTGTAAATTACAAGGCGTGGTTCGAGCGGCTGAACGCCGAGGAGCGTAGCCTGGAGATATCGTCCTTTTCAAACTCCATGGTGCGACTATACAACATGTTCGACGAGTGCTATTCCATGCGGCGCTTGGACTTCAACCTAGTGGAAAACGTGCTTTTGAACTTGCAGGTTGACTCGTCTCTCTCCCCTGCCGACGGCTTCATAAAAAAGGTGGGGATGGATGGCTACTTCAATTTTGCGGGGCTGGGCAACGACCTCAGCAAATTTATCTTCGCCCTCAAAAAGCGCATGCTCTCCAGCAGGTACGACGCGCAGTTTGGCTTCGACAACTTAAAAAAGTTTTTCCGCGCCTTCCCGTTTTTGGGTAACGCTACCGCCGAATATGTTCCCCTGCCAAACTGCAACAAACCGCTCAGAACGGTCAGCCTCACCGTCGACGGCGAGGCCATCAGTCTTGACGAACTGCTGACCGAAATAAACGGGCAGATCGACTACCTGTATGGCATCTGGATAGACGACCCGCGCAAGTTCACGACGAATAACCCCAAAAAGAACCAGCTCCTCGCGGCCGAATATGCCCCGCTGTTCGCCACAATGGAGTTTAAAATTGTTTTTATAAACAAACATTCTTCAGACTACACTGACATAAAAAATTATAAGGTCTGCGTGGAGAGTGACACTGCGATAGAAGACTTTATGCTCAAATACCGCCTTTTTAACGTTCAGGGAGGCAGTGATAACTATTTTTTTAGGGATTTCTTTTTCGTCGACAACAAGTACATAAAGTATCTTGCAATGACGATATCAGACCTCATCAGCATCGACAGCAAAAGAAAGGTGTATAACCACTATCGCGGCGATTATGGCGAGGTGTTCAAAAAGCTCGGCAATTCCCAAATAATCCATTGGGACGAAATTTTTATCTTCCTGCTTCTCGAAGTCGGCATATATAATCTTCTGACCTACCTCTTCAAAAATACCGATTTAAGCTATAATGCGGTAAAGAACACCTTCAGGCTCAGGTTTGGCGAAAACGTCAGAAAGCTGGAGGAAACTTACGAAATAATCCGCGACCCGACAAGCAAACTCACCTTGAGGAACACAAATAACATCGTCAACTGTCAGGTTCAGGCGCTCATCTTCTTTGCCACAAAACTGCTCACCGCAAACGAGGTCAGCGTGTCTTTCAGCGATTCACTCTCGTCAGTCACAGAAATTTTGGACGATATCAACGGCGTCTACGAAAATACATCCCTCAACCCCAAGGAAAAGGTCATCTACTACGCCAATAAAATTATAAACTTCAACATGTTTATAGTTATCTTTTACGACGGGTTGCTCAGCTATTACGACAAGCAGAAAATCAGGGATATAGAGGAGAGCGAGATGCTCTTCTTCTCCGACTCAGGGAATAAGCAGATGTCTTACATAAGCCACGATTTCTTCCGCCAGACCACGTCTACCGCCCGCAGAAATATCTACGAGCGCTACAACGCGATGTGCCTCATAAAGGATCTCGACAGCGGAACGCTTGGCAAGCTGAAGGCGCTCGTAGAGGATTCTTTCGAGGAGCTGGAAAAACTCAACGCCTCATTAAACGTGCGTAACACAAACAAGAACGAGCAGTTCTACGACATGACGGGCAAGCGCGGACTGATAAATTCCGACATCCTTGCTTCCTTCAAACAGCGCATAGTCTCCTCGTTCGGCGATGTTCGTTCGGTTAACTCTTGGTTGTACAGACTGCAGGAAAATTTTTGCGAGTATCTCGGCTATATGCGCGATGGTTCACCCAACAGGGACGCCCCCATCGAGGGCGCGATATACCCCGTCATCGGTATATGCTCGCAGAGCGTCATGTCGCAGGACGGCTACAGGTACGCCTATCTGTCCGTCGATAGCGAAACAAGCAAGAAGGCCCTCAAGATAAAGATAATTTCCAACGAGGTTCTGCACACGGGCGAAGCCTATTATTGCGTGCCCAACGTCAAAAAATGTCTGCATATTCCTAACCGTTCAGGCAGGGAGGAGTATGTGTGGATAAACCCCCACATCATTCCCTACAACGCATATCTGCCCAATGTCAGCGCCTCGTTTGAACAGCTCGAAAACAGGGCGGATTACAAAAAGGCAGCCGAGCTGATATATTGCTCCGATATCTTATATCAACGAATGTTCGGCAATATGGAAAATGCCGTTAAGGTGCTGACAATTCTCTTCGATAAGGGTCACTCGGTCTATAATAAAAAATATGTGCGCCTGCTACGCATTGCGAGCGCTAAGACCGATAACGGTGTAATCGCCGCGGCAACACTCTACCGCACCCTGCCCGTATGGGACGAAAGCGTCATGGTCAACGCCTTCAACGCAGCAAAGGTGCCCATAACCGAGGAAACCTGTCGAGCTTTTGAAAGCCTGTGCGATACCTTCAACGACGCCATAGGAGACAACTACTATGTCTCGGATATATGCGTGGACGAAAGCTACCGTAACCGCGGCTACGGTAAATGTATGCTGAACAATATCATAAGGGTCGCCGAAAAGCAGACGGGCGTAAACGTTGTGTTGTCCGTCTACGAAAATAACATCTCGGCGATGAGCCTCTACAACCTTATGGGCTTCATACCCTATGTTTCTGCCTACGACAACAGGGGCGAGAACAACCATAAGGAAAAATATTTCAAGATGATAAAGTACACCTGATGCCCCCTTTCGCGGCAGACGATTATCTTTGCAGTGGTAGGGCTCCGCTGATGTTTTTGTCTGCGGGACCCTTTAGGTTTTGTGTACAATTTATTATAGCGCAAGCGTGTGGCCTGCAAAAGCAGGCCGCACGCACATTTTTAATAAAATATTAGATTATAACCGCTAATATTTTAGCATTATATCGATAAAATGAAAATAAATTGCTAAAATATTAGTACTATGATTAAGAATACATTTGATATATCCGATTTTGTGCCGGCGCAGTCGTTGACGGGCACGGTATATGAGCTTGTAAAGCGCGAAAAGGCGGCGAGGAAGGCAAAAAAGCTCACCCAAAAGCAGCTTGCCGAGCGCACGGGCGTGAGCTATGGTTCGATACGCAGGTTTGAGCAGACGGGCGAAATATCCCTTCTTTCGCTCGTGAAAATCGCCAACGCGCTCGGTTGCCTTGAAGATTTCAACGAACTCTTCAAAAAGCCGCCCGTCACAAACATCAGGGACTTAAAATTATGATTACCGATATCAAAAAACTTACTGTAAAATACAACGGCAAAACCGTCGGGTATCTCGCTCAGCTCGACGAGGGCATCGCCTTTCAGTATGACGAAAAATGGCTGAAAAACGGCTTCAACATATCCCCCTTTTCGCTGCCGCTTGAAGACAGGGTTTTTATCAATAGAAAGGACATATTCGAGGGGCTTTACGGTGTTTTTGCCGACTGTCTGCCCGACGGTTGGGGCGAACTTCTCGTCGTTCGTATGCTGGCAAAGCGCGGCATAAATTACAACCGCCTGTCTCCGCTCACCAAACTCACGCTGATAAGCGGTCAGGGGCTGGGCGGGCTTACTTTTGAACCCAATCAAAGCGAGCTGGACTATGCGCAGACAGTCGAACTTGACCGGATATGCAGGGAAGTAAACGACATTTTAAATGACGACGCAGATAGCGCAACACTCGACGAAATTTACAGCCTCGGCGGTTCGAGCGGCGGTGCCCGCCCCAAGGCGCACATTAAAATTGACGGCGATGAATGGATAGTAAAATTCCCCTGCCGCCTTGACCCTCCCGATATTGGCGAGGAGGAGTATAAAGCAAATCTTGCCGCTAAAAAATGCGGGTTGAATATAAATGAGTGCCGACTGTTTCCTTCGGATAGTTGTTCGGGTTATTTCGGCGCAAAGCGATTTGACAGAACGCCTGAGGGGAGGGTACACATGATTTCGCTATCCTCGCTCCTAGAGACTTCACACAGAATTCCCAACCTCGATTATATCCATTTAATCAAGGTTACCCAGCGAATATGTGCCGATGAACGCGATTCTTACGAGGCTTTCGGCAGAATGTGCTTCAACGTTTTTTACGGCAATAAGGACGACCACGGCAAAAATTTTGCCTTCCTTTTTGACGAAAAGCTGGGCGGTTACGAGTTGTCTCCGTTTTACGATATAACTTGCACACCCGATAAAGCCGAGCATGAGATGACGGCAGCCGGCAGCGGCAATCCTGCGGAGAAAGATTTGTTAGAAGTCGCCCGCCAGACGGCTTTGGATATTGAGAAGTGTAAGAGAATCATTGGAAAAGTTAAAAATAATTTATAATAAATGCAATTTATTAATTGTTAAATATTATATTTTGCAGGTCAAAATTTGAACATTTTACATTAAGAGGAAATTATGATAGAGGTTAATGCTAATTCTTTGAAATGGGCTTATCAAAAATTGAAAAATTATATATATTATACTTCTCCGGCATCTTACTTAAAAGATAAAATTATTAATTTTGAGAAGTCTCTTCAGGCAGACACATTTGCGAAAATGACAGGACAATTACGTGGTCTTTTTAGCAAAAAACATAATATGTTAAGCGGCAAGAGAATTTCATATTTAATTTATCCTAAAAAGGATGGCGTTCGTGGAGATAATGGGCAAATAGCGGTGGATAATTTTAATGTATTTATTGATATGCCGTTAGAATTCTATCTTGTCGATATCTTGTTCACGTTAAATCTCTTTGAAAATATTGAATCTAGCGAGTGCTCATTCGGTAATGACTTTGATAAACGCTTATGGGCAATTAAGAATGGGAATCAAGATGGAAATATTTTGGAGAATAAATTATTATTTGCAAATTTTCATTCTCAATATAAATTGTGGAAAGATAAAGTATATAAATATCTTGACGGACCCGCAAAAAATGAAAATAAAATTATAGTAAAGATGGATTTTACTCGTAGTTACTATAATGTATATTTTGATATAAATGAATTTTTAAATAACCACATAAGGGAAAATAGAGATAACCCGATATATGAATTTGAAAAAAATTTGTATCGATATTATTCTAAAATATTGGACAACCTTATACCTAATGATGCTCAAAGAATAAAGAATCATGTGCATTTACCAATAGGCTTGTTTTCATCTGCCTGTATTTTTAATCTTTTGCTTGAAAATTTTGATAGACAAATGGAAAAGATCTGCGACGTCTATGCTCGCTATGTTGATGATTTGCTTATGGTTATCCCAGATGATAATGTGGAAACAAGTAAAATAATTGAAAGTAAATTTGGAAATATATTTAATCGCCGGGGTATTCAAGATAATAAGTATTATGTAAAAACTTCGCTTAGTAATAATAGTATGTATATACTTAATAATAACAAAATAAAGTTTATTTATCGTAGGGCAGGGTATCCACTTAGCAGCTTGAAGGCGAAGATCAATAAAATAATCAGCCCGTCAATGGATGTTATTGAGGAAATGGACTTTAACGAAGATGACTTTGATGAATATTCAATGTATAAGCATGATTATTTGAAAAGGCTAATTAATTGCATTGATTCAAGAGAAGATGAAAAATACGAGCAAGTGCGTAACTTGACTGATAGTGACTTAATTAACCTTTATAGCTGTTGGAAAAATTTATTGGAATTTGATAAAAGTTTTTTTAAAGAGCGTATTGATGGTGCTATTTCAGAAGTAAAAATAGAGCATATTGATAGCGGTGAACTTTTAAATGCGGAAAATAAACTTAAAAAAGCATTGCGTTTAGAATTTAATTTTGCAAAAAATTCAGATAAAAGATATGAGAAGTATCTTTTGTGTAATATTAGTCAAGACCGAATTATTGAACATATTAATAAAATAGATTCAGATGAAACAGATGAACTGTATCCACTTGTTACCACATTTGATGAGATAACATTCTATTATACAATAAAATCGAGTCATATAGATGAGAATATGATAGCTCATGCTATTGATCTGTACAAAAAAATAAATGGCTTTAGCATAAGCAAATTATGTGAAATAAATAATATCGATAAAATTAATTTGATTATCAAACAGGATACTTTGGAAACTGATTGTGAAAATGTAAAGGTAGCAGTGGCCAATATGAATTTTTCTCTTGACGATCTAAAAGAAACTGACATAGCCGGGACATTTCCTAAATCATATAATCTAAAGAAGTTTAAGCAGCTTATAAAACAAGCAAAATATGCAGGGGCAAGTATGATTCTGTTTCCGGAGTTTTCATTACCCGCAAATTGCGCCCTTGAAATTGCAAAATATAGTCGTCAGATTGGTATTTCAATAATTACTGGACTTACACATATTATACTAGACAATAAATTAGTTAATTGTACCTTAATTCGCGATAATGAATTAGACCTAACTTTACTCAAATGGAAAAATTATTTTCCATCGTCAGAAAGAGAATTTTGTCTCGAAGAAAATTATGGGTATCAAGAGGCAAAAATTCCTTATTATATTGTTATAGATAATGGTGTTTACAAATATTCAACAATGACTTGCTACGAGGCAACCAGTATAAAAGACAGGGCTTTACTTTGTGATAAGATAGAGATTCTTTTTATGCCAGTATTTAATAAAGATACTTATTATTTTTCTAATATAGTGTCTTCATTTGTCAGAGACGCATCCTGTTTTGTTGCACAATCTAACGCTAATATTTATGGAGATTCTCGAATAAGCGGTCCATACAGTCATGTATTTATGGATATTGTCAAGCTAAAAGGTGGATTAAATAACTACTTTGTTATTGGCGAAGTAGATTTTAAGGCTTTGAGGAGTCAAAATTTAAAATATCATAAAATTGATCAAAATTTCTATGATGCTTCGGATAATCCTTCTTTATATAGACCTGTTGAGGAAGATAATGGTGAATCGCAATATAATAAGATTAAACCTCTTTCTGCTGGACAAAATCGTTTTGAAGAAAGGAGGAATAATAATCTAGATTGTCCACTAGAGGATGTGGAGGTGGATGGTAGTGAAGAAATATAAGTTAAGTCCGCGACTAAAATCTGTCCGCCAGGGATTCTGGGGGACGGGTGTGTTGATTTGTTAACATTTGGGAAGTTGAAGGAAGATGTTGATTTTAAACGCAGTCGGCGCGGACTGAAAAGTTGTAATTTCGGGCGGTTTTGAGCAGGTTTTGGCTCAAAACCGCCCGTTTTTAATAATTTTTGCTGTGTTAAATTTTAACAAAATTTAAGTGCACTTGCCTTAGAATCCTGTGATTTATTTCGTGCAGGTTCAAATCCTGTTATCCGCACCAACACAAAGAGGACGGTTTTTAACCGTCCTCTTTGTGTTGGTGATGCATTAGTAAACTAACAGGATTTGAGGGTGGAGGTGCGAGCGGGAGCGAGCAGTTTGCGTGCGGAAGCAGATAGGGGGAATAAAGTTGTCGCGCAAACTGAACAGCGGACACCCGCTGTTCACCGGGGCGCGCCGCCAAAGGCGCAAATCCTGTTATCCGCACCAAAAAGCGGTGCAAGGATTACACCTTGCACCGCTTTTTTTATGTTCTGCTTTGATAGAGCTATAAGGTTATGCATTAGTGCGGAATCTTTACTTTAAAATTCAGATTATTCCTATGATGTTAAGAATAATTGCCACGGCAAAGACGAGCACAAAGAGCGCAGTCAGTATTTTTACAATATATCCTCTTCTTGCAGCATAGGCAAGCGCGCCCGCGCTGAGACCGACGAGTGCTGAAATTTTAAATATAAAATTGAGGATATCTATAACATTGCCGTTCACCTCTATGCCGCTGTTTATAAGGGGAAGCAAGTAAGTTATGAATGCGATTACAGCCGATATACCGAGGGCCAAAAAGCAGCATAGCAGGGCAAACCCGCCCGACTCATTATTATTTTTCATGCAAGACCTCCTTTTTTTGATTTATTTAAACCAAAATACAAATCCTGTATTTTAGTATAAGACCAAATCGGTTCCCATCATACACGCATAGGAAAAATTTTTCAGCGGCGGCAGAGGACGGATGAATATCATATTGGATAATTTTGACTTAATGTATGTTTTTTGAGCCCAAAAGGATAATAAATATAACTTTTCAGGGCAAAATTTATATGGGGTTAAGTGCGCTTTTGTTGTCATTTGAATTGCTAACGACCTCATACTGTGGTATACTAAAATGGTATAATAGTAAAATTATGGAAAATTCTCTGCCCATTTTCAGGGCGGCCGCATCGCCGCATAAATAATTTTGAGGTGCGCAATTGTTTGAAATTGTATTGGTGACCTACAATCACCCTGAACTTATCGAGTATATTTTAGGCGAATACCAAAATTATTTTGCCTCGCTTGATTTTGTGCTGTCCGTGCACGACAGCAGCGAAAACGACGACACGAAAGCGATTGTGCAGTCGAACAAATATTACGGGACAAAGCTGCGCTATTACAGGTACGACAGCTCGGTCTGCGTAGATAAAAAAACTCTGCTCGCCCTCAAGAACAGCACGGGCGACTATGTCATGCTTGCGGGCGACGGTTGGGTGGTGCGCATAGACAACATGCTGCACCTCATTGAAGGCCTCGACAGGCAGTACGAAATTGTCACCGTCTACAACCTCGCCATAGACGAATACGCGCATTTTTACAACAAATATGTTCGCGCCGACTGCGGGGAGGATGATATCTGCAAATACCTCAGGCAAAATTATTGGTATTTGGCGCTCTACGGCGGCTCGGTCGTCAGAAGGGAGCTCATCGGGCGCATAGATGTGGACGAAATGGTGCAAAAATATAACGGAAAGGGCTTCATTTATCCCTCTACGCTCGCCGAGTATGCGCACGGCCCCCTCTACACGGCGGGCATCGTCAGCATGAACCCCAACATCTACAAGAAGGCCGCAGGTTGGTTTTTAAATCATCAGGCCATGAGGACGTGGACGAAGAGCTTTTACGAGAGCGTTTACCTCATAAGCGACGGCGTTCTCGGCGAAGGGGACAAGCAGTTTATAGTTTCCACCGCCAACAGGCATACGGGATTTTTGACCTTTTCCAACCTACTGCGGTGGAAGACGCACGACAACTTCGATTATTCCCTGTACAGGGAGTACAAGTTCTATTTCAACAAAATGAGGGCGTGCAACCGCCTGCAGCTGTTCGTGGCCCTTATAATCCCCAAAGCTCTGCTCAAACTTATAAGAAGGGCAAAGAGGGCAATTTTCAACAACGGTGAAGAGCAATGAAAGTAGTATTATTGGCGGGCGGCTTGGGCACCCGCATTTCGGAAGAATCACAATTTAAACCCAAGCCCATGATAGAGATAGGCGGCAAGCCCATTTTGTGGCACATAATGAAGGAGTATTCCCACTACGGCTTCAACGAGTTCATTATCTGCGCGGGCTATAAGCAGCATGTAATCAAGGAGTGGTTTGCCGACTACTTTCTGCACAACAGCGACGTGACATTCGACTTCACTCACGGCAGCAACGACATGATTATTCACGACCGCTATTGCGAGCCGTGGAAGGTGACGGTGGTGGACACCGGCCTCAACACCATGACAGGCGGCAGAATCAAGCGCGTGCAAAAGTATATAGGCGACGAGACCTTCATGATGACCTACGGCGACGGCGTGTGCGACGTAAACATTAAAGAGCTCGTAAAATTTCATGAGAGCCACGGCAAAATCGCCACGCTCACGTCGGTCATACTTCAGCAGCAGAAGGGCGTTTTGGATATCGGCGGCGACAACGCCGTGCACTCCTTCCGCGAAAAGAGCGCCCTCGACGGCGTGCCCATAAACGCGGGATATATGGTGCTCGAACCCCAAATTTTCGACTATATAGAGGGGGACGACACCGTGTTTGAAAAGGCGCCCCTTAAAAAACTTGCCGCAGAGGGTCAGCTTATGAGCTACAGCCACAAGGGCTTTTGGCAGTGCATGGACACCAAGCGCGAAATGGATATGCTTGAAAAACTCATCGCCACGCACAACGCCCCGTGGATGGTTTGGAATAAATAATATGGTAAATTTATCCTTTTACAAAGATAAAAGAGTGCTCGTCACGGGTCACACGGGCTTCAAGGGCTCGTGGCTGTGCAAGATTCTCATAAGCGCGGGCGCAACCGTCTGCGGATATGCGCTTGAACCGCCCACAAATCCCAACCTTTTCAACCTTTCGGGAATAGAGGGGGGCATGACCTCCGTCATAGGCGACATACGCGACTATGAAAAGCTCAAAGGCGTGTTCGATGAGTTCAAGCCTGAAATTGTCCTTCACCTCGCGGCGCAGCCCATAGTGCGGGCTTCCTACCGTCAGCCGCGCTATACCTACGAAACAAATGTAATGGGCACGGTCAACATTCTTGAATGTGTGCGTTTGTGCGACAGCGTAAAGAGCTTTTTGAATGTGACTACGGACAAGGTGTATTTAAACGACGACATCCCCGACCACCCCTTTAAGGAGGACGAGCCGTTGGACGGCTACGACCCCTACAGCAATTCAAAGTCGTGCAGCGAGCTTGTGACGCACAGCTATAAAAAGTCATTCTTTCAGGACGGCAGGTGCGCAATATCCACTGCCCGCGCAGGCAACGTAATAGGCGGCGGCGACTTTGCCGAGGACAGAATTATCCCCGACTGCGTGCGTGCGGTGGAGAGGGGCGAAAAGATAGTCGTCCGTAATCCCTATTCCACACGCCCCTTTCAGCATGTCTTGGAGCCGCTGTTTGTCTATTTGGAAATCGCCCAAAGGCAGTATAACGACAGGGAGTATGAGGGGTGGTACAACGTCGGACCCGACGACTGCGACTGCGTAAATACGGGCGAGTTGGTAACAATGTTCTGCAAGGCGTGGGGAGGCGGTGCTGAGTGGATAAACAGGCACGACGGCGGCCCGCACGAGGCGGCGTTCTTAAAGCTCGACAACAATAAAATCAAGCGTGTGTTCGGTTGGACGCCGCGTTGGCACATAGCCGAAACAATTCAAAAGACGGTCGAGTGGACGAGGGTTTATTTAGATTGTCCCCGTAATATCCCTCAGGAAATGGACAAGGAGATATGCAGCTTTCTCAGCCTGAAGTAAAGAATTCTCCCGTAAAAAAGCGCGGGCTGAAGTCGAATTTTATATACAACTTCATAGGGCAGATACTCACTCTCATCATCCCGCTCATCACCACGCCCTACCTCGCAAGGGTGCTGCACGAGGTGGGCAACGGGCAGTACAGCTATGCCTCGTCGATAATTACATATTTCATTCTCTTTGCAAATATGGGCTTCGACGTGTACGGCCAAAGGCAGATCGCACGCTATCAGGACGACAAGTACAACAAGAGCCGCGTATTTTGGGAGCTGTTTGTAGTAAAGAGCGTCACCACCATTGCGGCGCTCGCCGTGCTGTATGCCATTACATTCACCGTGGGGTTCGGTGAAAACTATAATTACCTCATTTTAATTTTATCCATTCAGGTAATAGCCGTCCCCTTCGACATACAGTTTCTCTTCCGCGGCGACGAGGACTTCCGCGCCATCGCCATAAGGACAATCTTAATGAAGGTTGCGGCGCTCGTCTGCATATTTGTGTTCGTAAAGGACGAGGGCGACCTGTGGGTGTACGCGCTGCTCATATCCGTCTCCACCATTGCGGCGAACATAATCATGTGGCCGGCAATAATTAAGCGCATTTCCTTTATAAAGCCGCGCGAACTGCAGCTTCTCAGGCACATAAAGCCCGCCTTTTTAATATTTTTGCCCACGCTCGCGGTGACGATATATTCGGTTTTCGACAAGACAATGATAGGCCTTTTGGCCGCTAACCCCGACTACGAAAACGGCTGCTACGAGCAGGCATATAAATTAAACAGCGTGGCGCTGTTGCTCGTTACAGTAATTTCATCTGTAATGATTTCCCGCAATGCGCACGACTATCAGACTGGCGATAAAGACAGCCTTGAAAGACACCTGTACTTTGCCTGCAACTATGTGTGGATGATAGGCGTGCCGCTCATCGTCGGCTTTGCCGTGCTCTCCCAAAACTTGAGCAGTTGGTTCTTGGGCGACGGCTACGAGGAAGTCCCCCTGTTGATGCAGGTCATGTCCGTGCGGTTTATTGCAAGCGGCTTCGGCGTGGTGTTCGGCGATCAGCTGTTCATCGCCATAGGCAAGGAAAAGTATCCCACTATCGCCACCCTGTGCGCGGCGGGCGTAAATATTTTATTGAATTATTTCTTGATCCCCGTACTCGGCGCCACGGGCGCGGCCATAGCCACGGCCGTGTGCGAAGTTATGGTCACGGCCGTCTTGGCATTCTTTGCGTGGCGGCATAAATTCCTCTCGCTCAAAAAGGTGCTCTTGTCAAGTTGGAAGTATATCCTCTCCGCGGGCGTAATGTTCGTGCCCATATACTTTTTGCAGATGTATCTTGGCTACTCCATATGGACGTTTATCCTCATAACGGCGGTCGGCGCTGCGGCCTATTTTGTAACGCTGCTGCTTCTCAGGGATAAGTTTTTTATATTCCTCGCAAAAAATGTTTTGGGTTCAGTTAAAAATAAACTCAAGGGCAGAGGGGCGCAGGCAGAAGGCGCCGCGCAGGAGGGAGAGCATTCAGACCGGTCGGGCAAAGACAATAAAGGAGACAACAATAATGTTTGAAGATAAAACCGAACAGCAGGCGAGGGAGCAGATAAAGGCGTTAGTCGCCGAATACTACCGCGCCTTTAAGCAAAAAAAAGAGCCCTTCAAAGAGGGCGACAGAATAACCTACGCCGCAAGGGTGTACGACGAAAGGGAGATGATGGCGCTTACCGACGCCACCCTTGACTTTTGGCTGACGACGGGGCGCTTTGCCGAGCAATTTGAAAGGCAGTTTGCCGAGTGGATAGGCGTAAAGTTTGCCCACCTCGTCAACAGCGGCTCGTCGGCAAATTTAATCGCCTTTTCGGCTTTAACCGCCCCCGAACTCGGCGAGCGCCGCATCAAGCGGGGCGACGAGGTCATAACCGTCGCCTGCGGCTTCCCCACTACGGTCACGCCCATACTGCAGTACGGCGCCGTGCCCGTCTTTGTCGACGTGTCAGTTCCTCAGTACAACATAGATGTTACAAAGCTCGAAGGCGCCCTCTCCGAAAAGACCAAGGCCGTAATGGTGGCGCACACCCTCGGCAATCCCTTCGATTTAAAGGCAGTAAAGGAATTCTGCGATAAACACAACCTTTGGCTCGTTGAGGACAACTGCGACGCCTTGGGCTCGGAGTATACCATAGACGGCGTTACAAAGTATACGGGCACTTGGGGCGATATCGGCACCTCAAGCTTCTATCCTCCCCACCACATGACCATGGGCGAGGGCGGCTGCGTGTACACCAACGACCCCAAACTCAACAGATTAATTCTCTCCTACAGGGATTGGGGCAGGGACTGCATCTGCCCTTCGGGGCGCGACAATTTCTGCGGCCACCGCTTCGACGGTCGGTACGGCGAACTGCCCGCAGGGTACGACCACAAATATGTGTACAGCCACTTCGGCTATAACTTAAAAGTCACGGATATGCAGGCGGCAATAGGGTGCGAACAGCTCAAAAAATTCCCCTCGTTCATCGAGCGCCGCCGCCACAATTGGGCAAGATTGCATAAAGCTCTTGAGTGCATAGAGGATAAAGTAATTTTACCTCAGCCCTCCGAGGGCAGCAACCCCTCGTGGTTCGGCTTTCTCATCTCCGTCCGCCCCGAAAGAGGGCTCGACAGGAACGAGATTACAAAGTATGTCGAAGCCCACAACGTACAGACCCGCCTTCTGTTCAGCGGCAACCTCATAAAGCACCCCTGTTTCGACCCCATACGCGGCACGGACGCCTACAGGGTGGCGGGCGACCTGACGGCTACCGATTTCATAATGAACAACACCTTTTGGGTGGGCGTATATCCCGGCATGACCGACGATATGATCGACTATATGGCCAAGGTAATCATCGAGGCCTGCAATGCGTAAGGGGTGTTTATGAAGCGCAGACTTGCCGACTATGTCGCTGATTTTCTCATATCCAAGGGCGTGACCCACTGTTTCAGCGTGGTGGGTGGTGGCGCAATGCACCTCAACGACGCCTTGGGGCATAGGGAAGAGCTCAAAGTTGTATATAACCATCACGAGCAGGCCTGCGCCATGGCGGCGGAGGCCTATGCCCGTTTAGAGAATAAAATAGCCGCCGTGTGCGTTACCACCGGTCCCGGCGGCACCAACGCCATAACGGGCGTGCTCGGCGGTTGGCTCGACTCAATCCCCATGTTCATAGTCAGCGGTCAGGTGCGCTACGACACGACGGCGAGATACGCAAGCCGCTTTACCGAAGGACTCCCCCTGCGCGCCGTCGGCGATCAGGAGTACGACATTGTAAAGAGCGTCACCCCCATGACAAAATACGCCGTCATGGTGGAGAACCCCAAGGATATCCGCTATATACTCGAAAGGGCGTGGCACCTCGCAACAACCGGCCGCCCCGGCCCCGTGTGGGTGGATATCCCCGTCAACTTTCAGGGCGGATATATAGAAACAGACGACCTGAAGGGCTACGACCCCGCGGAGGACGATAGGGAACTGCCGCCCAAAGTGGATGAACATACCATTGATGAGGTAATAGGGCTGATTAAGGCCGCGCAGCGCCCCGTAATATATGCGGGCGGCGGCATAAGGCTTTCGGACGGGTATAATGAATTCTGCAAGGTCATCCGCAAGCTCGGCGTGCCCGTCGTCACCTATTGGAACAGCATAGATTTACTGTCGACGGACGACCCCCTGTATGTCGGCAGGGGCGGCAATATGGGCGATCGGGCGGGCAATTTCGCCGTGCAGAACAGCGACCTCGTCCTTGCCATTGGCACGCGCATATCCATCCGACAGACGGGCTACAGCTTCTCCACATGGGCGCGAGCCGCAAAGGTCATCATGGTCGATATCGACCGCGCCGAAATGAAAAAGCACACCATCCATGTCGACCTGCCCGTTTGGGCGGACGCTAAAGACTTCTTGTCTGCGCTCGACAAAAGATTGGGTGACAGCCAAACGCCCCTTTTTGTAAACAGAGTGTGGACGGATGCCTGCCTCAATTGGAAGGCAAAATACCCCGTCTGCCTGCCGAGGCATAGACAGGGAGCGGAGGGGTATGCCAACGTATATGCGTTTATAGATTATCTCAGCTCAAAGCTCCCCGAAGACAGTCTGACCGCCGTCTCCAACGGCGCCTGCTGCGTGGCGGGGCATCAGGCATATGTAATCAAGAGGGGCACGCGCTTTATAATCAACAGCGCCGTGGCAAGCATGGGCTACGGCCTGCCCGCGGCCATAGGGCTGTGCTATGCGGGCGGCCGCCGCTCTACAATCTGCCTCGAAGGCGACGGGTCAATCATGATGAACCTGCAGGAGCTGCAGACCATAGTCAGCAACAAACTGCCCGTTAAAATCTTCCTCATAAACAATCAGGGCTATCACAGCATAAGGATAACCCAAAATAATCTGTTTTCAGGCCGCAAAAAGGTGGGCATAGGCGAGGAATCGGGCGATCTGTCCTTTCCCGACTATTCAAAGATTGCCGCGGCCTTCGGTTATCCCTATTTCTGCGCGCACAGCAATAATGAGATGAGGGAGGTCGTCGATAAGGTGCTGTCAATCGAAGGGTATGCCATTTGCGAAATTTTCACCGACACATCTCAGGTGTGGGAGCCAAAGAGCAGCACAAAGCGCCTTGCAGACGGCACTCTTGTTTCGCCGCCGTTGGAAGATTTGGCGCCCTTCCTGCCCCGCGACGAGTTTTTGGGCAATATGTTCATTGACCCCATAGAGGAAAAGTGATGAAGAGAGTTATTATAACGGGCGCAACTAGCATGTTGGGAGCGGCGCTCATTAATGAGTGTATCGCTAACGGTGTGGAGGTTATAGCCATAGCGCGCAAGAGCTCGGAAAAGAGCGGGCGCATACCTTCGAATAAACTTGTTAAGGTCGTGCAGTGCGACCTTGACAATTTAAAGGAGCTCAATATAGACGACAGCGCGGACGTGTTCTACCACTTTGCGTGGGCGGGCACCTCCAAGGACAACCGCGACGACCCGCGCACCCATTTGAACAACGTGGAGTATACGTTGGACGGGATAGAGCTTGCCCACAGGTGCGGCTGTAAAATATTCGTCGGCGCGGGCTCACAGGCCGAATACGGCATACATGCGGGGAGAATTTATCCCGAAACGCGCGTTCAGCCCGTCACATCCTACGGCATAGCCAAGTACGCCGCGGGAAAACTCGGCGCAAAACTGTGCCAAAATTTGGGCATTAAGTGCGTGTGGACGAGGATTTTCAGCGTCTACGGCGAACACGACGGCGAAAACACCATGATTAAATACGCCCTCCGCCAATTCAGCGCGGGTCAGCCCGCGCAGTTCTCCGCCGCAACGCAGATGTGGAACTACCTCTATGAAAAGGACGCGGGCAAAATCTTCTACCTTTTGGGGCAAAAGGATGTGCCTGAGGGCGTATACAACGTCGCCTCGGAGGATACCCGCCCTTTGAAGGATTTCATTATGGAGCTCAAGGAAATTTGCGGCAGAGGGGCGGTCTGTCAGTTTGCCACGCCAACAGATCAGCCCACCGTCACCCTCGACCCCGACATATCAGGTCTGATAAACGCAATCGGTTGGCGCCCGGATACAACTTTTAAACAGGGCATAGAAAATATTTTATCCTGCGGCAAGAGCAGTGATATTATTTATAGGTAAAAAATCCGCGCACATATGCGCGGATTTTTTTGTTCGACAATGAAAAGTTTGTGAATATATCGTGCCGCCGTTTAAGGCGCCTTGCGGCAGTTTATATAGTTATCAGTTGATAAGTATTAAAAATGCTTGAACTATATAAAATAAGGGAGGACAAATGGATAAAATGCACAGTGCCGAACGCGCCGCTTCGCTGTTTTTCCGCTTTAACGACTGCATTCGCAGGTATAAATCGCGCATGAGCGACGGCGACAAAAAGCTCATGGTCCTCGGCGGCCTCAGCGATTACGAAAAGCGCTTCGGCAGACCCGTCACTGTGACGGGCATAGCCAAGATAAGCGGCATTGCCCTGCCCAACGTCAGCCGCCTCATAAAGCCCTTCGAGGAGGAGGGGCTGCTTATCAGGCAAAAGCGGGGCAGAACTGTCAGCGTGGTAATAACGCCAAAGGGGCGCGAGGCTTTGGCGGCAAGCAGGTGCAAACTTGTCGGCACTATAGCCCACGCCCTTGGCGCGTTCGACGGGGAGGAGCAGGAACAGTTCCTCACATTGGGCGAAAAACTTGTAAACTCGCTCGAAAAAAACAGTCAAATAAATTTGCGGGAGATATCCGATGATTAAACTTTATAAAAATTTAAAGGCGCTCGATTGGGTGCTGATAGCGGTCATTGTGGGAATAACCGTGGCTCAGGTGTACTTTACCATGGAGCTCATAGACCAAATATCGGCAATTATCGGCGCCATTCAGGCCGTCGCCTTGGGCGTGGGCACCACTGCGGACATATGGCGCGAAGGCGGCATCATGCTCGCGTTCGCCGTGTGCAGTTCGCTCTGTCAGGTGGCCTCGGGGCTTGCTGCTTCGTTTGTGGCAAGCCGTCTTTCGGCCACGCTCAGGAGCAAGGTGTACTCCAAGGTGGAAAGCTTTTCCATTGCCGAGGTCAACAAATTTTCCACGGCCTCGCTCATAACGCGCACCACCAACGACATTCAGCAGATACACATGGCCAACATACTCGTGCTGCGCATGCTCATCTACGCGCCCATAATGGCCATATGGGCGATATGCAAAATCAATGCGTCAAGTTGGCAGCTGACCGCCGCCACTGTAGTGGCCGTGGTGGTGCTCGTAATCTTCATTGCGGCAATAATGCTCGCCGTCATGCCCAAGTTCAAGCTCATGCAGAAGCTTACCGACCGCCTCAACGGCGTCACGCGTGAAAATCTTACGGGTATACGCGTCGTCCGCGCCTACAACGCCGAGGGGTATCAGCAGGGCAAGTTCGATAAGGTCAACGACGACTTCACAAAGACGCAGCTCTTCACGGGCAGGGTAATGGCGCTCATGAGCCCCGCCATGATGCTCGTCATGAACGGGCTGACGCTCGCCATCTATTGGATAGGCGCCTCGCTGATGAACGAAGGCCAAATAGATTATCAGACCATAGTGTCCTTCATGACGCTTGCGTCGCAGGTGGTCATGGCCTTCCTCATGCTGTTGATGATGTTCATCCTGCTGCCCCGTGCGCAGGTCGCCGCCAACAGAATAAACGAGGTGCTCTCCACGCCCCTGTCGGTCGCCGACCCTCAAACCGAAAAGCCCACTACCGAGACGGGCACGGTTGAATTCAGGGACGTAAGTTTCCGCTATCCCGACGCGGAGGCCGCCGTCTTTGAACACATCTCCTTCAGGGCGGAAAAGGGGCAGACCATCGCCTTCATCGGCAGCACGGGCAGCGGCAAGTCTACGCTCATAAACCTCGTGCCCCGTTTCTACGACGCCACGGAGGGCGAAGTGCTCGTCGACGGCGTCAACGTCAAGGACCTCAAGCAGAGCACCCTGCGCGATAAAATAGGCTACGTTCCGCAGAAGGGCGTGCTGTTTTCGGGCACGGTTGCCGAAAACATAGGCTTCGGCGGCAAGGCAAGCCGCGAGGACATAGTCGAGGCGGCAAAAGTTGCCGAGGCCGACGGCTTCATCGGCGAAATGGGCGGTTACGACAGCCCCATTTCTCAGGGCGGCAAGAACGTCTCGGGCGGACAGAAGCAGAGGATCTCCATCGCCCGCGCCGTCGCCAACAGGCCCGAAATTATCATATTCGACGACTCATTCTCCGCGCTCGACTACAAGACGGATAAACAGGTGCGCGAAAATTTAAAGGAGCACCTCGGCGGCACCACAAACCTCATCGTCGCGCAGCGCATAGGCACCATAATGGACGCCGACAAGATAATCGTGCTCGACAAGGGTAAGGCGGTCGGCGAAGGCACGCACGAGCAGCTTTTAAAGACGTGCGACGTCTACAGAGAGATAGCTCTTTCGCAGCTGTCAAAGGAGGAACTTGGCTTATGAGTCCTAGACCTGCAAGATATAACGGCGCCCAAATGAAAAAGGGCGAATTTACAAAGAACATAAAACAGCTGCTGTCGTTCATGCGCAGATATGCCGCACCCATAATAGTTTCGCTTGTGTTTACTGTTGCGGGCACTGTAATATCCATCTACGCGCCGCAGGTGCTCTCCGACCTCGTGAACGTCATAACGGGCGGAATTACCATGACAGGCGTCAACATAGACATGAACGAGCTAGCCCGCTTTGCGATAATTTTAATCGTGTTCTACGTCTGCAACGCGCTGTGCACATATGTTTCAAGCTATATAATGACCACCGTCTCGCAGAAGATGTGCCGCGCACTGCGCTCGGATATCTCCAAAAAGATAAACAAGGTGCCCCTGAAGTACTTCGATTCCCACTCTTACGGCGATACGCTCTCAAGGGTGACCAACGATGTGGACACGATAGGCAACTCCATGCAACAGGCCGTTTCCATGGTGGTGCAGTCGGTATGTATGCTCATCGGCGTGCTCATCGCCATGTTCGTAACGTGTTGGCAGCTTGCGCTGTCCGTGCTCATAATAGTGCCCCTCATGGCGGTGCTGTTGCTCGTAATAATGAAGTTCTCTCAACCGCAGTTCAGAAAGCAGCAGGACGAACTCGCCGCCCTCAACGGCAAGGTCGAGGAAAATTATTCGGGTCAGCTCGTAATAAAGGCCTTCAATGCCGAAGGCCGCACGGGCGCCGACTTCGAAAGGACGAACAGGCAGCTCAAAAAGAGCACCTTCCTTTCGCAGGCGCTTTCGGGCATAATGCAGCCTGCAATGAACTTCATCTCCTACTTTGCCTACGCCGCCGTCTGCGTGGTGGCGGGCATAATGATAAGCGACTCCGCAAGCGGCGTAACGTTCGGCACGCTCTCCGCCTTCCTCGTCTACGTCAACCTCTTCCAAAGCCCCCTTTCGCAGATAGCGCAGGCGGCCAACGTTCTGCAGAGCGCCGCTGCCGCAAGCGGCAGGGTGTTCGCCTTCCTCAACGAGGAGGAGCTGTCCGACGAGAGCGGCAAGACGCGCAAGCTGACCCAAGGCGTGCGCGGCGAAGTGGAGTTCAGGCATGTGCGCTTCGGCTATAACGACGACAGGGTCATAATTCCCGACTTCTCCGCAAAGGTTGAGCCCGGATGGAAGGTGGCCATCGTCGGCCCCACGGGCGCGGGCAAGACCACCATGGTCAACCTCCTCATGCGCTTCTACGAGGTCAGCGGCGGCGACATTCTGATAGACGGCGTCTCCATAAAGGATATGCCCCGCGAGGAAGTGCACGACCTGTTCGGCATGGTGCTTCAGGACACATGGATGTTCCAAGGCACCCTGCGCGAAAACATAGTCTACTCAAAGCAGGCCACCGACGAGCAGGTGCGCGCCGCATGCAGGGCTGCCGGCATAGACCACTACATCGCCACGCAGCCGGGCGGCCTCGAGCACTATGTGGAGGACGGCGACGAAATTTCGGGCGGACAAAAACAGCTCATCACCATCGCAAGGGCAATGGTGGAGAACGCGCCCATGCTCATCCTCGACGAAGCGACTTCCAACGTCGATACCCGTACGGAGGAGCAGATACAGGAGGCCATGGATAACCTCACCCGCGGCCGAACGAGCTTTGTAATAGCCCACAGGCTGTCCACCATAAAGAATGCCGACCTCATACTCGTCATGCGCGACGGCAACATAGTCGAGCAGGGCAACCATGAACAGCTACTCGCCCAAAACGGCTTCTATGCAACCCTCTACAATTCGCAGTTCGCCGGGGAATGACCATCTGCGGTCATGCCTTAAGGCAAATGGCCTCCGCCGCAGTTTATTGCGGCGGAGGCCTCAGTCTGTCCGCCGGTTTGCCCGTCGGCCATATGCGGCGCTCAGAAATTATAAGTTTTTCGGCGGCCTTTCAATAAAAATTACCTATTGAAAGGGGGGGAGGAAAGTGGTATAATACAGTCAGACATAAGGAGGATTTTTTAAATGAAATATGCAACACTCGGCAACAGCGGCATACAGGTTTCGCGCCTGTGTCTCGGCTGCATGAGCTTCGGCGACCCCGCAAGCAAGATGCACGCATGGACTTTGAACCCCGAAGAGAGCGAAAAGATAATCAAGCACGCACTCGATCTCGGCATCAACTTCTTCGACACCGCCAACGGTTACTCCGCGGGCACGAGCGAGGAGTATTTAGGCCGCGCAATCAAAAACAACGTCGCGCGCGACAAAGTCGTGCTCGCCTCTAAGGTATACTTCAACGAGGGGCACCTCTCAAAGGCGGCCATCGAGCGCGAAATCGAGGGCACGCTCAAGCGCCTCGGCACCGATTACCTCGATTTATATATAATCCACCGCTTCGACTACGGCACCCCCATAGAGGAGACCATGGAGGCGCTCAACGGCTTGGTCAAGGCGGGCAAGGTGCGCGCTTTGGGCGCCTCGGCAATGTACGGCTATCAGTTCTACAACATGCAGCTGTGCGCCCGCGACAACAATTTTACGCCCTTCGTCTCCATGCAGAACCACTACAACCCTCTCTATCGCGAGGACGAAAGGGAGCTCATCCCCATCTGCAATCAGATGAACGTGGCGCTTACGCCCTACAGCCCCTTGGCCTCGGGCAGGTGCGCCCGCCCCGGATGGGAGGCGGACACCATGCGCAGCAAGACGGATACGACCGCGCGCGGCAAGTACGACTCCACGGAGGAGCAGGACAAGGCAATTTCCGCAAGAATTTACGAACTCGCCCAAAAGTATTCAACTTCCATGACGGCAATAACCCTCGCATGGCACTTTGCAAAGGGCGTGACCTCGCCCATAATCGGCGCCACCAAGACAAAGTATCTCGACGACGCGGCCGCCGCCTTCAACGTCGAACTTTCGGCCGAGGACGTGGCGTATATCGACGAGCTGTACGTCCCCCACAAAATCGTCGGCGCGCTCTGATAAGCTTGCGCCGAGGGGTCGTTCAGCGCCCGCATGCAAAAGTTATTTTTGTTTATAACTTTACATTATGTAAAACAAAATTTACAAAATGTAAATGTCATTCCCTTGCAAATTCATTTGGGCAAATTTAGAATATTAATTGGTCCCCGGTATTAAGCAAATTAATATCTTTCCGACGGTTTTTCCGCTTGAGCGTTGCAGGGCATCGGGTTTGCGTTTTGCGCAACAAAATTTTTCCCGTCGGGGAATGACCATAGCATTGCATTTTATCTGTAATATTTGCCGACCGTAAACGAATGCCGCCCATCTCAATTTCATTCGTTTATGCGTTACCTGCAATCGCAGCGGAATATCTCTTGCTCCAAAGGCGCAGCCGCCCGCATTTTTAATGCGGGCGGCTGTGCCGTTTTTAATTTGTTTGACTATTGACCATGATAAAATTAACAAGAATAGTGGTAATAACTAACAAAAAATGAAATTTTTTATAAAAAGTATTGACAGAACACTTTTTTGGATTATAATTTATCTTAGGTTGGGTAGGCAAGGGCCTGTTCATCCGGCAATAGGAACGGGTAAGCTTTCCCCGATCAATTTACCTTAGGAGCAAATAAGAGGATGAGAAACACAAAGAGAAAGCTGAAATGGCTGAGCGTACTGCTTGCCGTTATTTTCAGCATGTCCATTCTTGCTGCCTGCACGCCTCAGGACGATTCCGGCGGCGACGGACAGGAAAACTATTATTCCGTCACTTACTACGGTGAGAATGATGAGTCGCTTCAGACCCTTACAGTAAAGTCGGGCGACAAAGCTTTCGACTGGACGCCTGAAAAGTCGGGCTACGAGTTCGATGCATGGTATTCGGACAGCGCCCGCACTCAGGCATACAATTTCAACACGGCGGTCACTTCAGACATGAATCTGTACGCAAAGTTCACCGAAGGCGACGAGCAGGCAAATTACTACACCGTCACCTTCTACGACGGCAGCGATGTGCTGCGCACGCAGACGGTCAAGGAGGGCGAACAGGCGTTCGATTGGTCTCCCGAAAAGTCGGGCTACGACTTCGACGCATGGTATACCGACAGCGCGGCTACAATAAAATATAACTTCTCAGGCGCTGTAAATGCAAATATCAGCCTGTATGCCGCGTTCACGCCCAAGGGCGCAGATCCCGCAGAGCTTCAGTACCCCGTAACGCTGTCCAAGGACGGCCTTCAGGTAACTTACGGCTTTGAAGGGGAGGAGAAGACCATCGACCTCGGCGAAAAGGCCATCTATATCGACGGCAGACTGTCCGACGAGCAGATAGAGGGCTACGACTATGTATACAATTCCTTCAAGCAGGCCATGGCAAACCTTGTGGACGGCACTGAGACCGACCCCATGGAAGTCTACATCGCTCCCTATGTTTATTGGATACATAATCCCAACTCGACCTCCACAACCGAAGCCTACGGCATGTATATCGACTGCGATTACCTGCACATCACAGGCCTCACCGACGACCCTTACAACGTAGTAATTGCCGGCAACTACGGCCATAACGAGGGCTACGACGGCGGCAACTGGACGATGTTCAGCGTGACGGGCGACGGCCTCACTTTGAGAAACGTAACCTTCGGCGACTACTGCAACGTAGACCTCGTATATCCCCTCGACCCCTCGCTCAACGTTCCCAAGAGGACGGACAACGTAACGCAGGGTCAGATAGCTTCATACAACGGCGACAAGTTGTATGCTGAAAACTGCAACTTCATCAGCCGCCTCAACATGATGCCCTTCAACAACAGCGGGCGCGCCCTCTATGTAAATTGCCACATGGAGAGCACCGACGACTCGCTCAACGGCTCTTCACAGTCGGTCTACCTCGGCTGCGACTTCGAATTCTACAGCGGCAAGCCTTGGTATTCCACCGGCGGTTCTAAGCTTTTGAACTGCACAATGGAGATAGTTCACTACAACGTCTCCGACAGCGTTCAGCAGTACCTCTCCAAGGCGCAGAGCCCCTATGTAGTCATCGACAGTCAGTTCATAAGCGACTACGACGTGCCCGTGACCATCGGTTGGTCTGATATTTTGAGCGATACATATCGCAGCTATTACTCCAACGTCACCCACAACGGCGAACAGATAACCTTTGACGACGGCGGCAGAAGCCCCGACGCAGGCGTCGACATCACAGGCACGGACGCCCTCAAGGCATATAAGGTCGTCGACGGCAGCGGCAACATAATCTACAACGTATACAACCTTCTCCGCGGCAGCGACGATTGGGATCCCCTCGGACAGAAGGAAATAATCACCTCCCTCGGCGCGACCGACGTTCCCACTTCGCTCACAGCCTACACAAGCAAGAACGAGAGCGCATGGGGAACAACATATGTCACTGAGGCCACCATCGAATCGGGTGCCGACACAGTCACCCTCGGCTACGACATCTTCGGACCGCAGTCCACCGATTACACCGCCGCAGGCGACGTGGAGTGGAGCATTTCACAGGCCGACGAACAGCATGTAAAGCTCACTCCCTCCGCAGACGGCAAGACCTGCCTCGTAGAAGGCATCAATCAGGACGAGGAGGCGGCCCTCGTAATAGTCACCGCCAAGGATGCAAGCGGCCTTGAAGGCGTTGTCGCCCTCACGGTAAGGCCGACAATCCTTCCCGCTCCCGAGTTTACCTCGCAGCCCGTCATCAAACAGAATGACGACGGAACCGCACAGGTTGATTACGAGCTCGACCTCGGCGAAAGGGCTGACATGTCAAGAATTATTTGGTACATCTGCGACGACGCGCAGGGCACCAACCCCATACAGATAGCAGTCGGCCGCGGCAGCGAACCGCTCAAGAGCATACCTCTCGAGCAGGCATATGTGGGCAAGTATCTGCAGGTCTCCATCGAAAGAAAGCACATACGCTCTGAATATGCCGAGGCAGATATCGTCACAAGCACAACACCCGTGGCTCAGACGGGCATCACCGTAAAGGATACCCTCTCCACAGACTTCTCAACCTTCTCAACGGCGGCTCAGCCTCAACTCATCGAGGGCATGTGGACGGTTGACGGTTACTGCCCTGCAGACACGCAGGAGGGCTACATTCCTCTCGACGGCACCGAAGTCAGCGGCAAGTACTCCGACAAGGTTGCCGGCAAGTGGACTCCCGCAGATGTAACCAACAATGCATGGTCATACGGCACGGGCGCCAAGAACGGCTTCCTCGACTATTCGGGTATCTATCAGACGGCGCGCGGCGCAAGACTCAGGTACACGCCCGTCGGCGACAGCTTCGGCGATATGGACGTCACCTTGAAGGTTGCACCCGGCAAAACGGCTTCGCAGGGCTTCGGTTCGGACTATCAGTATATGGATATAATGATCAAGTTCGACAACCAAACGCTCACCGGCTACGGCCTCAGGATATACAGGACCAGCGGCGACAGCTGCGACTTCGTACTCATGCAGTATGCCGACGGCAAGAGCAAGGAGATTTGCGAGCCCGTAAGGTCGTCCTGCTACCTCACCGAGTGCACAATCCGCGTTTGGACTGAGGACGGCAAGCTCTACGCCCACGTTGAAAGCAGTCAGCCTCAGACGAGCGGCGCTGCAGACAAGGGCTACGCAGCCGAAGTGGACCTCACCGCAGACATAACCACAAACACATACGGCGGCTTCTGCCTGCTTCATACGGGCACCGTCGGTGACAATGCAACCTATATCGGCAGCCTCTATATAGCTTGGAATAATTAATTATAGGAGCGACGGCATAAACTCACGGTAATATGAGGGGCGGGGCGCAGATTAAAATCTGCGCCCCGCTTAATTTTGCCCTTTTCAAAGCAACTCACCGTACTTCTTTATATATAGTTTTTTAATCAAAGTGACTGCAAGCATGTAGCCGATTATCGTTGACGCAAGCAGTGCAAAAAATATTGCGGGAGGGCGGCCAAGGCCTATCATTGCTCCTGCGGGAGTAAAGGGAAGGGCAGTCAGCAGTGCAATGCCTGCGGCCGTCAGTGCGGTGACGGAAGCCGATGCCCTGCTTGCGATAAAGGGCAGCCGAGGCGTCCTTATAAGGTGAATTACAAGCGTCTGCGTCCATATCGACTGTATGAACCACCCTGCGCGGAATATGGCGATGAACTGTTGTTGGGTCGCCCCGTCCAATGAGGAAAAGTTTCCGCCGCACGCCGTGGGACAAATCAAAAAGTACATGGCGGCAAAGGTTATCACGTCAAACAGAGAGCTGACAGGCCCGAACCAGAACATGAACCTGCTGATGGAGGAGGCGTCCCACTTGCGCGGAACGGCCAAAAAATCGCTGTCCACGTTGTCCCAAGGAATGGCCGTGCAGGAGATGTCGTATACGAGGTTGAGGAGCACCAGCTGAATTGCCGACATGGGCAAAAAAGGCAGGAAGGCGCTTGCAATCAACACCGAAAACATGTTGCCGAAGTTTGAGGAGGCCGTCATCTTTATATACTTTATCGTGTTGGCATATGTCTTTCTGCCCTCCTCAATGCCGTCGCGCAGTACGGTCAAATCCTTTTCAAGCAGAATTACGTCGGCACATTCCTTGGCTATGTCCACGGCAGTGTCCACCGAAATTCCCACGTCGGCCTGCTTCATGGCCGCGGCGTCGTTTATGCCGTCGCCCATATATCCCACGGTGTGGCCGAGCCCTCTCAGTGCGCTTATTACGCGCGCCTTCTGCTCGGGAGAAAGTTTTGCAAACACGGTTATCCTCTCCGCCGCCCTGCCGAGCTCCCCGTCGTCCATGCCGTCTACGTCCGTGCCGAGCAGTATCTCGCCCGCGTCGAGGCCGACTTTGCGGCATATGCACGCCGTAACTTTGTCGTTGTCGCCCGTCAGAATCTTTACGTCTACGCCGCTGCTCTTGAGGGCCTCAATTGCCCTTGCTGTAGTCTCCTTGGGTGGATCGAGGAAGGCAAGGTAGCCCATCAGCACCATGTCGCGCTCGTCGTCAACCGTAAATGTGCCCGCCGCGCCGGTCGCCCTCTTTTGCGCAACGGCAATCACCCTCATGCCCTGCGCGTTGAGTTCGTCAGCCCTTTCAAGTATAAACTGCCTCAGCTGCGGGGTGAGATTGTCCACTCTGCCGTCAATCTCGGCGTGGGAGCAGCAGGTCAGCATCTCCTCAACGGCGCCCTTTGTCACCATCTGCCGCTTGCCGTCCGGGTCGGAAATTATTACGCTCATTCTGCACCGCGAAAAGTCGAAGGGCAGCTCGTCAACTTTGGTATAGTATCCGTCGTATGCGCTCCCGAATACCTGCGCAAACCTTTCGGTCACCGCAACGTCTATAAGGTTTTTCAGTCCCGTCTGAAAGTTGCTGTTCAGCCAAGCGTGGCGCAGCACCCTGTCGTCCTCCTCGCCGCGCACGTTCATGTGCTTTTCAAGCACAACCCTGTCCTGCGTAAGCGTGCCCGTCTTGTCCGTGCACAGAATGTCTATGGCGCCAAGGTCCTGTATTGCGTTGAGCTTTTTTACTATAACTTTCTTTTTGCTCATGGCAACCGAACCCTTCGCCAGAGCGGCAGTTACAATCATGGGCATCATTTCGGGCGTCAGACCTACGGCAACTGATACGGCAAACAGCAGCGCCTCCGTCCAGTCGCCCTTGGTAAAGCCGTTTATCAGCAGCACGACGGGCACCATGACAAGCATAAAGCGTATCAGCAGCCACGAAACTTTGCCAAGCCCCCTTTCAAACTGCGTCTTGGGCGGCTTGCGGTTGAGCGTTTTGGCTATGCCGCCGAACACCGTCCGGCTGCCCGTGGCTAACACAATGCCCTCGCCGCTGCCGCTTATCACGTTGCTGCCCATAAATGCTAGGTTGCCGCTGTCGGTGAGCGGTTTGCCCTTAAGCTCGTCCTTTTTTGCCGTCTTTTCAACGGGCTCGCTCTCGCCCGTCAGCGCCGATTGGCTGACAAACAAATCTTTGCCCTTTATTATTCTCATGTCTGCGGGTATCATGTCCCCCGCGGAGAGAAGCACAATGTCGCCCACAATTATGTCCTCGTTCAAAATCTCCCGCTGTTCTTCGCGGCGGACGGTGGAGGTGGCGTTTATCATGCGCGCCAGTTTTTCGGCGGCACTGTCAGAGCGCGCGTCCTGCACCAGCTTCATTATGCCGGATACCAGCAGCATTGCGCATATGATAATTACCGTCGCGTAGTTGCGCTCACCGGGTTCGGCAAAAATTATGTCTGTAAAAACCGAAACTGCCGCCAGCAAAAGCAAGATGGCGGAGAAGGGGTTTACAAAGCTTTCAAATATGCGCAGCGCCATCGGCTTTTTTGCGCCGCTCTTTATTACGTTTTCGCCGTACTTTTCCCTGCGCTCTTTAAGTTGCTCCGCACATATGCCCCGTTCATCGCAGCCGAGCATCTTAAAAACGCTCTCAACCGAGTGCGTCGTCGCGTATTTCAACCTCTCCGAAGTGTGCTTGTCGAGCGCGCTCTTCAATGCCCTTTCGCGGGCTCTGCGGGCGGATAATTTTTTCTTTGCGGTTACATTGCCTTTCATGTCTGTGTACCTCCTTGTTTTTTTGGTAAATCACATTTACATTTCAGGCGCGCCGCCCTGACTGTCCGGCACGGCGCCTGAATAATCAATGTGTGTTGTGGCGCTCTGCCGGGCGCCGTTGCCTGAGTCCATAAAATACCTCCTTAATTTATTTTCTGCAAAATATTGCCAAATAAAAAGCGGCCGCACCTCAAAGGAGCGGCCGCAAAAACTGAAGCACGTTCAAATACGCGCGTGCCCCCAACAGGGCCCGCCCGTCTCTTTCTCCTTAAGCGCGAAAGCTGTCATAAAATTGTAACTGTAACAACTGTCCATGTGTTCTCCTCAAAAAAACCCGCGCATCGCAGGCGATGCGCGGGGGAAAATTACAGATAATCTTTTTCCGTCCGAGTTTTAGCATTGCAGGGCAATGAAACTGTGTTATGCTGCACCTTGAATCGATGCAACCTGTTCATACCAGCGCGTGAAGTCTCCTTCACTTTGCGGCAACAGTCCGTATCCGCTGCAATAGCCTCACCTACCGATTTGTACCTTTATTATATGCCGTAAAACCCGAAATGTCAAGTGAAATTTTTTTGTGTAAGTTCGAATGCGTTCTTTAACTATTGTTTTGCGGCAGAAAATTTTAAAGCCGTCGCGGCAGATTGCCGCGACGGCTGTTCAATATATATTAAGGTTTTTAAAGGGAGGAGAGGTCGATGATTGCGGCATATCTCGGCGCATGACAGGTGACAAGCAGGGTGCCGTCGGGGCGCTCATATGCGGTTACGGGGTACAGGTCGGCGGTGTAAACAAATTGGTCTGCCTCCCTGTCGTAAATGAGCATGTTGTTGTAGGCGCTGCGCACAAGCGAGTACCTTTCGCCCACATATATGGTCTCCTTGGGCTCTTCGGGACCTGCGGGGTATGGCTCTGCAATCTCAACAGAAGTTATTTTTTCGCCCGTCAGCTTGTCGAACGTCTTGCCGTCAAAGTGCACATACTGCCCGTCGTATTTTGCGGGCTCGGTATTATAGGCGTACTGCGAAAAATCGGCGTGATTGATATAGCTGCCGTCGTTCAGGTTTATATATAAAAATTCACAGCTTGACGAATTTCTCTCCACCACATACACGTAGTTGTCGTCGCGGTTGGGGGTGAGCAGGGGGTAGTACACCAAATCGCACAGCGATGTCATGTTCTGTCCGTCAAAGTCGCAGCTTTTAACTTCGCAGTGTTGATCGCCGTCGCAAAAGACTATGCAGTCGTCCATAACAGCTATGTCGTACACGGTTATGTCTGTTGTGAAAGTCGTGTCTATGCCGTTCTCAAGGTTTATAACTTTAATCTGCTTTGCTTCTCCCAACCCCAAGCACAGCTTGCCGTTCCAAACGTCGGCGCACTCGATGCCGGTCGACATTGTCTCCTCGGAGAGCAACTCGCCGCTTGCGGCATTGTAAACTTTGTAGTTCTTTTTGCCGACGGCTATCACGCTGTCCGTGGCGTTGTCGTATATGAGGTCGTCGCCCGCCTCGCCGTAACTCATCGCGGTGACGACGCCGTCGGCGGTCGATTGCGGCGCATTGCCCGGCTGTTCCCCGGGCGTTTCCTCAGGGAGATCGGGCTGCATGTCTATCAGGGGATAGAGGGTCTCGTCGTATATCTCTTCGGGCAGAACAACTTCCTCGTCCGAATTGTTTACAACAAACTGTCCCGCCATGTTCATTGTCTGCGTAACTCCGTTATAGGTCATCTCCGCGCCAATGTCAATGGTGACGGAAAGCTGTTCAAATACGCCGTTGCTGTCGATATTCAAATACATCTCAAGCACGCTGTCGGTTATGCTGCCGCCGCCCAACTGACTTTCAAGGGCGGCAAAATAGTCGTCGTTGGCCGAAAATTTAAGCTTTGTGCCGTCGCTCGTGTCTATGCCGATGTCTATGCCCATCTGCTTGTAGTATTCAACCGAAAACTGCGGCGTCGACTGTTCTGAGGCGGCAGTTATATAGCCGCCCGTGCCGCCCATAGAACTTAAGATGTCGGCAATGGCAATCTTTGCGCCCGATTGCTGCCCGCCCGAAAGGGCCTTTAAGTATATGTAGCTCTCGTCGTTGTATATGTCCACCGAGGCAGTTGTATCGGCAGTCATCGTCATGCTGCCCGCGCCCGCCACCGAGGAGGCGGTGACCATCAGGTCATAGTCAAACTCGCCGGATACCGTAATTATCATGCCGGTTACGCCCGTCGATAATTCAAACGAACCCTCGGCCGAAAGGCCCGCCGTCACGTCGCTGCCCTCGCCGTTGCCGAATAAATCTCCGCTCTCAATGGAGGTCAACACCTGTTCAAGCTCCTCATCGGTGGGCTGTCTGTAGCCGCTTTCGGCAGTATTGTTTGCGCATGCGGGCAAAATCAGACATCCGCCGAGTGCAAGCGCGCATATAAATGCAATCTTCTTTTTCATAATATTCTCCTTAAAGGGTATATGCCCTTTGCCCCTATATTATATATTATACTCCGCCCGTTGTCAACGCCCGCAAAAAATTATATCCCCTGCCGCAAGCCGCAAGTAATAAGCGGCGCGGTTGCAAGCAACCGCGCCGCCGCTTATTAATGGTAGCCGTCGCGCTTCCGCGCAACGGCAGGGTTCAAATTATCTCACCCCTCGTAGTTATAAACTATATTTGCGTTTAAAAGGTCGTCATTGTATCGCCCAAAATCAATCTCATCCCATTGTTCCTTACTTCCCGTATAGTAAACCGTTTCAAGCGAGTCGCAATTCTCGAACGCACTCCTACCAATGGAAGTGACGCTGTCGGGAATGGTAATGCTTGTCAGCGAGGTGCAACCCTCGAACGCCCAAACGCCAATGGAAGTAACGCTGTCGGGGATAACTATGTTTGTAAGCGAGACGCAATTATTGAACGCGACCTCTCCAATGCTTGTAACGCTGTCGGGTATGGCAATGCTTGAAAGTGAGGTGCAATTTTCAAACGCATTACTGCCAATGGAGGTGACACTGTCAGGTATGGTTATGCTTGTAAGTGAGGTGCACCCGTTGAACGCCATAGAGTTAATGTTTATAACGCCTTTAGGAATTGTGAGGACGGTTACAAGCTGATCGTTTAAATAAAGATTATGAGCATAATACAGAGGATTTGAGTTATAGCTATTAAATTCAATGTTACACCATGCTGCAATATCTGTTATATAAACAGCTTCAAGCGAGGTGCAACCCTCGAACGCCCAATTGCCAATAGTTGTAATACTGTCTGGAATTGTAATGCTTATAAGTGATTCGCAATATGCGAACATATTACTGCCAATGCTTGTAACGCTATCTGGAATACTAATGCTCGTGAGCGAGGTGCAACCCCAAAACGCATCATTTCCAATAGTTGTAACGCTTTCTGGAATAGTTACGCTTGTAATAGAAGAACAATTTACGAATGCACAATAACCAATACTGATCACACCGTCAGGAATTACAAGGTCGGTTATAAGTTCACCATTTAAGTGCAAATTATGAGCGTACTGTATAGGATTTGAATTATCATAACCAAATTCAATGCCGCACCATGCCGTAATATCGGTTATGTAAACAGCTTCAAGAGATTCGCATCCCCTAAACGCATCCTCGCCAATGGAAGTAACACCTTCTCCAATGGCTACGCTTGTAAGTGATTCGCAATCAAGGAATGCACCGTTGCCAATGGTTATAACGCTGTCTGGAATGGTTATACTGTTAAGAGATGAGCAGCTCTCGAACGCATAATTGCCAATTGAAGTAACACCATTGCCAATTGTTACAATTTTAAGTGCTGAACAACTATAGAACGCACTACCTCCAATGCTTGTAACGCTGTCTGGAATAGTTATACTTTCAAGAGATGTGCAAGAATCAAATGCACTACCGCCAAGATATGTGATTTTGTTGGATATGACAACCCTTGTAAGTGGGTCGCAATAATAGAATGCACAATCGCCAATGCTTGTAACGCTGTCGGGAATGATTACACTTGTAAGAGACCTGCAACTTTGAAAAGATCCATTGCCAATATTTGTGATGCTATTGGGGATTATTACGCTTGCAAGAGAGCTGCAATTTAGAAACATATAATCACTAATACTTGTAATGCTGTTTGGAATAGTAACGCTTATAAGTGCATAGCAATTAAAGAATGAGTTATTTCCAATGATTGTAACACTATCAGGCAAAGATAAGCTTGTAAGCGAGGAGCAATTACCGAACGCTTGTGCACCAACACTTTTAATACCGTAGGAAATAGCTATGTTTTTAAGCGATTTGCACCCATAGAACGCATAGTCACCAATTTCTTTGACGGGCATGTTATTATAAAATGAGGGAATAACAATGTTGGTATCAGTTGCGGTGCCAATATATGAAACTATGTAATAGGTGCCGTCATCGGATAAAGTATATTCCAATCCTTCGGTACCTTCAAAAATGGCATTGCATACAGTGCATATGCCGTTTTCAATATTATGTTCGGCTCTATCTGTCACTGCATCTGTATGTTCGCAGGTAGCGGCATGCCAATGGTGAGTAGCATCAAACGACCAAGCTGTATCAAATGTATGTATATGTTCTTCAGGCTGTTGTTCCCCGCCTTGTTCGGGGTTGTTATTATCAGTGTTCTCTTCGTCGTCGGGAGTTTGCTCCGTTTGACCGCTGTTTTGCTCATTTCCGCCGCTGTTGCCGTTACATGCAGGCAGGGCGAAACCAAACACAGTACTGTTGCCAAGGCGAGCAGGACGAGTAAAATTTTTCTCTTCATACATTTTCTCCTTTTGCGGGGCAATTAAAAGGGCGCGCCTTCAACCGAAGACACGCCCTGCATAGTATCTCCGATTGTTGTCACGCAAACTTCCTGATATGTGGAAAAAGAGATACAATATGCCGATTGTATCCATATATCAGGAAAATTATTCAGTTTGCGTGACAAACACAATATAGCACCCTCGGGGCAAAATTGCAACAGGCAAATGCGCATTTGCCCGAGAATTGTTAAATTAATTTTAACATTGATTGCGTATATTGTCAATAGTGCTGCCAATATTGCTACTTGTCATTTCGACCAAAGGCACGCAAAGCGCCCCACCGTGTCATTTCGACCGGAGCACCCGCAGGGTGCGAAGTGGAGAAATCTAACAGTAAAATTCGGTCGGCAGCTCTCTTTTGTTCGTCGCCGCCCATTGTCATACTGAGCGAAGCAGGGTGAAACCCTGCGTAGTCGAATGTATCTTGCAGGGCTAAAACCGAACAAGATGTTTCGACTTCGCTTGTCGCTTAAAGCTCCTTGCTCCGCTCAACATGACAGAAGTGCCCGCCCACCCACCCAATATGTTATACTGAGCATGTAATTGCCCCAAAAAATTCAACAATTTTTCATTGTATTTTTGTTGTCAATGTGCTATAATTAAATTGTTCAGAAAAAATTACCATTTAAGGAGATTTTTAACTATGAAAATGGAAGATTTCAGACTCGACGGTAAAGTCGCCATGGTCACCGGCGGTACCTACGGCATAGGCTACGCCATTGCAAAGGGTCTCGCTGCCGCAGGCGCAACCATCACGTTCTGCGATATCAAGCCCGAACTCGTAGAAAAGGGCCTCGCCTCCTACAAGGCAGACGGCATCGAAGCTCACGGCTATGTGTGCAACGTATGCGACGAAGCTGCCGTTCAGGAGATGGTCGCTAAAATCGAAAAGGAAGTGGGCGTAATCGATATCCTCGTCAACAACGCAGGCATCATCAAGAGAATTCC
>CALVPX010000006.1 GCA_944354265.1 uncultured Clostridia bacterium | reverse complement strand
GCAAATGTCTCGGTTGGCTAACTCCCGCTGAAGTCTTTGTCTCTTAATGTGTTGCACTTGCTTGACAATCTGTCGATCAAAGGGGGGATTGTAGGCGCAAAGCGCCGTATTAGGAGAACAATCCATCAGTCACCCTTCGGGTGCCAGCTCCCTTTGCACAAAGGAGCCTGTAATGCGGTAAATAAGCGCCTTTTTATCCGATAAATTTTTAACCGTGGATTTTAAGGGAGTGAATCATCTTCACGAATGCGGGGTCGGTGTGGTCAACTATCTCGCTGTGGCCGAGGTCGAGGGCGTTTATCTCGGCCATATCTGCGGGTGTAAGCTCAAAATCGAACACGTCTATGTTGGCCTTTATCCTCTCGACGTGCGTCGATTTGGGTATTACCACTACGCCGCGCTGAATGTTCCAACGCAGTGCCACCTGAGCGGCGGACTTGCCGTACTTTTCGCCTATCTTGGTCAGCACGGGGTGGGTGAATATGCTGTGCTTGCCCTCTGCAAAGGGTCCCCATGCCTCGGGCTGAACGCCGTACTCCTTCATGACCTCAAGCGCCTTGGTCTGCGCAAAGAAGGGGTGTATTTCAATTTGGTTGACGGCGGGTATAATGTCCACCGTCTCGCAGAAGTCGGTAAGAATATGGGGATAGAAGTTGGAAACGCCTATGGCCTTTAGCTTGCCTGCGCGGTAAGCCTCCTCCATGGCGCGGTATGCGCCGTAGTAATCGCCCATGGGCTGATGAATGATATATAAATCTATATAGTCGAGCCCTAAATTTTTGAGCGATGTATTTATCGCGTCCTTGGCCTTTTCGTAGCTCATGTCCTGCACCCAAAGTTTTGTGGTGATGAACAGCTCCTCCCTCGCAACGCCGCACTTGGCAATGGATCTGCCCACGGCCTCCTCGTTCATGTACGCGGCAGCCGTATCGATGAGGCGGTATCCCGCGGCTATCGCGTCGCTCACTGCCTTTTCGCACACCGCGGGGTCGGGTACCTGAAATACGCCGAATCCAAGCGCGGGTATTTTAACACCGTTGTTTAAAGTATGGTAAATCATTTTTGCCTCCTTAATGCTTTTTTGTTTTACGCTTTAATTATAGCCTTAAATGCCCTCAATGTAAAATGCCGATTGTGCATTGCAGCATAACTTCGGCGCATACTGAAGAAGAGTCCGAATGGCGTTTAATTTCTATTCTTCCCCCCTGTCATCTTGAGCGGAACGAGTGAAACAAGTGGAGTCGGGCTAGGAGGCGAAGCCGACGACGCTCTGCCGAGGGGACCCCTTCAGGGGTTTCGGCAGTAGGATCTTGTTCGGTTACTGCCCTGCAAGATACGTTCGACTGCGGCACTTCGTGCCTTCGCTCAGTATGACGCTGTGGTGCTTAATATTTAAAATACACACCTTTCAGTTATTTCCCATACTGTTGACAGCCGCCCTCCGCCGTTGTATAATCATTAAAAGGGGGCGCGCATGTTTGAAATAAAGGATCTGCAGCAACTCATAAAAATTGCCGACTGCGGCACCATATCGCGCGCAGCTGAGGAGCTTTACATCTCACAGCCGGCGCTCAGCCGCTCCATGCAGAAGCTCGAGTCAGAGTTGGGCGTGGAGCTGTTCGCGCGCGCCAAAAACAAGGTGGAGCTCAACGAAAACGGCAAATTTTTTGTGCAGGCAGCCCGCCGCATTGTTGAAGAGTGCGAAGGCGCCGTGCAGCGCGTGCGCGACTTCGACCGCGAGCGCAACACCTTTACCATAGGTTCCTGCGCGCCCGCGCCGCTGTGGAAGCTCGGCCGCGAGCTCGGCACAGCAATAGGCGACAGGCGCGTGTCCACTAGTACAAACGGCGTGGAGGAGCTCATCTCCGGCCTCAGGGCGGGCGCGTATAAAATGATTATCGTCAACCGTCCCGTCGAAGAAGAGGGCATAGTATGCCGCGAATACTGCCGCGAACGGCTGTGGCTCACCCTGCCTGCGGAGCACCGCCTCGCCTCAAAAAAGACGGTTACGTTTGCCGATATCGATGGCATAACCATGCTGCTCTACGGGGGGATAGGCGTTTGGCACGCCGTCAGCGAAAGACTTGCGCACACCCGCTTTATCGTGCAGAACAGCTTCGAGGACTTTGACGACCTCGTCCGTCAGTCCTCCTTTCCGTCCTTTACCACAGATTTGACCTGCATCCCCTCCCGCATGGCGGGCAGGGTGGTCGTTCCCATAGAGGACGACGGGGCAGAGCAGGTCTTTTACGTCTGTACAAAAGAAGAATATAAAAACCTTCTCCCTGAGGGGAAGGGGAGGGAATAAATGATCAAATTCATCCACACGGCCGATATTCACCTCGGTTCGGCCATGAACACCCGCCTGCCCGCGGGCAAGAGCGAGGAACGCCGCCGCGAAGTGCGTGCCACCTTCGGCCGCATGGCCGACTACGCCGCCGAAAACGCCTTCAACGGCGTGCTCATCTGCGGCGACGCCTTCGACTCAGACCGTCCCTTGAAAAAGGACAAGGAGTACTTTTATAACGTAATAAAGGTCCACCCCGACCTGCAGTTTTTTTATCTGCGCGGCAATCACGACGTCGGCGAAAGCTATACCGAGGAGCTCCCCAACTTAAAGACCTTCTCCCGCGAGTGGACCTATTACAGCTACGGCGACGTGATAATCGCAGGCATTGAGCTGTACGAGGGCAACATTCAGTCCTTTTATTCCACCCTCAGCCTCGACCCCGTAAAGACAAACATAGTCCTGCTTCACGGGCAGATATCTGAGGGCGAAGGCGCGGGCCTGATAAACCTTTTAAAGCTGCGCGGCAGAAATATAGACTATCTCGCCCTCGGCCACGTCCATTCGTTCAAGAGCGGCCGCCTCGACGACCGCGGCGTTTACGCCTACAGCGGCTGCCTCGAGGGCAGGGGATTCGACGAAACGGGCACCAAGGGCTTCATCGCCCTGCAGGCCGGCCACGCCGTCTACAGCCAATTTGTCCCCTTCGCCTCGCGCACGGTCAGGGAGGTGGTGTGCGATATATCTCCCTGCCGCGATTGGCCGTCCGCCGCACGCGCCGCATTGGCGGCCTGCCCCGATTCGCCGCGGGATATGCTGAGGGTAATCCTCAAAGGCGAGGTCTCGTTCGACAATACCACCCTCGCCGCCGACGTGCAAAAGGAGTTGGAGCCCCGCTTTTACTGCGTCTCGGTAAAGGACGCCACACGCCGCGCCATAGACCCCGCCGCCCTCGCCGCCGACAGAACGCTCAAGGGCGCATTCGTGCGCGCCGTGCTCGCCGCGGGCGGGTACAGCGGCGAACAGAAATCGCTCATCATAAACGCGGGTTTAAAGGCCCTTTCGGGCAGGGGGGACGAGCTATGAAGCTTATAAACTGCCACGTCGAAAATTTCGGCTCGCTCCACGCCTTCGACTACGATTTTCAGGACGGACTGAACTCGCTCTATTCGCCCAACGGCGGCGGCAAGAGCACCTTCGCCGCCTTCATAAAGGCCATGTTCTACGGCCTGCCCGCCGACTCCTCCCGCGCAAAGTTCAACGAGCGCAGGCACTATTATCCCTTCTCGGGCGGCAAGTTCGGCGGCAACCTCACATTTGAGTGGCGGGGCGGGGTCTACCGCATAGAGCGCTTTTTCGATAAAACTTCGGGCGACGACGTAAAAGTATTGCTCGACGGCGCTGTCTGCCGCGAATTTTCGGGCGGCGTCGGGGAAAGGGTGTTCGGGTTGGACGAGCAGTCCTTCGCCCGCACCCTGTTCATAACGGCCGAGGGGGGCGAGCTGTCCGCCACGGGCGGCATAAATGCAAAGCTTGCCGAGTATGCCTCGGCCGCCGCAGGCGAATACGACGCCGAGGGCGCCGTCTCCGCCCTCGATAAGGCCTGCAAAAACCTGCAGTCGCGTGGCGGCAAGGGCGAAATTCCCCGCCTCGAGGCGCAGGTCAAGCGCTGTCAGGCCGACATCTCCAACATAAACGCAATCTCTGCCCGCCTCGGCGAAAAATACGCGCAGTGCTCTTCCCTCACGGCGCGGCTCGCCGACATAGAGGCGAGCGAACGCAGGCAGGGCGAGTACGCCGTCGCCGCCGAAAAGTGGGCGCGCTACGACGACATGTGCCGCGAGGTAGAGCAAAAGCGCGCCCGCCTCAACCAAATAAAGGGGGCATATCCCGCGGGCTTTCCCTCTCAGGACGACATTTCCGCCCTCAACGCCGCGGCGGGCCTTGCCGCAATGCAGACATCGACCGACGGGCAGCGGGCCAAAGGCTCTTCCTCAAAAAAGCCGGTCGGGTTCGCCGTCTCCTCAGCTCTTTCTTTCGCGCTGTCAATAATAATGATAGTGGTGGGGTTCTTGCTCATGCCGCACAGCACTTTCGCAGGAATTGCCGCCCTCGGCGCAGGCGGACTGTTCATAATAGCCACCTCGTGCATACTGCTCATAGGCAGAAAGGGCAAAAAGCAGGGCGATATGGGCAGCGGAGTGCGCGCCCGTGCCGACGGCGTGCTCAAAAAGTTCAACATGGGCAACTACAGCTATACAGAAGCTTCCGCCCGCATCTCGCGCGACATGCTTGAGTATCAGACTCTGTTCGGCGAGGCCGCACGGGGGGAGGACGCCGCTCGTGCATATGCGCATGACAACGGCCTCTCGGAGCGACCCTCCCGCACACAGGACGCTCAGCCCTCCGCCGCCGACGAACTCCGCCGCTCCATAGCCGCGCTCAACCGCGACATATCCGACGACGAATCCATTGTTGAAACGCTTGGCGAAAAGCAGGCCGAGCTCGACGGCGCGTTAGCCGACTTGCAGGAATGCAGAACAAAGCTTGCGGCATATACTGCCGCCTCGCAGTTCATCAGCGAGGCTCAGCGTTCGCTCAGCAGCAACTTCGTCCGCCCCGTCAGCGAGGCATTTTCGCGCTATTCTTCCCTCTTAAAGAGCGCTCTCGGCGGCAAGGTATACGTCGACAAAAATTTCTCCGTCGCCTTCGAAGGCGGCGGCGAGCTGCGCCCCGACGGGCACCTCTCGGGCGGTCAGCGCGCCGTAGTGTCGCTGTGCTTCCGCCTCGCACTTGTGGACAACGTGTTCGGCAAGGACTGCCCCTTCGTCGTTTTGGACGACCCCTTCACCGACCTCGACGAGGAGCACATGGTCCGCGCCGCACAGCTGCTGCGCGACCTTTCCATGGGCAGGCAGATAATTTATTTTTACTGTCACAATTCGCGCAGGGTTTAGCAATGAACTGAGCGCATAAACAGCGGATGGGCGGCACATATGTGCCGCCCATCCGCTGTTTATGCGTCATCTTGAGCGAAGCCGAAGGCGAAGTCAAAAGATCTTGTTTGGTTAAAATCTAACAAGATACATTCGACTGCGTTCGTCGCAAAGCTCCTCACTCCGCTCAGTATGACAAGGCTTCGGGGGGCCGTCACTCGTCACGTTTATGCCGCTTTTTCCACTCCAAAATGCGCTCCAAACGCTCCTTTAGTTCGGCCTCCTCGCCCTTGCCGTCGGGGTGGTAGTACCTCTTTCCCTCAAGGCTGTCGGGCAGGCACTGCATGTTGGTCAGCTTTTCTGCCGTGTCGTGCGCGTATTGGTATCCCTTGCCGTAGTCAAGCTCCTTCATCAGCTTTGTGGGCGCGTTGCGTATTACAAGGGGCACGGGCTCGGACAGCATTGTCAAAGCGTCCCTCTTCGCGCTCTCGTACGCCATGTACAGCGCGTTGGACTTGGGCGCCAACGACATGTAAACCACCGCCTGCGTAAGGTGCACCGAACATTCGGGCATGCCTATGAGGCGGCAGGCCTCAAAGGCGTCAATTGCAATTGAAAGCGCCCTCGGGTCGGCAAGGCCAATGTCCTCGCTTGCAAACCGCGTCACCCTGCGGGCAATGTAAATGGGATCCTCGCCCGCCTCAAGCATGCGCGCAAGCCAATACACGGCGGCGTCGGGGTCGGAGTTGCGCATGGACTTGTGCAGGGCGGAAATCAGATTGTAGTGCTCCTCGCCCTTCTTGTCGTATAAGAGCGACTTGCGCGAAGTGCATTGCTCAACCGTTTCGGACGTCACCTTAATTTTGTCGCCGTCGCTTTCGCCGTTTATTACGGCCATCTCAAGGGTGGAAAGGGCCCCGCGGGCGTCGCCGTTGGCAAAGTTGGCAATGGCCTCCAACAGCTCGTCGGCAATTTCAATCTGCTGCCCGCCGAAGCCGCGCTCGTCGGTCAGGGCGCGCTTCAAAAGTTTTACAATGTCTTGCGTTGAGAGGGCGTGCAGCACAAACACCTTGCAGCGCGAAAGCAACGCCCCGTTTACCTCAAAGGAGGGATTCTCCGTCGTCGCGCCTATCAGTATTATGCTGCCTTTTTCAACGTACGGCAAAAATGCGTCCTGCTGCGCCTTGTTGAAGCGGTGAATTTCGTCCACGAACAGTATGGTCTTGCGGCCATATCTGCGGTCGTTTTCGGCGTTCTCCATCACGCTCTTAATCTCTTTTATGCCGCTCGTCACGGCGGAAAAGTCCACAAATTTGGCTTGCGTCCTGCGGGCAATTATGCGCGCAAGCGTCGTCTTGCCCACGCCGGGCGGCCCCCAAAATATCATGGAGCCCACGGCGTCGCTCTCAATTATCTTGCGCAAAATTTTGCCCTCGCCCAAAAGGTGTTCCTGCCCGCAGAATTCGTCCAAATCCCTCGGGCGCAGCCTCTCCGCAAGCGGCTGTGGCACATTGCTTTCAAATAAAGTCGGTTGATAGTCGCTCATACAATTTTCCCTTAATAAGCCCGCTTGCGGGCATAAATTGCGGCCTATAGCCTTGTCCGTCGCTACCATTGTCATTTCGAGCGCAAGTCGAGAAATCTGCGCAATAGGCGCGACAATGGTAGCTCCGAGATTTCTCCACGCGCCCACCTTTGGCGGGCTTGGTCGAAATGACAAAGGGAGAAAGGCGCACAAGTTTTAAGAGGTTCTGCCCTCGTTGCGCCGCAACATATTCTTTTAATTACGTTACGAGGGGAATTGATTTCCCCGAAGTAGCCCCAATTTGCTGCGGTCAGCAGCCTCAGCACAGTGAATTGCCGCGACTATATTATATGTGGGCTATTTAAGGTCGCGGCAAGAGCGCGTGGCGCTCAAATTAACGGCAAGTTAGTTTGCGGCCGCTAGTAAACAACTTGCGTTAACGATTTTACCTGTGTAATTTTTCAAAGAAAATGTCGTCGCTTAAGTATGCCCCCGCGCTTAAGCCTGCGCCCAACGCGCACATAACCTTTGTCAGGGCGCTCTCCGTGCACTCGTCGTAGGCGCAAATTACGCTCTCGGGCAGTCCCACGGCGCTTGCGTACACGTTGGAACGGCTGTCCACCGAGGCTATCACCACCTCAACGCCCCTCTCGCGGCAGTATTCGGCAAACTGCTTGAAGTTCAAATTCCTGCCGGAGGTGCAAACGGTGTCGCTGTGGTAGGGCTCAAGCACAACGGCGCGGGGGGCGCGCCTGTCAAAGTCGTACAGCGAAAAATTTAAAAGCGAACGGGCGGTTATCAGCATTACGTCGCGGCATATGTCGGGGGCAACGGCCTTTTTGCCGCCGCGGGCAAGTTCTTCGCGGGTGGGGAGGGAGGGGGCATCAAGGTATTTTATCTCGCCGTTTTCAACGGTGGCAAGGCTCTCTCCAAGCACGCTGCGGTACCAACCCGTTATCTGATCGCAGAACATAAGGCGCGAGGCCAAGTGAATCTCCACGGGCGCGCCGGCGCCGTTGGCAAACGCCACAAATACGCCCTTGGCGCCGCCCTTTTCAATGAAGTTTACAGAGGCCACAAAGTTCTTCAGCCCGTTCTGCCTTTGGTCCTCGAGGGGATAGAGTGAGGATACAAGCATGATCGGCAGCTCCAAATCGCACAGCGTCAGCGAAAAATAGTGCGCGTTTATGCACAGAGAATCGGTGCCGTGGGTGATTATTATGCCGTCGTATTTTTTGGGGTCAACGGCCTTCACCGCGGTATATATGGCGTGCAATTGTTCCTCGTGCACGTTTTCAGACAGCATGGATACGGGCTCGTCGCAGTCAAAAGCAATGTCGTCCCCGCGCACGGCGCGGTACATTTCAATCAGCCGCCTGTTTGCGTTGCCGTCCAAATCCACCTTGCCGTCTCGGGCGGCGCTGCCGATAGTTCCGCCCGTGAATATCACCTTTATAAGCTTTTTCATCTGCATCCTCGCACAATTTTTTCGCTAATAATTATACTTTGCGCTCAATAGTCTGTCAACTTTCTTAATGTCAATGGCAGTAAATATTGATAATCTGTCAGCGTTTTCAGGTAGGTATAATTTGATTAACTTTTACCGTTTAAATTACTGATATCAAAAGTTCGGGGATTTAAAATCGTCACGGGCAGCCGTTTTTCAAGTGCGTATCGCACGGTATTGCCCGTCTCGCTCCTTGAACCATCCCATACTGCTATAACGCAATCGCAATGTTCAACTATATAAAAATTTCGCCTGTTCATACAGTCTGTCGTGTAGTGTTGCTGTAAAATTATAATCTGCGAGCATTTCTTTAGTATGGCATTATATCTTATAACATCATTCCTTCGCCATCTGATTGTTTGGTCGGCGCAGGGTATAACGGCGGTCAAGGACAGATAAGGATATTTTTTTGTCAGCGCAATTACTATTTCAGCGCAAATACAGTCTATACCTATTGCCATGCCTGTAATAAAATTGCTGATATTTTGCTCGGTAATTTTAAATTCAATCAATTCTTTAAGCCTTTCTTTTAATTCTGTGTAACGCCTTTCTCTTTCATTGAGGCTGAAGGGCAGGTTTTGTGGTCTGTGCCCGGTAAACATACATGTCTGCATAGTCAAAATATCTCCTTTTACCCGAAAACGGGTAATTTTAGAATTATTTTATTCTACACGGCATATAAAGTCAACGGTTTTACCCGAATATGGGTAAAACCGTTTTGATAGTCTGTTATTATATTAACCGAATTTGGGTAATAATCAGACGGTGCCATGCAATATTCTGAAATAATAGTAAACCGAATAAAACAGCTATGCAATAAAAAGGGCTATTCGATCAATAAACTTGCCGGCATCAGCGGCGTCAGGCAGTCTACGCTCGACAATATAATGCGCGGAGTTACTAAAAATCCCGGCATTATCGCCCTTCATAAAATTGCCAACGCCTTTAATATGACGCTTGCCGAATTTCTTGATTTTGACGAGCTCAATGAGTACAGTTTTGAAGATGAGCAAACCGATTAAAACCTCCGTAAGTTTCGGAGGTTTTATTTTTTCTGTTGATTATTGCGGGGAGTTATTGTATAATAAAATCAATAAATTTTTCGGGGGAAAAATAAGATGTACGATTTTGAATACTATGCTCCCACAAAGGTGGAGTTCGGCAAGGGCAGCGAAAGCAAGCTAGCCATGCTCCTTTCAGAGCAGGGCTGCAAAAAGGTTTTACTGCACTACGGCGGCGGCAGCGCCGAAAGGAGCGGCCTTTTAGCCGTCGTCCGCTCGGCCATGCTCGAGGCGGGCTGCAGTTGGGTGGAACTTGGCGGCGTTCAGCCAAACCCTAGACTATCCCTCGTCTACCGCGGCATTGAGCTGTGCAGGGCAGAGGGGGTGGACTTCATTTTAGCCGTCGGCGGCGGGTCGGTCATCGACTCCGCCAAGGCCATAGGTTACGGCCTCAAAGACGACGGCGACGTGTGGGACTTTTACGAGGGCACGCGCAGACCTACGGCCTGCATGCCCGTCGGCGTGGTGCTCACCATTGCCGCCGCCGGCAGCGAGATGAGCAATTCCTCCGTAATTACCAAGGAGGCAGAGGGGGGCGACTTAAAGCGCAGCTGCAACAGCAACTATGCCCGCCCGCGCTTCGCCGTCATGAATCCCGAGCTCACCTTCACCCTGCCCGACTATCAGACGGCCTGCGGCTGTACGGATATCCTCATGCACACCATGGAGCGCTACTTCACCTCAGGCGGCAACATGGAGCTGACCGACGCCCTCGCCGAGGGGCTCATGCGCACCGTCATTGCCAACGCGAGAGTGCTCAAGAATAAACCGCACGACTATGACGCCCGCGCCGAGGTCATGTGGGCTAGCTCGCTTTCGCACAACGGCCTCACGGGCTGCGGAAACAACGGCGGCGATTGGGCGGTGCACGGCATCGAACACGAACTTGGCGGCCTGTACGACGTTGCCCACGGCGCAGGCCTAGCCGCGGTATGGACGGCGTGGGCATATTATGTCTACAAGGATTGTCTTGCGCGCTTCTATAAATTTGCCGTGCAGGTCATGGGCGTGCGCCCCTGCGGCACCCGTCAGGAAATCGCCCGCGAGGGCATAGATGCCTTCAACGCCTTTTTAAAGGAGATAGGCATGCCCACAACGCTGACCGAATTGGGCGTAAATCCCACCGCGGAGCAGTATAAACTTATGGCCGAACGCTGCGCCGCCACGGGCAACGGCAAAAAGGGCAGCGCCAAAATTCTGTACGCCGACGACATCGAGCGCATACTCCGCAACGCAAAGTAATAAAAGCACGGGCGCGGCCATTCGGCCGCGCCCGCGCTTTAAAAAATGAATTGCACATTGCTTATGTTGGGTAGGTGTCATTTCGAGCGTAGGGCGTAGCCTGTAGTCGAGAAATCTCCCAAACGGAGTCCTAATTACATTCACGCAGATTTCTCCACGCGCCCGCTAAAGGCGGGCTTGGTCGAAATGACAAGGGAGGGGGGCAAGTGAATCCTTCCGTCGCGCATTATGGTAGGTTTATGTGGCAAAGCCGCGCAAGATACTCACCTCAATAAGTTGTTTCCTTAAGTTGACTATATCTATTATATTAATGGAAAAAAACTCCATTTAAGCAAATTATTTTATAGGCGGCGGGCGCGCAAATTTTTGCGCGCCCGCCGCCTATTATGCTTTTATCTATCTGCCCAACAGGTAATCGGCAGACACGTCAAAATAGTCTGCGAGCTTAACAATGTAACTTGCTTTGGGTTCATTTATACCCCTCTCCCAGTAGTCAACAGCCTTTTGGCTTACACCGATTTGCTGCGCCAAAAAAGCCTGCGATATATTGCGCTCTGTACGCAATTCCTTGATTATTTCTCCTACTCTCATTATAAAGCATCCCCTTTTTTAAGTTGTATTTTAGCGAAAAAATATATAAAAACCTTGACAAAGAAGAAAACTTCTGATATAATCATCTAAGAAGAAAACTTCTTATATTGGGGTTACGTAGAATGAAGATAGGATTGGTGCTCTCCGGCGGGGTAGCAAAGGGCGCGTACCAGGCAGGTTTTTTACGCGCAGTGGTCGATAGCGGGATAGTTAGCTCTATTGGCAGCATATCCTGTGCCTCTATAGGTTTGTTTAGCGGCTACGCGCTGTCGGCGGGCAAGGTGCAAAAGCTCTATGATATATGGCAGCAAATTCATTTTGATTCCTTCGCCGATCTTACATATGAGGTATGGTTTAAGCACTATTTAAAGGAACTTATGGCCGAGTTTATCCGAACTGACGATATGCTCCGCATCCCTGTATATGCGCCGATATGTTATGTGTTGCCGTTCATTCGTATGGAGTATTGCAAGCTCTATGGGGAGTACATAAAAACGTGGAGCAAATTTATTTTAGGTGCAACATCTTATCCGTTTATATCCGGGGGTATCCACTTTTTCAGAGGACAAATAACTTTTGACGGCGGTGCAATGGACAATATTCCGGTTTTTCCCCTCATTGAGTTCGAGCGGCCGGATCTTATTTTGATACTCCACTTTGAGTCAGGCTACAGGCCGAGGCGTAAGTATCTGCTCTCAGGTATTCCCGTATTTGATTTTGATATATCTATCGCCGACAAGTTTAGAAAGCATTCATTTGACTTTCACTCAGATACGCTTCAGGCACGTCTAAAACACGGCTATGAATACGGCGGAGAGCTGATAAATAATCTCTTTGGCGGCTGCAAGGCTTCTATTGAAGAGGTATGCGCGGCGGCGCAGCGCCAGCGGGAATCAGAGACAGACAGAAGATTGGATGGCGCCACCTTTGAAACTTGGGTACAGAGATTGAATGAAATTTTCTACCCTTACGTATCTCAATTTAAGATAAAAATGCGTGATCTGTCCGTTCACGGCGGAGTGACAAGACTTCGCCTTAACAAGGAGGTTCAAAGATATGTCAATTAAAAAGTGTCCCAAATGCGGCTTGCCCGTTGGCGGACTTTACAGCGTCTGCCCAAAGTGCGGGACTAACGTCAATCTCGTCTCCGAGGAGGAAGAATCTCGTTCTATTCATAAAGTGCTGAGGCTCGGCAATGTAAAGATTGGCGCGTGGGAATTGGCATTTATATTTGTGTGTAACATTGCCGTTGTTCTTGTGCTTATCAATGTCATACTTGGGGGCGTAGGCTGGTGTCACTATCCCGTATGCGGTTTATTTTTAGCATACTTCTTTGTATTTGCCTGTGCCTCGGGCAGCGTCAGGCGTTTTTTTACGCGCTTTCGCAACACTATACTTATATTTAACTTTGTGGTGGGCGTGTTCAACTTAGTGTATCGCGTTTTGCATCTGAATACTATGGATTGGGCTTTTGATTACTTTATTCCCGTAAGCCTCATTGTGTGTTGCACGGTCATGCTGCTGTTACTTATCCATCCCGACATCAAGATACGCAGCGTGCTTTTTTCCATAGCATTATTGTTTGTTCAGAGCATTATTCAGTTGTTGCTTATGGTTTTTGGGGTTACTGCGGGCGGTCACATACAAATGATTTTGGTGGCTGTGGCATTTGGAGTAAATTTGCTGTCGCTCCTCAATCTTATGTTCATATATTTTATCAAATTCCGCAACCAGGTGGCAGATACGTTTCATCTTTGGGAATAATTCGGCGCAAAAATGCAAGCAATGGTGAGGCAAAGTCAGGCAGATCTGCCGCGACTATGCTTTACAGGCATAAAAAATTTTTGGAGGTAACAAATGGCAAAATATTGTAAAGAGTGCGGCAAGGAATTGCCCTTGGGCGCAAAAGCATGTCCCAGTTGTGGCAAGATGATTGAGAGTGAACCTGCTCAGGCTCAGGGGTCTCCTATTATTGTTAATGTTGAAAATCAAAATGTTAACAACAATGTAGGAGATAAAAGTACCGGCGAACCCAAAAACAAGTGGGTGGCACTACTACTCTTGTTCTTTTTGGGTTGTCTGGGTGCTCACAAGTTTTACGAGGGTAAAATTGGTATGGGAGTGCTTTATCTCCTGACTTTGGGACTTTGCGGTATAGGCTGTTTCATTGATTTTTGGGTTCTTCTCTTCAAGCCAACACATTATTACGTATGATATAGCTGCATGACATATTTCAACAACATAAATGGCGGTAGGCAACCTTGTGTTGTCTACTTTTTTTGACTATAATCGACTTAAGGCGGCGGGCGCGCAAACTTTGCGCACCTGCCGCCTCTTCGCTCTCTGTCCGAGTTTGCTATTCTTACCTGATTGGAGTAGTAAGCCTCTCCTTAGGCTTCATATCTCCTCCTTATCCTGCGGAAGATACCCCTCGCCGTAGATCTCCTTTGCGGAGGAAACTATCATAAACGCCTTTTTGTCCTCCTCGCGCACGATGTCGCGCAGGTTGGGGTATACTATGGGCTTTACCACGCACAGCAGCACCTTTTTGAGCTTGCCCGTGTATGCTCCCTCGGCGTCGATAAAGGTGGCGCCTGCGTCCAGCTCCTTCAAAACCCTCGCACATATCCTGCGCGCAGGCTCCTCTTCGGAGATTATGAACACCATTTTGGCAGAATTTCCGCCGTACAGCACCCAATCGAACACGAGGGTGAACACCACCACCGAAAGCACGGTGAAGAACAGCACCTCAAGCGTGTCCTCCTTGTAGGCAAAAACCGAGCACGCCACAATAATTATGTCCGACGTCATGGTTATAAAGCCCGTGCTTATGTGGCGAAACTTCTTTTTGAGCACCTTGACGGGTATGTCCGTGCCACCCGAGGACGAACCGCACCTGAAGATAAGCCCCATGCCGAAGCCGAATATCGCCCCGCCCGTCACGGAGTTTATCAGCCTGTCGTTAGTGAAGGGCAAAAGGCTTAGCCCGTATGCCGAGGGCAGCCATGTGAAGAAGACGTATTCGGTCAGCCACATCAAGAGGGAGGAGAGGCCTATTACATACAGCGTGGATATGAAAAATTCCCTGCCGAATACCTTCCCTCCCCACAGCAGCAGGGGGACGTTTATGATGAAGGCAATCAGACCCGTGCTCACGCCCGTCACCTGATTGATTATCAGCGCAATGCCCGTGGCGCCGCCGCCGGCGAGCCCGCCCGCCTGTAAAAACATTACCACGCCTATGGGGTAGAGCACGCAGCCAAGCGTTATCAGCAGGTATTTTTTTACATATTCCTTTACAATTGTTTTTCGTTCGATGTCCATTGCATTACTATTTTATATTCAAAATGCCCCCAAGTCAATATGTATTTGAAATATTGTCCCTTTATTCAACTCCGCCGGTATTCCCGCGGGGTGACGCCGTACTTTTTCTTGAATGCATCCTTAAAATAGTTTCCGTCCGAAAAGCCGCACCTCGCCGCTATTTCGGTAATAGTATGGTCGGTTGACAGCAATTCAAGCGCGGCATGCTGCAGGCGGGTGAACACAAGATATTCGTGCACGCCCGTGCCCGTCGCCTCCCTGAACTTCTTGCTCAGGTAATTGGGGCTGTACCCCGCCGCGGCGGCTATGTCCGCCATGGAGATGTCGTCCATATATCTGTCGCTCATGAACTGCGCCGCCCTGACTATAGGGCCGTATGTCGTATGTATATCCGCAGGCAAATCGTCCAAAAATTTACACTCGCGGCTGCACAGCAAAAAGAGCTCGTTGAGCTGCAGCCTGAGCATTATTGCCGCCTGCATATCGTCTATTCTGTCCTCCTTGAGCATGCGCGAAAGCAGGGCGATTATCTGTCCGCGGAAGGCTTCGGGCACCTGAAATATGCGCTGCCTGTCAAAAAACTCTCCTTCGCCGGGCAGTGCCGCCGCAACGTTGCCGTCCACGTCCTCTGCGCGGAAAAACACGTTGCTGCGCCGGCATGCGCAGCGTTCGTACCTCGTGTAATGAAAGACGTTGGGGGGTATGAGCATAAAGTCGCCCTCGCTCATGTCGTACATGTTGTTGCCCACAAAAAAACTGCACGCGCCGCTGTCCACATAGAACAGTTCAAAGTAGGGGTGGCAGTGGGGCGCGGGCATAACAAAGCCCGCTTCATTCAGGCGGCTGCCCGCATAAATTTTGTTTATCTGCTCATTTGAAATCCTCGGCTGCCTTGCCGTTGCCATAATTGCCTCTCCGTGTGTTAAAAAATCAGTACTTTTTTATAATTATAGTATATAAACAGTAGAAAATCAAGAAAAACTGTTGTAAAATATTCGCATAAATAAAGGTCGCGCACCATCGCCGTGCGGCCTGCGGGAGGTATGATTTGCAGACAGTGCAAAAGACAAAAAAGAGATATTCGCTGTTTACGGGCAAACAGCTGTTGTGGCTCATTCTGCCCATCGTCATTGAGCAGATTTTTTCGACGTCGCTGGGCATGTTCGACTCTATGATGGTCTCCAGCATAGATGAATATGGCTATGCCAACCTCGCCGTTGGCAACGTTGACCAATTAAACAACCTTGTAATACAGCTCTTTTCGGCGTTTGCCACGGGCGGCGCCATAATAACTTCGCAGTACCTCGGCGCCAAGGATATAGAGAGCGCCCAAAAGAGCGCAAAGCACATGCTCGTGCTCGTGCTCATATTCTCCTGCATAATAGGCGGCCTCTGCCTTGCCCTCAATCCATATCTGCTGCGCCTCTTCTACGGCGACGTCAGCGACGACGTAATGGCCATGCAGCGCACATACTTCTACATAACCGCCGCGTCATTCCCTTTAATAGGCATCTTCAACGGCAGCGCGGCTCTCCTCCGCATACAGCGCAAGAGCATGTCCACCATGGTCAGCTCCGGCGCGAGCTGCGTTATAAATATAGGTCTCAACGCCCTCTTTATCTGGGTTTTCAATATGGGCGTTGCCGGCGCGGCGCTTGCAACCTTAATTGCCCGCGCAATACCCGCCGTGTATATGCGCGCCCTGCTCATGAGCGACAAAAACACGCTCACGGTAAAACTGTTTACAAAGTTCCGCTTCGAAGGCGCAATGGTAAAAAAGATACTCTTCCTCGCCATTCCCAGCGGTGTGGAGAGTTGCCTCTTCCAGCTCGGCAAGCTCATGACGGTTTCCTTTGTCAATTCTGGTTGCTACTATGTCTACGATGCTACACTCGGAAAGGAAGTAAACGTTCAGGGCAACGCCAACACCATTGCAAACAGCTTGAACAACATTGCTTCGGTCGTCGGCAGCGGCATAGGCACGTCCTGCCTGACGGTAATAGGCCAGGCTGTGGGCACGGGCGATATCGACTGTGTAAAATATTACATAAAGAAGATGTTTATCATCTCCTTCATCGCCAATGCTATAACCGTCGCCGTAATTATGGGCACAAGTCAGTGGCTCATATATCTGTGGCAACAGCCGGAGGAGGCCTATCCCATAGCCTTGAGGTGCCTGTATTTCTGCCTGTCATTCCAGTTTGTTACATATCCCCTGTCATTTACTACGCCCGCAATCTTAAAGGCCACGTCGGACGTAAAGTATGTAATGTGGTCTGCCATATCTTCCATGATAATCCTGCGCGTCGGTCTGTGCTTCCTGTTCACGAGCGACCTCCTCAGCCCCTGGCTTATGTCCACCTTCGGCTTCAAGCTTGAGTTCGGCGCCATGGGCTATTGGATAGGCATGTGCGCCGATTGGTGCGGTCGCTCCATTCTCTTTGTGGCCCGCCTGCTTACGGGCAGGTGGAAGACGGCTTCGGGGCTCATCCGCGACGACGCCAAGGCAGAGGAACTGCCGGCCGATGGCGAATGAATAGTGAATAATGAAGAATGAATAATTAATGAATAATGAATAATTGAGGTGAAATTCCATGTCCAAAGTTTTCCGTCAGATGTTCGAAGAAAAATACATGCGCTTCCCCGGCGGCCTTTCAAAGGCGGTCACTTTAAGTTACGATGACGGCGTTCAGGCCGATAAGCGCCTGCTGCAGATAATAGATAAATACGGCCTGAAGTGCACCTTCAACCTCAATTCAACCCTCTTCGACTGCGCAAATTGGCACGACCGCATGGACGAGGAGCAGACCATCGCCGCCTTTAAGGACGGCCCCCACGAGGTCGCAATCCACGGCGCCCGCCACATATTCCTCAACAAAGTTCCCCTGCCGGAGGCGGCAAGGGAGGTGCTCTTGAACCGCGATTGGTTGGAGCACAATTTCGGCCGCATAGTGCGCGGCATGGCCTACGCCTACAACGGCTACAATGACGACATAAAGCGCATGCTCGCCGACCTCGGGGTCGCCTATGCGCGCACTACAAAGTCTGCTTATTCCTTCGGCCTGCCCCAAGACTTCCTCGAGTGGAACCCCACAGTACACCACAACGAAGCTCAGCTCGGCGAACTTGTGCAGCGCTTTGTGTCCGCCTCGCCCGAGGACGAATTCAAGCACCGCGAACCTTGGCTGTTCTATATGTGGGGGCACAGCTACGAATACGACGATCAAAACAATTGGAACCTCTTAGAGGACTTCTGCAAGACTCTTTCGGGCAGGGGCGATATATGGTTTGCCACCAACGGCGAGGTATATTCCTACGTTCAGGCGTATAAATCGCTCGTATTCTCGCTCGACGGCGAAAGGGTGTTCAACCCCTCGTGCATGCCCGTGTATATTGAAATCCGCGGCAAAGTTTACAAAATCCCTTCGGGGGAGAGCGTACTTTTCGGTTTGGAATAAGCGGTTTCAGCGGCGCGGTACGGACATAATTTGCCGCGCAGTTCGCACGCCGCGCACATCACCGCAAAAACGGGGGCACTTCGCCCCCGTTTTTGCGGCGATGTGCCTATACTTTTATCTGTTGCTTTGGTTTGCGGCGGTGCCGCAATCATAACGCGCCGCCCACCAATAATGTCATTTCGACCGAAGGTGCGGAACGCGCCGAAGCGGAGAAATCCCCCAAACGAAGTTATGCACCTTATTGTCATACTGAGCGTAGCCGAAGGCGGAGTCGAATGTATCTTGCGGGGCAAAAAACCGAGCAAGATGTTTCGACTGCGGTGCGCGCTATCGCTTACACCTCCGCTCAACATGACAGAAGCGCCCACCAGCCCACCCATTATGCGCGCCAAAGGGCGCGCAGTTCATAACTTTTTTTATATTCCCTCTTGATTTATTATCACAAATGTTGTAAAATATATACAGTTAAAGCAAAACCATGGAGGGAATACATAAAATGATTTTAGATCAATTCAGCTTAAAGGGCAAAGTTGCCATAGTCACGGGCTCCAATACGGGTCTCGGTCAGGGCGTCTCAAGGGCGTTTGTCGAGGCGGGCGCAAAGGTCGTCGGCGTCTCCCGCAGGCCTTCCACCGAAACGGAGGAAATGCTCGGCAAGGACAATTTTTACAACGTCATCGCCGACCTTTCGTCTACCGACGTCATACCCGGCGTCATTCAAAAGTCGATCGAACATTATGGAAGAATAGATATCCTCGTCAACAACGCCGGAATAATCAAGAGGCAGGACTCCATAGAGTTCTCCGAGGAAAATTGGGATTCGGTAATCAACGTCAACTTAAAGACGGTGTTCTTCCTCACGCAGGCAGTCGCACAGCAGTTCTTAAAGCAGGGCACGGGCGGCAAAATAATCAACATCGCCTCCATGCTGTCCTATCAGGGCGGCATACGCGTGCCCTCGTACACGGCTTCCAAGTCGGCAATCCGCGGCATAACCATGACGCTCGCCAACGAATGGGCCAAGTACGGCATAAACGTAAACGGCATAGCCCCGGGATATATGGCCACCAACAATACTCAGGCTCTCCGTCAGGACGAGGAGCGCAGTGCCGACATTTTGGCGCGCATACCCGCCGGCCGTTGGGGCACCCCCGCAGATTTAGAGGGCGCGGCAGTATTCCTCGCCTCCGCCGCCTCGGACTATGTAAACGGCTTCACCATCGCTGTTGATGGCGGTTGGCTTGGAAGGTGATTTTTTCGCTCAAGTCGTACTCGCTTTGCTCCGTGCGACTTGCAGCGAGGTGAGTTGTCGGGCGTTGCTTACGGCGGAAGTCAATTCCGCCTACACCGCCTCGGCGTATATTTATCGAAAGAAAGCGCGGCGGCGCAATACCAAAATTTAGGCGCCCTTGTGTAAAGGGAGCTGTCACCCGAAGGGTGACTGAGGGATTGTTTATATTAAATAGCGTAACTTTATGCGCGGCTGCGCCGCGCTCATAACTGTAAACTCAACAGGGGCGCACCTTTTAGTGCGCCCCTGTTGTCATTTCGACCGAAGGTGCGGAACGCGCCGAAGCGGAGAAATCCCCCAAACGAAGTTATGAAAGTTTTATAAAAATCAAGTCATACTGAGCGAAGGGCGACAGCCCGTAGTCGAATGTATCTTGCAGGATATGACATTAAACAAGATCTTTCGATTGCGCTCATTACATTCGCTCCACTCAAGATGACGGTTGGAGGAACTGCGTTCACGCAGATTTCTCCACTTCGCACCCTGCGGGTGCTTCGGTCGAAATGACAAAGGTGGGGAATTGCGGCGGGCTTAGTTGAAATGACAGGAAGTACTTTCACTAATCCGTGGTATAAAAATAGCGAACTGCTTTGCAGTTCGCTATTTTTGCGTATATGCATATATATGCTTACTTATTCTTTTTGCTCTTTGCGATCAGCCTTTCGATGAGCTTCTGAATTTCAACGAGGGGAATAATTGCAACTGCAACGGCTATTGCAACCAACCATTCAACCCACGACAGCATGAAGCTGTTGTCTGCGCCTTCGATGAATATCGTCTTTACGCCGGGGGTAAGCACTACGAACAGCGTAAGCGCAATGCCCACGAGGGCGGAGAGGTTGAGGGGCTTGTTGGAGAAGAACTTGCTGTTGAGCACGCTGTTGCGCTGCGAACGCAGGTTGAACGCGTGGAAGAGCTGTATGAAGCACAGCGATATGAACGCCATGGTCATGGGCTCTGCGTGGTGTTGGTAGCCGTCGGTCAGCACATACTGTCCGAGCAGGTACGAAAGCATTACAAGCGCCGTCTGCATTATGCCCTGAATTATAATGTCCTTGCCCATCTGCCCGGCAAACAGCGAGGTATCGCTCTTCCTCGGCGGCATCTTCATTACGTCGCGTTCGGCCTTCTCGGTGCCAAGCGAAAGGGCGGGGAAGGAGTCGGTTACAAGGTTTACCCAAAGTATCATTATGGGCGAAAGGAAGGTTTGGGGATTGCCCGAAATGAGCGAAATCATCTCAACTATGAACAGGCACATAACTTCTGCAATGTTTGCGGAGAGCAGGAACTGTATGGCCTTGGTTATGTTGGAGAATATCTTTCTGCCCTCTTCCACGGCGCCGACGATTGTTGCAAAGTTGTCGTCGGTCAGCACCATGTCGGCGGCTTCCTTACTTACCTGCGTGCCCGTGATGCCCATGCCTATGCCTATGTCGGCTTCCTTTATGGAGGGCGCGTCGTTTACGCCGTCGCCCGTCATGGCGGTCACCTTGCCGTTGGCGCGGAAAGCCTTTACTATTCTCACCTTATTTTCGGGCGACACGCGCGCGAATACGGAGAATTTGCCTATGTTTTCGTACAGATATTCGTCGCTCATCTTGTCGAGCTCGGCGCCCGTGGCGGTCAGGTCGCCGTCGCGCAGAATGTCGAGCTCCTTTGCAATGGCGCAGGCGGTGTCCATGTGGTCGCCCGTGATCATCAGCGCCTTTATGCCCGCCGTTCTGCACTCGGCAACGGCTGCCTTTACTTCGGGGCGGGGAGGGTCTATCATGCCTATCAGGCCCACAAATATCATGCCCTCTTCAGTGATGTTGTCGCCGTCCTTATATGCCGCCGCAAGCACGCGCAGCGCCCTGTGCGCCATGGCGCTGTTGGCGTTCTTTATGGCCTCCTTGTCGGCGTCGGTTATGGGCATAACGCCCTTGTTTGTAAGAATGTGCGTGCAGCGCGCGATGAGCATGTCGGGCGCGCCCTTGGTGTAGCTCTGCGTCTTGCCCGCGCAGGTGTGCACGGTGGTCATCAGCTTGCGGCCCGAATCGAAGGGCTTTTCGTTGACGCGGGGATATGCCGCGGCGAGCTCGCTGTAGTCGCCGCCCTGATTGATGAAGTAATCTACAAGCGCCGTCTCTGTGGGGTCGCCCTGCAGACCCGTCTTGGTAACTACGGTGTCGTTGCACAGCGCCATTATGCGCTTCAAAAGCTCGTCGTCGCCGGAGGGGCAGTAGCCGTCCTTTACGGTCATCTTGTTGAGAGTAAGGGTACCCGTCTTATCCGAGCATATAACTTCGCAGCAGCCCAAAGTCTCAACCGAGGGCAGGTTCTTTACAATGGCGTTGCGCTTGGACATCTTCTGCACGCCCATGGCGAGCACTATGGTGACGACCGCGGGCAGACCTTCGGGTATGGCCGCAACGGCAATTGCTACCGCCGTCATGAAGGCTTCCATGAATATGTCGGTGGTCAGCCCGGTTGATATGTGCGCGCAGATATTTACTATGAATATAACTACGGCTATGCCGAGCACGAGGAAGGAGAGTATCTTTGCAGTCTTGCCGAGCTGCTTGTTGAGGGGGGAGGGGTCCTCCTTGACCTCGGTCAGCATCTGCGCAATCTTGCCCATCTCCGTGGCCATGCCGGTGGCGGTCACAACGCCGCGGCCGCGGCCGTATGTCACGGTGCTGCCCGAGAAGGCCATGTTGTGCCTGTCGCCCAAGGGCGCCTTTTCGTCCACGACCTCGTGGCAGTCCTTTTCAACGGGAACGGACTCGCCCGTCAGGGCGGCCTCTTCTATCTTTAAGGAAGCCGACTGTATAAGGCGCATGTCGGCGGGAACAACGTCGCCCGCTTCAAGTATTACCACGTCGCCTACCACAAGTTCCTCGGAGGGTATAACCGCCTGTTCGCCGTCGCGCAGGGCCTTAACAAAGGGTTTGTTCTTGGCCTTCAGCGCTTCAAGCGCGTTTTCGGCCTTGTTCTCCTGAATAAAGCCGATTATGGCGTTTATCACGACGATGAGCAGGATGACGCCGCTGTCTATAAGTTCGATCCACTCGCTCTGCACAATGGCAAGCACGGCAGAAACGACGGCCGCCGCAAGCAGAACGATGATCATGGGGTCGGTAAACTGCCCCAAAAACTTTAAGATGGCGGGCTTCTTCTTGGCTTCGGCCAAGGCGTTTTTGCCGTTTTCGGCAAGGCGCTTTTGAGCCTCCGCGGTAGAAAGACCCGCACCCGAGGAGCCTACGGCCTCGTAGGTTTCCTCAATGCTCTTGTTATGAAACATCTTTCACCTCAAAAATATTATTTTCACCCGCGGCACAGCCCCGGGCAAGAATTTCGTATTACGTAAAATATACAGCCGCAAGCGCATTGAATGCGGTATATTGCGGGGTCAATTGCACAAATTCCCAATCAGTATGTGCAAATTTTCAAATAAAAGGGTATAAAAAAAGACTTCAAGCACAGTGCCCCGAAGAGGAGGCAATGCTAAAAGTCTTGTTGCCGAAAGCTTATAACGGCGGCGCAACCGGGGGAATACCCGTGATTGTCGGCTACGCACTTATAACTACTCCCTTTTAAATACGTTTAAGTTTTTACGCGATTATATTATCACACAACTTTCACGCTGTCAAACAATTTTGGTAAATTAATGTAAAAGAGTAAAATAACATGACAAGGGAGGGGAAGCGGCGTCCAAATTTTACATATTTCTATCCGTTTTGTATATGGACATGTTGCCCTTTATTATTTATAATAATATCGCATAATTATTAGTGCGCCCAATGCGGCGCAAGAGAGGTTTATATGACAATAAAAGAAAAAATAGACGCAATTGTCGAGCAATTCAACTGCATCGGCATTGTGCCTGTCATCAAACTCGACAAGGTTGAAAACGCCGAAAAGCTTGCAAAGGCTCTGCGCGACGGCGGCATCAACTGTGCAGAAGTCACTTTCCGCGCAAAGGGTGCGGACGAGGTCATCTCCCGCATGGTCAAGGCCTATCCCGACATGCTCGTCGGCGCCGGCACGGTGCTTACATGCGAACAGGCCGACGCGGCATATGCCGCAGGCGCAAAGTTCTGCGTCGCCCCCGGCCTCAATCCCAAGGTTGTAAAGCACTGCCTCGACAAGGGCATACCCTTCGCCCCCGGTCTCTCCTCCGCAAGCGAAATCGAGCAGGCAATCGAGCTCGGCCTCGACTTTGTTAAATTCTTTCCCGCCGAACAGGCCGGCGGCCTTCCCTACATAAAGTCGGTCTGCGGCCCCTACACGTCCATGCGCTTCATGCCCACGGGCGGCGTCACCGCGGACAACCTCAACACATACCTCGCATACGAAAAAATCGTCTGCTGCGGCGGCAGTTGGATAGTTCCCGGCAAGCTCCTCGACGAGGAGAATTGGGAGGGCATAACCGCCCTCTGCCGCGAAGCCGTCGACAAGATGCTCGGCTTCCAAATGGTTCACGTCGGCATTAACTGCGCCAATCCCGAGGAGGCGGAAAGCGTTGCGGACATGTTCGACCACGCCTTCGGCTTCACCAAAAAGGTGGGCAACAGCTCAGTCTTCGCCTCCACATATGTCGAGTGCATGAAGAAGCCCTTCAAGGGCAAGATGGGTCACATCGCCGTCGCCACCAACTCGGTCAAGAGGGCAATGTATCAGCTCAAGATGCGCGGCTATACCATCGATGAGGAATCCATAAAGTACGACGCCAAGGGCAACCCCACGGTGGCTTATTTGAAGGACGATTTCGGCGGGTTTGCAGTTCACTTGGTACTGAAAAAATAACAGCCGATAATTTGCGTCCATAAGCGTCGCAGGCGCGCCCACCCCTTTATCGTTTTGTACCTTTCCCTTTGTCATTTCGACCAACGCGGAGAAATCTCGGAGCTACCATTGTCGCGCTTACAGCGCAGATTTCTCGACTTACGCTCGAAATGACAATGGTAGCGACGGACAAAGGGGAATATATTACCATAACTTGCCTTTTTCTTTTGTCGGCGGGGTCAAAACCCCGCTAGATATGTTCGACTTCGCTCAATATGACAAAAGAAAAAGACAAACTTCACAAAAGCCGTGAGGCTTTTACTTCACAGTGCGAAAGCACTACTTCACTTTGCGGCGTGGCCGCAAAACTTCACTAAATTATATCGTAAATAAAAATTTTTGAATAAAATTCAGGAGATATATAATGAAAAAAATCGTAACCATGGGCGAGATCATGCTCCGCCTTTCCACCCCCAACAACGAAAAGTTCATTCAGGCCGACGAGTTCGACATCAACTACGGCGGCGGCGAAGCTAACGTTGCAGTGTCCTGCGCCAACTACGGCCACAAGGCTGAATTCGTAACCGCCCTTCCCGACAACGAACTTGGCGACTGCGCAATTGCCGCTCTCCGCAAGTACGGCGTTCAGACCGACCATATCGCACGTTGCGGCGAAAGATTGGGCATCTACTACCTCGAAACAGGTTCGTCCATGCGTCCCTCCAAGGTCGTCTATGACAGAGCGCACTCCTCAATAACAACCGCAACCGCCAAGGATTTCGACTTTGACGCCATCTTCGAGGGCGCCGATTGGTTCCACTTCACGGGCATCACTCCCGCCGTATCGGACAGCGCCGCCGTTCTCACCGAGGAAGCTTTAAAGGCTGCCAAAAAGCACGGCGTAACCGTCTCCGTCGACCTCAACTTCCGCAAAAAGCTGTGGTCGAGCGAAAAGGCTCAGAAGGTCATGACCGGCCTCATGAAGTATGTAGACGTCTGCATCGGCAACGAAGAGGACGCAGAACTCGTCCTCGGCTTCAAGCCCGGCAAGACGGACGTAACGAGCGGCGAACTCGAGCTTGCAGGTTACAAGTCCATCTTCGAACAGATGGTCGCAAAGTTCGGCTTCAAGTATGCAATTTCCTCCCTCCGCGTATCCCACTCCGCGTCGGATAACGGATGGTCGGCCTGCATCTATTGCGCAGAGACCAAGGAATTCTACCATTCCAAGACATATTCCATCCATCCCATCGTCGACCGCGTCGGCGGCGGCGACTCGTTTGCAGGCGGCGTAATCACCGGCTTCCTCGACGGCAAGGACTTCAAGTCCGCCCTTGAATTCGGCGTAGCTGCATCCGCACTCAAGCACACCATCCCCGGCGACTTCAACCTCGTCTCCCGCAAGGAAGTCGAAGCCCTCGCAGGCGGCGACGGTTCCGGCCGCGTTCAGAGATAATGAAGATAGCTTTCCGCACCCACGACCTCGGTGCAAAGGGCATAGACGGCGTAATATACCGCCTTCAATCGTGCGGCATAGAGGCCGTTCAGCTCGTCGTATATAAATTCATGGAGGGCGTAAAGCAGCTTCCGGGCAGCCTGACGCCCCAAATGGCCGAATACATAGGCACAGCGTTGAAGGGGGCGGGCGTCTCCGTCCCCCTCATAGGCGCCTATTTCAACCCCGTCCACTCCAACAAGCAAAAAGTGGCCGACTGCAAGGCCACCTTCAAGGACTATTTAAAGTACGCAAAGGTGCTTGGCTCCAACATAGTCGGCAGCGAAACGGGTTCGTTCAACGACGACAAGTGGACTTACAACCCCCTCAACCGCACCGACGAGGCTCTGCAGACGGTCATTGAAACCTTTACCGAACTTGCCGACTACGCCGCCGAACAGGGCGTGTATATCGGCATGGAGGGCGCCGCGGGCCACTGCTGTTACTGCGTAAAGCAATTAAAGCGCGCCATCGACGGCATAAACCGCCCCAACGTAAAGGTAATCTTCGATTTGTACAACTACCTCGACATGTCCAATTACGATAAATATATGGACATTTTGGACGAGGGCCTTGCAACCTTCGCGGGCAAGATAGTCGTATTCCACATGAAGGACTTCGTGGTGGAGGAGGGCAAGATAAAGCAGGTTGCGCCCGGCAAGGGCAACTTTGATTACCCCGCCATACTCCGCAAGATAAAGGCGTACGACCCTGAAGCCGTGTTGGTGCTCGAAGGCACCACGGGCGACGACATTGTGCCGGCGATAGAGTTTGTAAAGAGTACATGGGCGAGCGTTTGAATAAAATTTGCTTCGTGATACTTTGTCGCGCTTGCGGGTGTGTTCAGTCACATACGTCTTTGTATGCTCCTTCACACCTTCCGCGCGCTCCGCGTCTGACTCGCAACTTTTATCCAAACGATTGCTAAAAATGCGGCTATGCGCCGCGTGAAATGGCACAGAGCGCCTGAGAAATTGTGCCGCCCTTCAGGCTCCCTTGTGTAAAGGGAGCTGGCGCGGACGCGCCTGAGGGATTGTTTATAGTATACTACGGCGCTTTGCGCCTACAATCCCCCCTCGGTTTGGGTATTCCAAACCGTCCCCCCTTTACACAAGGGGGGCTCTTAAGAGGAGCATTTCAGATTTTATAACAACATTTAATATAACAAGCTGTTTATTTGCAGGAGATTTTAAATATGAAATTCGACGTCAGATATGCAAATCATCCCGATGATTCCAAGCATTACGACACAACCGAGCTCAGAAAAAAGTATCTGATTGAAAAACTTTTTGAGCCCGACGATATTTTACTCACCTATTCCCATCAGGACAGAATAATCGCCGGCGGCGCAATGCCCGTCAACAAGGCTCTGTCCCTCGGCACCTTCAAGGAGCTTGCAACCAACTATTTCCTTGAAAGGCGCGAAATGGGCGTAATCAACATTGGCGGCGCGGGCGTAATCGAGCTCGACGGCAAAAAGTACGAAATAGGCTTCAAAGAGGGCATCTATATCGGCAAGGGCACCAAGGAAGTGACATTCTCTTCGGTCGATGCCTCCAATCCCGCCAAGTTCTATATCAACTCGAGCCCCGCACACAAGGAATATCCCACCGTCAAAATAACAAAGCCGGTGGAGGGGAAGGAGCCCCCCGAAGGCACAAGGTACTGCATTCAGCGCCACCTCGGCACGGTTGAGGGCATGAACAAGCGCACCATCAATCAGTTCATAATCGGCGGCGTTTGCGAAAGCTGTCAGCTCTCCATGGGCATGACAGAGCTTGAAGTGGGATCTTCATGGAACACCCTTCCCTCGCACACCCACGAGAGAAGAATGGAAGTTTACATGTACTTCGAACTCCCCGCCGATCAGGCAGTGTTCCACCTCATGGGTACCCCTCAGGAGACCCGCCACATCGTCATGCACAACGAGCAGGCAGTCATCTCCCCCTCGTGGTCAATCCACACGGGCGTCGGCACCATGAACTACACCTTCATTTGGGGCATGTGCGGCGAAAACCAAACCTACGACGATATGGACAATATCAAGACTGAAGATCTGAGATAAGCAAGCTGCGTTGCACGGCGCAAACGAGCATTCTCCCTTTTGTCATTTCGACCAACGTGGAGAAATCTCGGAGCATAGCGACGGACAAAAGGGAGAATACGACTTCGTTTGGGAGATTTCTCCGCTCCGTTCGCGCAGGCTCACTTCGGTCGAAATGACAGTAAGAGGCGGCGAACAGCGCTAACCAAGACTTTTGTGAAAATAAAATAATTAACGTTACGAGGGGAATTCACTTCCCCGTTAGCTTTCTCGGCGGCAGTAAGGAGGGCAGCCGCCTCGGTCACCGTTCGGGCGACCTGATGCCCTCACTCATCTCGCAAGGCAAAACAGCATAGTATGCTGTTTTGAGAAAACCTTGCTCGTCACAATTTGCGCATACCTGCGGCTCACCGTGGTGAATTGCCGCGACTATATAATATGAGTGCTATCATAAGGTCGCGACAAGAGGAGCGGGCTCCTCAAAATCACGAAAAGTCGCCGGTGTCGCCAACCAAGACTTTTGTGAAAATTCAATAAGGGGAAATAAAAAATGGCACAACTTAAATTTGTGAATGTTAACAAAGTGTATCCCAACGGATACCATGCCGTGCACGACTTCAACATGGACGTCAAGGACGGCGAATTTATCTGCCTCGTAGGCGATTCGGGCTGCGGCAAGTCGACAACGCTCCGCATGATAGCCGGCCTCGAGGAGATCACCGCGGGCGAGTTCTATATCGACGGCAAGCTCGCCAACCAAATGTCCTCAAGGGAGAGGGGAATAGCCATGGTATTCCAATCCTACGCGCTCTATCCCCACCTCACCGTCGCCGAAAACCTCGGCTTCGGCCTTACGCTCGAGGGCATCGATATGGACGTCATCGATAAAAAGGTCGCTGCAACGGCGGAAATTTTGGGTCTTACGCCCTATCTCGACAGATTCCCCCGCAACCTTTCGGGCGGTCAGTGTCAGCGTGTCGCCGTAGGCCGCGCGCTCATAAGAAAGGTTTCCATATTCCTTATGGACGAACCTCTGTCCAACCTCGACGCAAAACAGCGCGTCACCATGCGTTCGGAAATCAAACAGATTCACCGCTCCGTGGGCGCAACCACCATCTACGTCACCCACGACCAAACCGAGGCGATGACCATGTCCGACAGAATAGTCGTCATGAAATCGGGCGGCTACGTTCAGCAGATAGGCACCCCCTACGAGCTGTACTTCAACCCCGAAAACCTCTTCGTTGCAGGCTTCATAGGCGAACCTCCCATGAACTTCCTGCGCGGCGAAGTTAAGGACGGCCACTTCGTCAACGACGACGTCGACTACGACATCTCCGAAATTGTTGACGACATAGCTTCAATCGAGGGCAAGAAGGTAGTGTTTGCCTTCCGTCCCGAGGCAATACGCCTTCCCAAGAACGGCAAGGCCGCCGCAGACGAATTCCTCGTCACCTCCAAGGTAGAGCTTACCGAGCTGCTCGGCGATACCACCAACGTATATGCAAACGTCGGTTCGGTCAATATTATCTTAAAGGTCAACCCTCACCACGCACCCAAGATGGGCGACGAGTTCGACTTTGTCGTTCCCCACAAGGCCGCATACATATTCGATGCGGAGACCGAAAAGGTTGTGCCTTCAAGCATAAAGAGAAACTGATTTAATATCTGCGCTCCGCCGCGCAATTTCAGCACGGCGGGCGTTGCTGTGTTTTGCCGTTTTATCCTAAGCCTCCCTTGCGAAGGGAGGGTGCCGAACGTGAGTGAGGCGGCGGGATATATTAAATTTGTACCTTATTGTCATACTGAGCGAAGGCACGAAGTGCCGCAGTCGAATGTATCTTGCCTGATATGAAACCATGCAAGATCCTACTGCCGAAACCCCTGAAGGGGTCCCCTCGGCAGAGCGTCGTCGGCTGTGCCTCCTAGCCCGGTTCCGCCTATGGCTCCGCTCAAGATGACATGGTACCAACCATTTATGTCATTTTGCCAAGACTGCAATTGCCCCCGTAGTATGCGGCAGATAACGGCACGTTGCGGGCGTAAACGCCAATTTTTAAGCAAAAGCATGTAAAAGGAGACATGTAATCAGATATGGAAACATTAAGCGCAAAAATATACAACAAACCTCAAAGACCCATCAAAATAATGCAGTTCGGCGAAGGTAACTTCCTCCGCGCATTCGTAGATTGGATCATTCAGAACCTCAACGACAACGGCGCCATCAATTCGGCTGTCGCCGTAGTTCAGCCCATGCCCATGGGCAGGGTGGCAGACCTCGCCGCACAGGACGGCCTCTACACCCTCCGTCTCGAGGGCATCGACAAGGGCGAAAAGGTCAAGAAGAGTCAGATAATCGACGTCCTCGGCGACTACATCAACCCCTTTACCCAATACGAGCACTATCTTTCGTATGCCGAAAGCGACGACCTTGAGATAATCATATCCAACACCACCGAGGCGGGCATCGCCTACGACCCCACGGACACCGATTTCTCGCAGTGCCCCAAGTCCTTCCCCGGCAAGCTTTTGGCCTTCTTAAAGCACAGGTATGACCACTACAAGGGCGACATGAGCAAGGGGCTTGCAATCATCCCCTGCGAACTCATCGACAACAACGGCGAGGAGCTGTATAAAGTTCTCACCCAACTTGCCGAGCACGTCGGCTACGACAAGGATTTCATCAAGTGGATGCAGACGGCAAACCACTTCACTTCCACGCTAGTAGACCGCATAGTTCCCGGCTATCCCAAGAACGAGATAGAGGCCATACGCGAGGAGTGCGGCTATATCGACAACAACGTAGTCAAGGGCGAAATTTTCCACCTTTGGGTGCTCAAGAAGGAAGAGCACGTTCAGAAGGTGTTCCCCGCAGACTCCACGGGTTTAAACGTCATCTTTGCAGACGACATCAAGCCCTACAAGCAGCGCAAGGTTAAAATTCTCAACGGTTCGCACACGGCAATGGTGCCCGTCGCCTACCTCTGCGGCATAGACACCGTAGGCGAGTCGGTCAACGACCCCACCATAGGCAAGTATGTGCGCGACTTCGTGTTCGATGAAGTCAATCCCACAATCGACCTTCCTCAGGATCAGATGGTGGCGTTTGCAACCTCGGTAATCGAAAGATATCAGAACCCCTATATCCGTCACGAGCTCATGTCCATAGCTCTCAACTCCACCACAAAGTTCAGAACGCGCCTTCTGCCCACGCTTGTGGACTATGTGCGCATAAACGGCAAGTTGCCCCTGCACCTCGTGTTCTCGTTCGCGGCTCTCTGCGAATTCTACAAGGGCAAGAGGGGAGAGGAGGACATCGCCCTCAAGGACGACCCTCAGTACCTCGAACATTGGGCAAAGCTTTGGGCCGAATGCGGCACCGACTACAAGAAGTTTGCAAAGCAAGTGCTCGGATGGAAGGACGCATGGGAGATGGATATGAACACCATTCACCCCGCCCTCGCTGACACCGTGGCTCAGGACCTCAAGAATATCGAAGAAAAGGGCATGAGGGCCGCCGTAGAGGAATTTGTAAATGGCTAAACAGAGTATTATAATCAACCCTGCCGACAACGTGGCAGTCGCCCTCACCAACCTCAAAAAGGGCGAAGTGCACGAGGGCATAACGCTGATCGAGGACATAACCGAAGGCCACAAGTTTGCCCTGCGCCCCATAAAGAATGGCGAAAATATAATCAAGTACGGCACGCCCATAGCCCATGCTACGAGGGACATATCCGCGGGCGAACACGTTCACACCCACAACGTGGCCACCAACCTCAACGAAAATCTTGAATACACCTATTCGCCCGTCGACTGCACCCTGCCCAAGGGCAAGATGAGAAAGGTCAACGTATATCACCGCGCCAACGGCGACGTCGGCATCCGCAACGAGCTGTGGGTAATCCCCACCGTCGGCTGCGTCAACGGACAGGCCAAGGAGATCGTTGAAACCTTCAAGGCCGAGTGCGGCGAGGACGGCATAGACGGCATCTTCACCTTCCCGCACCCCTACGGGTGCTCCCAATTGGGCGACGACCACGAGCGCACAAAGTTCATGCTGCAGAAGATGGTCAAACACCCCAACGCAGGCGGCGTGCTCGTAATCGGTTTGGGCTGCGAAAACAATCAGATGGACGCCTTCAAGGCAGGCCTCGGCGAAGTGGACGGCAGCCGCATAAAGTTCCTCATCTGTCAGGAAGTTGAGGACGAAATTGCCACGGGCGTCGAGCTGTGCAGGCAGATCGCCGAAGTCATGAGAAAGGACAGGAGGGAGGAGACAGATATCTCCTGCCTCAAGGTCGGCTTGAAGTGCGGCGGCTCTGACGGTCTTTCGGGCATCACCGCCAACCCCTTGGTCGGCTTCTTCTCGGACTACCTCGTCTCCGTCGGCGGCACGTCCGTCCTTACGGAAGTGCCCGAAATGTTCGGCGCCGAACAGCAGCTCATGAACCGCTGCAAGGACAGGGCTACCTTCGAAAAGGCGGTCAAACTCATCAACGACTTCAAGGACTATTTCCGCGCCAACGGTCAGCCCGTGGGCGAAAATCCTTCGCCCGGCAACAAGGCGGGCGGCATAACCACGCTCGAGGACAAGTCGTGCGGCTGCACGCAGAAGTCGGGCTCGGGTCCCATAACCGACGTCGTGTTCGACGACGGATATGTTACGCAGAAGGGCTTAAATCTTCTCAACGGCCCCGGCAACGACATGTGCGCCGTAACCAATCTCGGCGCTGCGGGCTGCCACCTCGTGCTCTTCACCACGGGACGCGGCACGCCCTTCGGCGGATTTGTTCCCACTCTCAAAATTGCCACCAACAACGAGCTCGCCGCCAAAAAGTCCAATTGGATAGACTTCAACGCCGGCGCCGTGCTCGACAGCGACTTCAATACTCAGCTTGAAAAGCTCATCGACCTCATAGTCGACGTCGCAGGCGGCAAGAAGACCAAAAACGAAATAAACAACACAAGAGAAATTGCAATCTTTAAAACGGGGGTTACCTTATAATGAAAGCTTTTATGGATAAAGATTTTTTGCTTGACACCGAAACTGCCAAAAAACTCTATCACGAGCATGCCGAAGACATGCCCATAATCGACTACCATTGCCATCTTCCTCCCAAGGAGATCTACGAGGACAAAAAGTTCCGCAACCTCACCGAGGTATGGCTTGGTGCGGGCGACAGGTTTGGCGACCACTACAAGTGGCGCGCCCTCCGCGCAAGGGGATACGAGGAGGACTCCATCTCCGGTCCCGACGACGACTACAAAAAGTATATGCAGTTCGTCGAGTCCATGCCCTACTTTGTGGGCAATCCCCTGTATCTGTGGTCGCACCTCGAAATGCAGAGGTATTTCGGCATAAACGACGTCATCTGCCCCAAGAACGCTAAGAAGATATGGGACGAGGCCAACAAAGTTCTCGAAACTCTCACCGCCCGCAAGATGATGGAAAAGTTCAACGTCAAGACGGTGTGCACGACGGATGACCCCGTCGACTCGCTCGAATGGCACAAGAAGATGAACGAGGATCCCACCTTGAAGGTCAGCGTCCGTCCCGCATTCAGACCCGACAAGGCCATAAATGTAGAGCTTTCGTGGTTCAAGGATTGGGTGGCACAGCTCGCCGCCGTCGTCGGCCGCGAACTGCCCACGCTTGAGGACTTCACAGGCGCCCTCGCAGAGAGAATAGCCTTCTTCGACTCCATGGGCTCCAAGCTCTCCGACCACGCCCTCGACGTCGTTCACTACGCCCCCGCAACCTATGAGGAGGCAAACGCTATATATCAGAAGGGCCTAAAGGGCGAGGACATCTCCGATGAGGAGCAGGATAAGTACAAGGGTTACATCCTTCTCTTCCTCGGCAAGCAGTATGTAAAGTACGGTTGGGTACAGCAGTACCACATCGGAGCTCTCCGCAACAACTCCAAGTCCATGCTCAAGAAAATCGGCCCCGATACGGGCTTCGACGCCATTGAGGATGCGGTCTACATGGAAAAACTGTCCGCCCTCCTCGGTGCCCTCGACGAGCAGGACGCCCTGCCCAAGACAATTTTGTATTGCCTCAACCCCCGCGACAACTATGCGCTCACAGTCCTTGCAGGCTGCTTCCAAAAGGAGGGCGTAAAGGGTCGCGTTCAGGTCGGCACAGCGTGGTGGTTCCTCGATCAGCTCGACGGCATGAAGCAGAATTTGGAGACGCTCATGCAGGTCGGCCTCATCGCACAGTCGGTCGGCATGCTCACTGACAGCCGTTCCTTCCTCTCATATCCCCGCCACGAACTCTACCGCAGACTGCTCTGCCAAATGCTCGGCCATTTGGTTGAAAACGGACAGTATCCCAAGGAAGAGCTTGAAACTTTGGGCAAGATAGTAGAGGACGTCTGCTACAATAACGCGAAAGAGTATTTTGGATTTTAACGCTCGTTGTGCATAGGAGGATATGCACCAACTCGCCGTTATTTTAGGGCCTTCTCGTGCGGCGTAAGGACAACGCCGCACTCGGTCACCGCTCGCACGTTGTTAGGTGCTCGCTCATCTCACAACGCGCAAACAGTGGGTGACCACTATTTGCAGAAGTGCGTTGTTCGTCCCTCTTGCCGCGATTTGATTTAGCCCACGATTAAATAATCGCGGCAATTCACCCCGCTGAGGCGCAGGTATGCGCAAATTGGGGCCTTTGCCCCAAAAGCGCGGTTTTGGGGCAAAACATAAGTAATTGAAATCGCTCAGGTTGTGCAACGCACAACCTGAGCGATATTTTTACATTATGTTTAGCGCACAAAGTGCGCATGTCTCTCACCGCAACGCAACCCAAAGGGTTGCATTTCACGCCGCCCTGTGCTGAGGCCAATCGTTGTTAGAGGTAGAGGCGGCATTTCACACGCCAAAGGCGTATTTCACGCGCGGGCATATCCCGCGCATTTACCGGACGCCCGCACGGATTTTTCCGTGCGGGCGCTTTTAATCGGCATATATCAGGGGGTCAACCCATAAAATATATACAGGCTTGTCCCGTCTTTGCAAAAGACAAGGGGGTGAGGGGTACGGCGTTATTTTAAATGCGTTTCGGCGTACTCGTTCCACATCGTCATTGCCGAAGCGGCCTTGCCCTCGGCGGCCTTAATGCCCTCTTTTGTCAGTTGGCTGCACCATACTACGGGGTCTATAGGGTTTTCGCAAGTCAGATTGCCGTAGGCAAATCGCGCCGTGTGGTTGCGGTAGGTGTCGTTCCACCTGTCGAACAGGGCGGGGTTTATGTGCTTGCCAAGCGTACAATTTATAAACTGACACTTGCCGAAGTCTCTCCACGGACGCGCAAGATACACGCTGCCCTCCGCGGCGCCGCCGTCGGTAAGCTTGCAGTTTATAAAGGTGTATCCGTCCGTCTGCTTGAGGCTGTGCGCGGGCGCGGCGATAAATCCGTGCTCCCTTTCGTCGTGCAGCGATATGATTTCGCACTCATTGAAATATGCTTCGGCGCAGCCGAAAATAAAGTCTACAGTGCCATATATGCGGCAGTTATCGTATATCTGCACCGAATTTCCCTCCATATACAGCTGCTCTTTGGGGATGAATCCGTCGTAATAGGCGGGGTCGTCTGTCAGTCCCGAATACCTTATCACAAGGTCGTCGGGGAAGGGGGAGGTGAAAAGGGTGTCCTGTTCGGATCTGAGGTTTATATTCTTTGCGTAGAACAGGGGGGCGTTGACCGAAAGCGCAACGCATTGCCCCACCTTGCGCGCGTCCTGATTGGAATTGACTACTGTAAGGTTTTCAAGCGAGCAGCCGTTGCCCGTCACGCAGACGGTGTAGGTGCGGAAAGTGTTGTACTCTCCGCCGTCAGAATGGGCTTTTCTAGCAAAATCATCCCACGTTATCACAGTTGTTTCACGATTTGCACCAATAATTTTTACGTTGTCGCATTTAATCCACAGTTTGTCTATATATTTGCCCTCTGCCAAATATATTGTGGTCGGCCCGGTCAGGCTGTCCAATATCTTCTGTAAATCGTCTTTGGGGGTAAGATGTAAAATATCCATAACAAGCTCCTTTGGGTTGGTAAATACATTGTAGCACAAAATTTTTTGTGAAACAATAAAAAATTTGCAAAATATGTATTGCATTTTTAAAAACTGCATGTTATAATATGTTCGTTAAATGTGATAATGTAACACAAACGGCACATATAAAGTGTGTGAAATAAAAAGCTATGCGAAAAAACGGTTCAAGGGAAATTTCATTCAGTCAGTACCGCACCACCGATATGTTTTTGTTCGCTGTAATAGTCGGACTTGCAGAGCTTTTCGCGTTCGCCGCCACGATATGGTTTCCGGACGAAGCTAACTTTTCATTTTCGTTTATGCTCCCCTTGGTGCTCATCGTCATGATGCGTTGGGGATGGCCGTCGGTTTTTTATGCGGCCGGCAGCGGCATAATATATTGTGCGCTCAATTCGCTTTCGTGGCAGTTTTTTCTTGCATATGCCGTCGGCAATGCGGCGATAATTATTGTGCTGGCCTATCTTCTGCCGATAGGTAAGGAGAGGGTGGCCAAGAGTTGGTATCTGTCCGTATTGATGGTCATCCTCGGCTGGGCGGCTGAAGTTTTGGTCAGAAGCGGACTTTTGGCGGCCACCGGCGTGTACGACTTCGTCACCGCCCTCGGCCTTATGGCAGGCTTCGCCGATTCGGGACTGCTGTCTTTGGCGATGGGAATAATCGTCATCCTGATAGTCCGCCGCTTTGACGGATTGTTCGAAGATCAGAAGGCTTACCTTTTGCGCCTCGGCAAGATCCGTGAAGAAAAGCGCCGCGTCGACACTTACGGCGAGCAGCTTGAAGAAATCGACGAAGAGAATCTTTCAATCCTCAACAACGACAACGATCTGTATTGATTGATATATAAAATATGTATAATGGGGACGAGCCCCGCTGAAAACTCATAATTGGCCGCTCGCGTAAAAACGGGCGGGATTTGCCGCCTTCTGCGGCGGATAAAAGTGACTCATACGGGCAAAAAATTGTGTATTACCGGCGGAAAAGCCGGCTGCAATACAATTTAAACTTACATTATAAAATGATAATGGAGGGATATAATGCAGTTGTTCAAACTCAAATGCGACGACTTCCTTGAGTATGACGAAGCCAGCGGCACATATTATATGCCGGCCGAGCAGCAGGTCAGGGATGAAGCCGAAAAGACGCATTGGAAAGAAGTCGGGTTCACGCTGTTGAAAGACTGGCGTCTGTACCTCATGCTTATTCCCATGCTCCTCGTCTATCTGTTGTGGCGTTACATGCCCATGACGAACCTTCTTGCGGCCTTCAAAAATCCCAACACAATGTTGCCGAGCGGCATATCTGCGGGCAGCGACGTCGGACTTCAGGATTGGTACGGTCTAACAAACTTTGACGAGTTGTTCTTCGGCGCACAGGCCAACCTTTTCTGGGCAGCGTTCAGAAACACGTTCATAATCGCCTTCTACGGCCTCTTGTTCGGTTTCCCGTTCCCCATAATCCTTGCGCTGTTCTTCAATGAAATCAAGTCGAATATCACGCGTAGCATACTTCAGGTGTGCGTATACCTGCCCAAGTTCATGTCGACGGTTATTATAACCACGTTGGCTATCGCTCTCTTCCGCGCACCCGGTGAGACGAATGAGATGGGCGTCCTTTCACAGCTGATGATTACGCTCTTCGATAACCCCGAACTGGAAGCCGGCGTCAACTCGGTCGGCGGCCTTGTATACTCCAATAACTACTTCAGGGCCATCTATCAGATAACGGGTATTTGGGAGCACGGCGGTTACGACTCGATTGTCTTCTTCGCCGCGGTCATCGCGGTGTCGCCCACGTCATACGAGGCGGCGCAGATGGACGGCGCGGGCAAGATGCAGCAGATGCGCTATGTCGTTCTGCCTAGTATACTTTCAACCGTCGTCATAATGCTCATAATGAAGGTCGGCACCCTGCTCTCAGTCGGATATGAGAAAGTCTACCTGATGACCAATACGGGCAACTACGAAGCGGGCCGTATAGTCGCAGTCCTTTCCAACGCATGGGCTACCGGCGACCAAACGGGCGGTAATGCCGCACTCGGTATCGCGGCCGAAATGGTCAACAACCTCATCGGTATGATTTTGGTCATCGGCGCAAACACAATCGCCCGCAAGGCGACGGATGTATCGCTGTATTAAGGAGGATATTGCTCTATGAAAAGAAAAATGGAAATATCCGAATTAATATTCAAAATTATCGCCTATGTTTTTCTTATAATATTTGCGGTAATGTGCGTATATCCCTTCATATATGCAATCAGCTCGTCGTTCAGCACGGCTGAATATGTCGACGGCGGCGATATCGTCCTCTGGCCTATGGGCTGGCAGACTGACGCCTACAGATATATACTTACTGACAACACCTTCTGGATTTCGTATTCGAACACGCTGTTCATGGCGTTCATAGGTACCCTGTGGTGCATGATTTACACCATGCTCGGCGCATATGCTCTCTCCAAAAAGAGACTGATCGGCAGAAGGGCGTTCAACTTCTTCCTCGTGTTCACGATGTGGTTCTCGGCTGGCGTCGTTCCTCAGTACCTCAACTATCAGGCAACAGGTAACATCCTCGCTTCACTCACGGGCACTACATATGCAAATATGGATCAGAAATGGCTGATAATCATCGCCATGGGCATGAATGCGCAGAACGTCATTCTTTTGAGAAACGCCTTCGAAGGCGTCCCTGCTGAAATCGAGGAAGCCGCAAGAATAGACGGCGCGACCGAAATGCAGATACTCTTCAAGGTATACATTCCCATGAGCAAGGCAACAATTGCAACAGTCGCACTGTTCTTCGGCATCTCACGTTGGAACGGCTACTTCTGGGCAATGCGTATGATGCCTGATCAGCAGTTCTCATGGCCCGTACAGGTCTATATACGAGACTTCATTGACATCCGCACGGACCTTGGTGGTAAAACTCCTGCAGAAGGCGACGATTGGGTGACCTATCTTGCAAGCAACCCTGATTACGACTCGAATATAGTCGGCGTCATGTCGGTCGTCTATGCAATGGTCATATGTGCCGTCATCCCCATCCTTTGCATCTATCCCTTCATTCAGAAGTACTTTGCAAAGGGCGTCAACATGGGCGGCGTAAAGGAATAATCAGGTATAATTTAATCGGTGCGCAGCGTCAATAGCCTGCGCCCGCCGTCGGCACAAAGCGTCCCCATGCGCCCCCGGCGGCAATAAATTACGGGTGGGGGCGGAAAAATACAAAAATATAAATAATATTATAAGGAGAAATATAATGAACAAAACCAAAAAAATTGCTTTTGCCGCGGTTGCCGTGGTAATGGCAGGCACACTTGGGTTGTCCATGGCGGCTTGCACGCCTCAGGGTGAGACGCCTTCAGGCAACGACGGCGATCGTCCCCTTCTCGGCAACGACGTCGATCTGTCTACATTGGATCCTCTCACTTCGGTAGATACTTCCAAACATGCTGCCAACATGAGGCCCAACGTAACAACCAACGAGAACGGCGAAGTTGAGCTCACCTATGCAGCAGGCACAGAGCTCAGAATCAACATGGGTAACCAGAACAGCTCACACCCCGCTTCCATCAGCTTCCAGCAGGACGAGCTCGGCGCTACAGTAACCCTTCCTGACGGCAAAGAATATAACGCAGATAATCTTAAACCCGCATGGCAGGCTCTTTCCGATGAACTCGATATCGAATTTACGGATGTTTTCCAGAACAGGTCGGGCGACAATCAGATTACTCAGGCTAACGAACAGGGTGAAATGGCAAAATATGACCTTATTTCCGCTTCTGCAGCAGCAATGACGCAGAACACCGGTCTGTTGGTCAATCTTACGGATTATCTCGACTATATGCCCAATTATAAGGCATTCCTCGACGCTAACCCCGCTATCTACTATTCGTTGACTTCCAACACTTCTAACGGTGCAATGTACTATGCTCCTTACTTCGACGGCTTCAACGATATTGAAAAGTACGTCCTCGCTCAAAAGACTTGGATTAATACTCTTCTCAATGCATCTGATGCCGACCTTGCAAGGGCTACCACAACTTATGCCGCACAGGCTGCCTCCAAGACGGCTTCCAATACCGAGCTCACTCTCGATGGCACTAAGGCAAGCGTTAAGTCCTATATGGGTACTACGGGCAGCTACTCGGTTGAAACTACAAGTGCTGACGACGACAACACCCTCGGTACTGCTACAGTCAACTACGACGATGCTCTTGCGGCAGCAAGAAGTGCAAGCTCCGGCCTCGGTGCAGCCATTCAGGCAGCTAAAGGTTCGGCTTATACAGAAGACAGCGGCAACATCGTTGACATTATGAATGATGTAATCGACTCTACCAACGGCAATGTCAACGGCGGTCAGCTCCTCAAGATCCTTCAGGAATATATCGATGTGGCTTACACTCTCGACGGCGAAGCTTACGAGGATCGTGCAGACGTGTTCAATTCAATCTCAGCTTGCTGGGATGTTGACCTCCTCGTTGCTCTTTCCCGCTGTGCAGTAACCTGCGGCGACCTCATCGGCGCAACTACCGATGCTCAGAAGGCAAACATCTACGGTGTATCCGGTCGTCAGGGTACGACTCAGCGCCGTGTAGACCTCATCGCCTTCGTCGGCGAACTCTATGGCGTCCGCGGCCTTGAATCCCGCTATGAATATACCTATGTAGACGCAACCGGTCACATCAGGGATGCACGTCAGAATGCAGAGTCCTACGACGCAATGGTTGCTTTCAGCGCTCTTGCAACCGAAGGTCTGCTCTACACCGGTACTGTCAACGTCGACGCTAACCGTGACTTTTCCGAAGGTCCTTCGACCCTCTTCATGCACGACTATTCGCAGACGCAGACGACCACCGGCTTCTCAAGCGATACTTACAATGTCGCTCCCATCCTTACCCCCGTTTCCAATTGGGATACCAATGACGACGGAACAAAGGATACCATAATGAGATTTACTGAATCTTGGCGTTCGGTCAAGAATACAGGCTTCTGCATCTCCCTTCAGGGCGTTCAGGGCAATGCCGACAGGCTTTCCGCTGCCCTCAAATTTATTGACTATCTGTTCTCCAACGACGGTCAGCTTCTCATGACCTATGGCCCCATGGATACAACAGGCAACAGCTCTAATCCCGATGGCTGGTGGTACGGCGAAGAGGCCGATGTCGACATCGACGAAGTTGCTGAAGTAGTAAAGGCCGCAACAGTAAATCAGCAGAACTATATTGCCTCTACGCAGTATCAGATCAAGGACGAGTATGAAGGTCAGTACTTCATCTATAAGGGAACTGTTTATACCTCTACGGTGCCTTATTCAAGGGCAGTGCCCATCATGACTACTGCTAACCAGAACTTCTTCCTCGGACAGTCTGTCAACGGCTACACGCTTGGCACTTCTCCCCTTCAGAACATGGGATGTTCAACCAACTACACCAACTATGCACGTTGGGTAGTCGGCACAACCCTTCCCCTCGGCAACAAGGATCAGGGCTTTGAATATCAGTGCACGGCCGATTGCGCACTCGACGGTGCAGCTATCGTTTCACAGGCACTCGTAAACGGCGCCATCAAGCACGTTGCCCTCAACGTAACTGCTAATCAGGGTACGTGGTACCTCATTGCTCCTACCGCTTATGCTCTTACAACTGCTAACCAGTCGACCATGAGCAATACCGAGCAGACGCTGATCTCCGGTACTTACTTCCTCAACAGCTCGTCAACCAACCAGAGGACCAACCTCTATCTCGACTACATGTTCTATGGTTACGACACTTCCAAGTACATCGGCGGCAGTGCAACTGCAGGTAACCTCCGCGCTAATGCACAGGCTACCATCGACTGGCTCAACGGCGCAGGTCTTCAGACCCGCATCAACATCCTTTCCACCGCATGGAACAGGATCTGCTCTTTCTACAATATCCCTCAGTCATAATAAGGTTGTTGATAGAAATAATTGAATGATTATTTCAGCCCGCCCCCTCAGGCGGGGCGGGCTGAAAATAATTTTAGCTTCAGCATGGCTTTTCCCCCGAAAGGGAGTCAAATAAAAAGTTTGGGGAATTTGATAGATGAAAACTCAAATTAAATTTCAAAAAATATTATCGCTGTTGACATTAATTGTGGCTGCAATCGCTTTTGTTTACAGCCTGTGCTTTTTCAGCGGTAATCTTTCAGACCTGATGTGGTATAAGGGTGTCGACCAAAGCGACATGTTTAACGGGGCCGACAACTTTATTTATCTCGCTCAGGGTATGATTAATTCAATGGTATATATGTGCGTCGTTTACTTTGTGGTCATTGCTTTCATTTATATCACAAGCACAAATTCAAGGCGCAATTATTACATAACCAACTATATCATGGTAGGTATTGTTGTGGCTTACGCTCTCATGATTGCCATCTATGGCGCTATAATGCTTGCCATGCTCATGAGTTCCTTTTATGGAATGGATTGGGCTGCCCTCAATGAGTATTACGAGATTAATGAACCGATTGGTGCCCCTGAGGTATCGCAGTCGCCCGTGATCTTTATCATCGGCATGATAGTTTATGTCATTGTGCTAATCAATGCCGTTGCATGGATATATAATTTAATATGGAAAATCAAGCTCATGAAGGGCGAAAAAGAACTGCTCTCCAAAGGCTTTGTAAAGGAGGTTGCTTAACATGACTCATAACGAGATTTTGAAAAACGACGTCCTCCGCTATAAAAAGAATTCACTGCCCGCAAACCTCGCGCTTTTAGGGCTTGTGTTCGGCGCATTGTATTTCTGCATTCTTTACGGCTTCAAGGAGCCTACCGATGCCAATAACGAGACCTCATGGTTCGCTACAATACTTATAGGCGCTTCGGTAATACTTACGCTTGTCATGCTGCTTACTAACTTCCTTGCAAGCGAGGGCATCAAGTCATATAAAAAGAATTACTGCATAGTTCTTCTCATTCTTGCAGCAATTCAGATAGCGCGCATATTTATCTATCCCGTGTCCTATGTTCTTCAGCATACGGCAGAGGGTGAATTCGTGCTTTCATATTTCTGGATCCGCACAAACAACAGCGTGTTCCCCGGAATAATGATGATTGTTTGGCTGTGCGCTTCGGCAGCTTGCCTCATTGCATCCGCAGTTATCGGCTACATTAACTGCACCAAGCTTGAAAATCACCTCAAATCTATAGAGAGCGGTGAGATCGACATTGACGCTCTGTTCGAGGAAGAGAAAAAGCAGATGGAAGCAGGTGAAAATAAGGCCGTTAATACCCAACCTGAAAAGGAGGTAGAGTGAGATGCCCGAAGTAAACATTCAACACATCGATAAAATTTACGACGGCGGAGTTCAGGCCGTTTGGGATTTCAACCTCGACATTCACGACGGCGAATTCATCGTCCTCGTAGGCCCCTCCGGTTGCGGCAAGTCCACAACCTTAAGAATGGTAGCCGGCCTTGAAGATATCACCAAGGGCGAACTCATAATCGACGGCAAAAACTGCACCCGCCTTCCCCCCAAGGACAGGGATATAGCCATGGTTTTCCAAAACTACGCTCTCTATGGTCACATGACCATTTACGAGAACATGGCATTCTCCCTCACCCTGCGTAAGGAAGATAAGCTCGTCATTCACCGCAAGGTTATGGCTGCGGCTGAAATACTCGATTTGAAGACTCAGCTCAATAAAAAGCCCAAGCAGCTCTCCGGCGGTCAGCGTCAGCGTGTTGCAATAGGCCGTGCAATCGTCCGTAACCCCAAGGTTTTCCTGTTCGATGAACCTCTCTCCAACCTCGACGCAAAGTTGCGCGGTTCAATGAGGCGCGAACTCATGCTTCTCCATAAAAAGCTCAACGCTACTATTATGTACGTCACTCACGACCAGACCGAAGCGTTGACGCTTGCCGACAGAATAGTCTGCATGTCCATGGGTCACATTCAGCAGATTGGTAAACCCATTGAGCTTTACGAAAAGCCTGCAAACACCTTCGTTGCAACCTTCATCGGCCTTCCTCCGATGAATCTGTTCGACGGTAAGATTGAAAACGGCCACTTTGTGGGCGAACTCTTCAACTATCCTCTCAACGCAGAGCAGAAGGAAGTTCTCGCCGATTACGAGGGAAAGGAAGTCATCCTCGGCGTGCGTCCCGAAAACTTCACCCGCGACGGCCATATAAAGTTTACCGTCACCAACAACGAAAACCTTGGTATGAACACCCTCGTTCACGGCAAGGTTGAGGGCAAAAAGATTGCCGTCTGCAAATTTGCCGAGTGGTGCAACTACAAGTATGGTGATGTCATCGAAGTAGGCTTTCAGGAAGAAAATATGCACTTCTTTGAAAAGGATCCCGAAGGCAGACATGAATATCAAAAGGTTATCAAATAAGGAGGTAAAAAATTATGGCTGAAAATGAAAATATGGTTGTAAATCAAGTACCTCCCGAAGAGCAGTCTGTTCAGAATGAAAGCCTTGGTAAGAGAATTTGGGCAGGTATCAAGGAGTGGGTGCGTAAGCAAATAGTTACCTTAAAGCGTGCGCCTCACAGAATACCGCTTTTAATGATTGTTATAACGTCTGTCCTATGGTTGTTTTGGCTGTTCACCTTCTCGAGGGCAGTGTACGGCGCTCAGGGTGCAAGCTGGACGGGGTTGCTTGTATTCGGTAATACCATGCTCTCCATTTTGGTATTGCCTCTATTCCTCAACGCCTTCCCCAAGCTTTCAAAGCCGAGGGTTATCTTCATAGTGCTCGTGTTCATCTTCCTTGCTGCAATGATAGTGCTCGACGTGGTGTATTACGACATATTTACGGTTTTTGCATACGGAGATCCTGCGAACGGAGTTCCGCCTCAAATGAATGAAGCAGGACTTGCAGGCAACCCTTCGATAGAGCAGTCGTTTTCACTTTCAATAGCACATATGGTTTTGGTCGGCGTATGTATTGTCATTCTTGCGCTTCTTCCCGTTTATACGGTTCTTATCAGGAAGATCAATACCTCCAAGAACATTGAAGGCAACGACCTCCACGAAACCATCGATGTGGAAGATGAGTAAATATTAATTTAACAAAATAAAGTTCAATAACCGGCAAAATTTTATTTTGTCGGTTATTTTCCTAAAAGGGTAAAATGTCTAAGAAAAAAAAGAAACAGCAAAAAGAAACAACAATTGAAAATTACTATGACCTCAAGATAGAGCAGGTCGACGACCTCGTCGCCATACTCAAGGACGACGCTGCCGCTAAAAATAAGGAAGTTACAACCGATATTGAGGAGATCACCGGCGAAAAAGTCAAGGGCGCTAGCGAGAAAAAGAAAAATTTCGACCCCTACAAGAGCGAAATTTTTCGCAAAGTCCCCACATGGCTCAAGGCCCTGTTCGTAAAATGGTGGTTTGCCGGCTGCGTATGCTATTTTATAATGTGGGGTCTCGGCGAATACCTCGAAAATGAATTCGGCATAGTCAGGGCGTTGATTCTCGGCGTCGTAATGGGCGCAATCGTCGATTTGATGGTCAACCCCGTGTTGACTTTCTTTGAAAAGTATGACGGCGAATACGACAATTACATTATGTTTCCCTTCCCCTTCAAAAAGTTTTGGACGTTCTTCGCCAACATAATTTATTATGTCTGCGTGCTGTTTGTCGTCTTCTGCATCTATTGGGGAATAGAGTTGCTCGTTCAGTTGTGCGGAGCAAGCATGGTTTGGAGCGGTGTTGAACCCTTGCTCTTCGGCGTCTTTACCGTTATGGTCGACATGGCATTTATAGGCATAAAGGACCTCATTGTGTATCTCGTAAAAAAGCGTAAAAATAAAAAAATAGAGGAGGCTTCCCCTGATGTTTAAGCAGCTTTTTGTGTCGAGTGTTTCGGCATGTTTCGAACTTGAAAATAAAAATCCTTACTACAGCCCGGAGAAATATACCGTCTACCTCGACGGCAAGGAGGTGGAGGTGAGGGATACCAACGTCTTTTCCCTCTTCAATCTCTCGCCCGGCACTCAATATACGGTCAAACTTTCCTGCGGCGGGGAGTGCACATTCACAACGCTCAAAGAGAGCGCCTGTATAAATGTAAAAGACCTCGGCGCAAAGGGCGACGGCGCGTCGGACGATACCTACTACGTTCAGATGGCCATCGATAGTTGTCCCAAGGACGGCAGGGTTGTTATCCCCGAAGGCTCGTTCTATGTCCGCCCCATCGTCTTAAGGAGCGACATCACCATCGAAATCAAGAAGGGCGGCGAGTTGCTCGGCGACATCGTCGAAGAGCACTACCCCTATGTGCCCGCCAAAATTGAGCACGACGACGGCAGCGAAGAGATCCTTGCCACATGGGAGGGCAATCCCTACCCCTGCCATCAGTCCTTTGTTTCGGCATATAAGCAGAACAACATCAAAATTGTCGGCGAGGGCGCAATAAACGGCAACGCCGATAAGTCCACATGGTGGGCGACGCCCAAGGGTAGGGCGGTTGCCCGTCCCCGGCTTGTATTTTTAAATAAGTGTGAAAACGTGGCGTTCCACGGCGTCACCTGCAAGAACTCCGCGGCGTGGAACCTTCATCCCTTCTTCTCGAAGAACCTCGGCTTCTACGATCTGCGCGTGCGCAACCCCTATACGGGCCCCAATACCGACGGCCTCGACCCCGAAAGCTGCGATAAGGTAGATATAATCGGTTGCGTGTTCTCCGTCGGCGACGACTGCGTGGCCATCAAGTCGGGCAAGATATACATGGGTTCCAAGTATAAGACGCCCGCAAGCCGCCACACTTTGCGCAACGACCTCTTTCAGGACGGCCACGGCGCCATAGTTTTGGGCAGCGAAATTTCCGGCGGCGTGGAGGAGCTCTCCGTCTGCCAATGCATGTTCAAACATACCGACAGGGGTCTCAGAATAAAGTCACGCAGGGGCAGGGGCAAGGACTCGATAATAGACGGCGTGCTCTTCGAAAATATCAAAATGATCAACGTGATCACGCCCCTTGTAATCAACATGTACTACTTCTGCGACCCCGACGGCCACACCGAATACGTTTGGTCGCGCGATAAGCGCCCCGTCGGCGACGACACGCCCTACATGGGCAAGTTCACCTTCAGGGATATCGACTGCGTCGACTGCGAGTGCATGTGCGCCTACTTCGACGGCCTCGTCGAGCAGCCCGTAAAGGAAATAGTGCTCGAAAATGTATCCTTCCACTTCAAGGCGGACGCCAAACCCTTCAAGCCCGCCATGCTCGAATTTGTGCGCGAATATTGCAAGGAGGGCATATATATCGACAACGTCGAAAAGGTCACCCTCAAAAACGTCACTTTAGAGGGCGTGGAAGGCCCCGAAATCATCAAAAAGAACTGCGGTCAGCTCATAGTAGAATAAGGGGGAGATATGGATTATTCAGTAATTGACAGATATATAGACAGGCTGATAGAGGACACCAAGCCCGAGGCACCCATTTGGAATATTGAAAATATCCGTCATGGCAAAGCACCCGGATGGAACTATATCGACGGTTGCATGATGACCTCGCTCTATTCCATCTATCAGAGCACGGGCGACAAAAAATATCTCGACTTCATAGAAAACTTTGTCGACTACTACGTCTTTGACGACGGAACCATCAGGGGTTATGAGCTTGAAACCTACAACCTCGACAACATAAATGAGGGCAGAATACTCTTCGACCTCTACAGAGAGACGGGCAAGGAAAAGTATAACAAGGCCATAGAGCTGCTGCACAGGCAGCTTGAAGGGCAGCCCCGCATTGCCATAGGCAACTTTTGGCACAAGAAGATATACCCCAATCAGGTGTGGTTAGACGGCCTCTACATGGCGCAGGTGTTCTCCACCCGCTATGCAGGCGAGCGCGCCGGCGGCGACTATTCTGACGTCGTAAATCAGTTCACAAACGTATACGAGCACATGTACGACAAAAATAAGCGCCTCTACTATCACGGTTGGGACTACTCCAAGCAGGCCTTTTGGGCGGACAAGGATACGGGACTTTCAAAGTCCTTTTGGCTGCGCGCAGACGGATGGTACACCGTCGGCCTCGTCGACGCCATAAGCTATATTACCGACGAGCAGGCAAAGGCAAAGCTCTCCCAAATTTTCCGCACCACGATAGAGGGACTTGAGCAGTACATTGACCCCGTCGGCCACATGTTCTATCAGGTCATCGACCAAGGCGGCAGGGAGGGCAACTACCTTGAAACTTCGGGCTCGGCCATGATCTCCTATGCCATGATGAAGGGTGCCCGCCTCGGCATAATCGATAAGCGCTTTGCGCAGGTCGGCAAGCAGGTGTTCGACGGCATATGCGCTAAGTACCTCGGCGGAAGTGGCGGCAAGCTCAACCTCGGCGGCATATGCCTCGTCGCAGGCCTCGGCCCCGAAAACAACCGCCGCCGCGACGGCACGTTTGAGTACTACATCTCCGAACCCGTCGTCGAAAACGACGCGAAGGGCACGGGCCCGTTCGTAATGGCCTATACCGAACTCAAGCGCATAATTTAAAATTTAATCTCAGTTTTCCTACCTGTCATTTCGACCAAGTCCGCCGCAGACGGGCGCGTGGAGAAATCTGCGTGAACGGAGTTTGACTTCGTTTGGGAGATTTCTCGACTGCGTGCTTCGCCCTTCGCTCGAAATGACAAAGCGGAACCACTATTAAAAAAGCCGACGGTTGCAAGAAAATTGCAACCGTCGGCTCACTTTTTTACATTATTTAGCTAAGATGAGATGGCCCGTAACTAAAAGATAAACGAGGTCGATGATGCAGAGGAACCAGCCCCAACCTACAAGCAGGAAGAGCAGGAACACAACAATGTGCAAAATGCTCTGCGTGCGTAGCATGACGCTCAGGCGAACAAGGCACTCAACTATCCAACCCACGATGGGGATGAGCAGAAGAATTACCTGAATGAGTCGGCTCTGCGAATTGAACCATTTGTCGAAAGTCATTTTTTATATTCTCCTTATTATCTACGCCCCGAAAATCAAGGCGCTTTTTATCACATCACTGCAGGAACAGCTTTTTGAACAGCAATACCCAAATGCAGTCAAGCCAACCGATAACTATACCTGAGGGGATAGTTACCAAAATGCAGACGATCAGCCTTATAAAGCCGCCCTTTTTAAGGAATGTCGACCATCTCACAACAATTTCAACGATCCAGTTGACAACGGGGATGAGCAACAGAAGAAGTTGAACCAAACGGCTCTGCCTGTTAAACCAAGTCATTTTCCAAATCTCCTTATTTTAATTGGTCGGGCAAGCCGCCCGTTCCGCGCATGAAGCGCGCAGATTACTTATATAATCTATTTATATTATATCACACTTTTTTCTTATGTCAAAGTATTTTATAAAATTCTTTAGCTTGGCTACCGTCATTTCGAGCGCAGCCGAGAAATCTGCGTGAACGAAGTTGTACTTTTACGCCCCTTTGTCCGTCGCTACCATTGTCATCTTGAGCGCAGTCGAAAGATCTCGGAGCGAAGCGACGGACAATGGTAGCTCCGAGATTTCTCCGCGTTGGTCGAAATGACAAAGGGGCGTCATGCATAGCGCAGTCGAAATGATAGAAACCCAAGCCCCCCCTTGTGTAAAGGGGGGATTAAAGGGGGGATTGTTCTACTGAGCGACGAATGACGCTGTCACTCAAGGTGTGCAACGCCGAAAAGACAGACAGGAAAAAGTTTTAAACTTTACGCACGTCCTTTATTATGCCGTCAAACCCCTTGAAAACGAAGGACCTTTTGTCATAAATAATGTAGCCGTGCCAGCTGCCCTCCTTGGGCAGGGAGACGGAGCCGGGGTTGAGGTGCACATATCCCGCGCCCTCAACAACGTTCAGGGGCACATGGGTGTGCCCTGTCAGGTATATGTCGCCCTTTCCCATGGGCGGCACTGCCCTGTGCCCGTGCGAAAGGTGAATGTTCAATCCGTCCACAAACAGCGTGGCATAGTCCGAAGAGCAGTTGAAGGGCAGCACCATTTGGTCCACCTCGCTCTCGCAGTTGCCGCGCACGCAGGTTATTTTGCTTGCAAGCGGCGTCAGCATTTCAACCACCTTTTTGGGCGAATAATTGTCCGGCAGGGGGTTTCTCGGGCCGTGGTAGAGTATGTCCCCCAACAGCACAAGCCTGTCCGCTCCTTCGCTTTTAAAGGCCTTCAAAAGCTTTTCACACCAATATGCCGAGCCGTGTATGTCCGACGCGATAAGTATCTTCATAGTCCCATCAATTCTCCTATCTTATTTATTACGCTCAGCTCGCGGTGGGGGCCGATAATTTGCCCCACGCCGCTCTCCTTTAGTTTGGGAAAGCCGTTTTCGGGTATAAACGCCCTGCCCGCCGCCCTGAGCATTTCATAATCGTTCATGTGGTCGCCGAATGCCACGCTGTCCGCCCGGTCTATGCCGAGGTGTGTAAGGATCGCGTCGAACGCCTTGCCCTTGTTGGCGTCCGGGGCGGAGACGTCAAGCCAATCGTAGCCCGAAATCATCGCCCTCATGCCTTTGATGAGGGGCGGCAGAATAATTCCGCCGTGCTCGGCACAGGGTTGGCTGTCCCACACCGAAATTTTCAAAACCTCCTCGCTGTCGGCAACCGCCTTCAAATTTTCCACCCTCTTTGCCGAGGAGTAGGACTTGTGCAATATAGTCACAAAGGGCTCGTAGTCGCTCTCATAATACGCGCAGTCGGCGCAGGATAGTAGGGGGTACAGCCCCTCGTGTTCGGCAATTATGTCAAGCGCGTACTTTATGCCTGCGGCGGGAGTGGGGTCGCGGAATATAATCTTCCCGCCGTACCACGCAAGGCCGCCGTTTTCGGCGATGATGGCAATTTTATCGAGCACGGGCGCAAACAATTTTTTAAGGTTGGGCAGCTGTCTGCCGCTCGCCGGGGCAAACGTCACCCCCATTTGGTGCATGCGCTCAATGTAGGGAAAGGTCTGCGGCGGCATGATCTTAGTCGGCGGCAGAAGCGTGCCGTCGAGGTCGCTCGCAATAAACTTTATCATGTATATATTTTACCATAACGCGGCCGATTAGGCAAGCGGAGAAAACAACCTTGCAAGCTTTCTTTTGCGCCCTTCAAAGGGCTGCGAAAGGGCAAGGCAGGCCTCAAAGTCGCGGGCGACCTCCTCCGCGGGCTGTCCGCGGAAATACGCCCCGCACTCGCGGTTGAGCCACAGCGAGCGGCAGTCAAGGTTGTAGCTGCCCAAAAAACAGCCGTCGTCGCATATCACCGCCTTGGCGTGCATAAAGCCGGGGGTGTATGCGTAGAGATGCGCGCCGCGCGCCGCAAGGCGCGCGGCGCAGTCGCCCGTTATGGCGTAGGCCGTCCTCTTGTCGGGCACGGCGGGCAGCAAAATTTTTACGTCAACGCCCCTTTCGGCGGCGTCGGCAATGGCTGCAAAAATGCGTTCGTCGGGGCATAGGTAGGGGGTAAATATCCAAACCCGCCCGTTCGCCCGCGCAATTTCGCGGCATAAAAGCGCGCTCGCCCTGCCGCAGTCGAGGGGCGGGTCGTCAAACACGGGCGCCATGGCAATGCCGCCCTGTTCGGGAGGGAGCTCATCCATGCGCCCGCCGCCCTTCCACGCCGCCATGAACAGCTCTTCAAAAAAGCGCGCGGCCTGTCCCGTGACGGCAAAGGCGCTGTCCTTCCAATGCCCGTGCGGGCGGGTGAGGTTGGCATATTCGTCGGCTATGTTCATCCCGCCCGAAAAGGCGACTTTGCCGTCTATCACGGCAATCTTGCGGTGGTCGCGGAAATTGAGCCGGGAGAGGGGAGGGGGCACAAGCCTGTTGAAAATTTTTATGTCCGCGCCCAACTTTTTCAGCCGTTTGAGCTGCCTTTTGGGCAGCCTCAAGGCGCTCCCGAGGGCGTCGGTCATTATTTTTACCTCCACGCCTCGCCTTAGAGCGCCCTCAAGCGCAGCGCACAGGCGGTCGAAAACTGCGCCCTTGGCGACAATGTAAAACTCAAGATAAACTTTGCTCCCCGCGCCCGCCACGGCGTCGTTGAGGGCGTCAAAAAAGGCGCTTCCGTCCGCGAAATAACTGAACGAGGCGCACACTGCCGCACCGCCGCGGTACACCGTCCTTTTGCATTTGCCCGGCCTGTACAGCGTTATAAAGAAGGCCGCCGCCCCGAGCACGGGCAGGGCGGCTATGACCAAGAGCCAACCGCACCTGAATTCGGCGGGGTAGTTGCCAAGAGCCGCCTTTAACGCCGCCGCGGCCGCAAGCAAAAAGGCACCCGCGACCGCCGCCCCGAGCGAAAACACTGCGGGCAGAATGAGGCATAAAAATATAATGCCCCCTATATATGCCGCGATGAGCAGCATGCAGAGGAATAATTTTGAAAATATAAAAGCAAAAAAACCGCGCATAACCTTTAAGGTCTGCGCGGCGCAAATATCTGCCCTTAAAAAATCAGCTTAATTATCGTCATCTTCAATCCGTGCGAAACGTCGCTCAGCATGTCGTTGAACAGGGCGGAGGGGTTGTATTCCGTAAGTATCTGCTTCTCGAACATGTTTAGGTCAATTGCCCCGTGCAAAATCATGTTTATCGCCGATTCGGTGTAGCCGAAGCCGTCGGTCACGGTTATCACGCGGGTGTTGTGCCTGAAGAGGGGGATGGAATCGAGCTTGAACTTCATCGACGCCATGCCCTCCAATACGAGCGTCTTGTCGCGCGCAAGCACGCGCGAGGCGACGTCGGGGTTGATTTTTGAGCACGAAATATAGACGGAAGCGTCGCAGTTGAGTCCGCTCGTCGCTTCGGCAATGTTGCTGTCAAGGTCGTCGTCGTTTAAAATGGAGTAGTAGACGCCCGCCTTTTTAAGCTTTTCCACGGCGACGGGGCTGTCGTCTATTACGACGGGCACGAGCTTATGGTACATCGCCACCTGCGCGAGGATAAAGGCGAGCGCGTTTCCGCCCACGATAGCCACTTTGCTGCCCGCAGACAGATGTAGTTGATCGTAAATATTTTCGGCAAAAGCAACGTGTTCTATGCACAGCCCGTGCAGATAGTCCACGTCGTCGGGCAAAACGGCCACCCTGCGGTAGTCGCATACCACAAAGTCGCGCAAAAAGCCGTCAAAGTCTATGCCGGCGATCTGAATGTGCTCGCAATTGTTGGTGTCGCCCCGCTTGCAGTGCAGGCATTTGCCGCACGGGCGCGCGCCCTTTATATACACGCGCGAACCCTTCTCCACGCCGTAAACCTTTTCTCCGCAGTCGGTGACGATGCCCACGGCAAACCTGCCCACCGTCTTGGGGTAGGCCACGGGCAGCTCGCCCGCGTAGCAAAGCGCGTCGAAATTTGACAAAAGCACATAGGTTACTTTGATCTTGACCTGCTCGGGAGAAAGTGACAGTTCTCCCTGCGGTTGGTTGTTCAAGGTCTTGGGACCCATTAATACCCAGTTATCCATACATGGTTATTATACGACAAAGCCGCTTTTAAATCAACCCTATTTTTATGAATTCAGCAAATTTTACTTAAATTTGTGCTTGTTTACAAAAAATTTCATTTAAGGCGGCAAATTAATTGACTTAAGGTTAATTTTTATATATAATGATTTAGCATCATAAGAAATATTAGCGAGGTGAGATAAATGAAGCCCGATATACATCCCGATTATCACGAGGTGACGGTCGTGTGCGCATGCGGCGCAACCTTCAAGACCGGTACGACCAAAAAAGTGGATACGTTAAAGGTTGATATCTGCAATAAATGCCATCCCTTCTTCACCGGCAAACAGAAGCTTGTTGATACCGGCGGCCGTGTAGATAAGTTCAAGAAAAGATACAATATCTAAAGACTGCAGGCTTCAAAACTTAATTTTGAGGCCTGTTTTGCAAAAAATTCAGTCAATACCTGCAACGGCAAAACAACCGCCCTGCCGCTTAAAATGCGGCGGGCAACCTACTTATGAACATTCTTGGCCCCGCTTTTTGCAATTTCCTGCGGGTTAAGCCTTGATTGTATTTTACTCCAAACCCCGCGCAAGCGGGGCAAGCTAATACGCGCGCGTGCGCGCCCGCACATTTATCTGCAGTGTGCGGCCGAACAAAGACGGCCGCCTCTGTCGTAGTCGGCGCACGCGCTTTTTATATACAAAGCAAATGTCAAATAAGCATAATAAAACGCAAAAAAACTGCACGTCGATCGGCGGTCAGGCCGTAATGGAGGGGGTAATGATGCAGGGCGCAACGGCTTATTGCACTGCCGTCCGCGATCCCGAAGGCGCCATTCAGGTTGAGCGCCTCCGCCTCAACCGCTCGCCCGCAGCCCAAAAAGCCGCCAAAATCCCCTTTGTGCGCGGCGTCGTCAACATGTTCTCCTCCCTCGTCCGCGGCACCAAGACGCTCATGCGCAGCGCGCAGGTCTACGGCGCAGACGACAGCGAACCCGGCAGGGTGCAGAGTTGGTTGGCCGAAAAGTTTAACGCCGACATAATGGAGGTGGCAACTTACATCTCCGCGCTCTTGGGCGTTGCGCTCGCCGTGGGGCTGTTCATGATCCTTCCCCAACTCGCCATCAGCGGCATAATAGGGCTGTTCCCCTCGCTCGCCGGTCAAATTTGGGAATATCTCCTCTTAGGCCTTTTCAAGCTCATCATCTTTTTGGCATATCTCGGCCTCATTCTCCTCTTAAAGGACATAAGGCGGCTCTACCGCTACCACGGGGCGGAACATAAAACGATAAACTGTTACGAAAAGGGTCTGCCCCTTACGCCTGAAAACGTGCAAAGCTGCTCGCGCATACACGACCGCTGCGGCACGTCCTTTTTATTTATCGTACTCATAATAAACATTGCCATCTTTTCGGTCATCTCGTGGGCCATCGGCATAGATGTCAGAATTGAAAACGGGGTGCTGCGCTTTCTTGCGCGCCTCGGCATGGAAATTGTCCTTCTGCCCGTCATCGCCGGCGTCAGCTACGAAATCTTAAAGCTCCTCGCCCGCTTTCACGGCAAAGTTTCCCTCATCTTCAAGTGGCCGGGCATACTCCTGCAAAAGGTATTCACCACCCGCGAACCCGAACTCGAGATGATAGAGGTGGCCATCGCCGCCTTCAACGCCGCCATGGATATGGACGCAAACCCCGATATGGAGGAGACTCACTTTGTCACGGGCGGCGTGCTCAAGCCCATGCTCGACGAAACCAAAAAACTCTTTTCGCAAAAGGGCATCGACGAGAGCGACGCCGAGTGGATATATTCCCTCGTTTTAAACATTCCCCGCAGCAAGCTTGAAGAAAAGTCTGCCGTGGTGAAGCCCTCCGAGGCAAAGAAGATAGAAGAAATTGTTCAAAAGCGTTTAACCGGCAGACCGCTGTGGTATATCATGGGCGACACGCAGTTTTACGACTGCAAAATAAAGGTGGACGAGCGCGTTTTAATTCCCCGCCCCGAGACCGAAATTTTGGCCGAACACGCCATAAAGACGGTGGAGGAGGGCGACAAAGTGCTCGACCTCTGCACGGGCAGCGGCTGCCTTGCCATTGCAATAGCCAAACACTGCTCCTCAAAGCACATTCAGGTCACCGCCTCGGATGTGTCGGATGCGGCAATAATGCTCGCCAAGGAGAACGCCAACCTCAACTCGGTCGACGTCAACTTTGTTCAGAGCGACCTGTTTGAAAAAATTCACGGCAGGTTCAACCTCATCGTCTGCAACCCGCCCTATATAAAGTCGGCAGAAATCGCCACGCTCGACCGCGAAGTGCGCGACTATGAACCGCGCATCGCCTTGGACGGCGGTGCCGACGGCCTCGACTTCTACCGCCGCTTGGCGCGCGAAATTTCCCGCTATATCGCCAAAAACGGCATGTTGATGCTCGAAGTGGGCGAAGGTCAGGCCGAAGAGGTCTTAAAGCTCTTTGAAAAGCGTGACTACGCCATGGTCGTCAAGGACTATCAGGGCGTGGACAGGATATTAAAAATTGCTTTTTAAAAAGTTAACGCGAGTTGACAGGATTAATTGTCATTTCGACCGAAGCGGCCGCAAGGCCGCGAAGCGGAGAAATCTCCCGAACGAAGTCAGACTGCGTTCACGCAGATTTCTCCGTGCGCTCACTATCGTTCGCTTAGTCGAAAGGACATGAAAGAATTAATTTTATATTATCCCCTAACCCCTGTAATATATGTCCTCAGATAATTTACTGACAAAACTTAAAGATATATACGACAAATACACCGCGCTGTCCCAAAAGCTTTCGGACAGCGCGGTTATAGCCGATACGTCGGAGTGGTCAAAGCTCGCCAAGGAACAGTCCGAACTTGCCGAGCCCGCCCAAAAATACTCCGAGTACGTCGGGGTGGAGCGCCGCATGACTCAGGCCGAAGACGCTTTGAAGAGCGAAACCGACCCCGAAATGCGTCAGCTTTTGAACGACGAAATCTACTCCTGCAGGGACGAGCTTGCCTCCCTGCGCGAGGAGATAAAAATCATTCTCCTCCCCAAGGACAAAAACGACGAGCGCAACTGCATTATGGAGATCCGTGCGGGCGCCGGCGGCGAGGAGGCGGCACTTTTCGCATACGAGCTCTACCGCATGTACATCAACTACTGCGAGCGCCACCGCCTTAAGATTGAGGAGGTCGACAAAAATCAGACCGAGCTCGGCGGCATAAAGGAAGTCGTCTTAAACATCACGGGCAAGGGCGCCTACAAACAGCTCAAGTTCGAAAGCGGCGTCCACCGCGTTCAGCGCGTGCCCGAAACCGAATCGCAGGGCAGAATACACACCTCCACGGCCACCGTCGCCGTTCTTCCCGAAGCCGAGGACGTCGACGTTGAAATCCGCGACGAGGACATCAGGGTGGACGTCTACCGCTCCTCGGGTGCGGGCGGCCAAAAGGTAAACAAGACCGAAACCGCCATAAGAATAACCCACTTCCCCACGGGCATAGTTGTCACCTGTCAGGACGAGCGCAGTCAGCTTAAAAACAAGGACAAGGCCTTCAAAGTGCTCCGCTCCCGCCTGTACGACTACTATAACAGCCGCAACCAATCCGAACAGGACGCCCGCCGCAAGAGCCTTGTCGGCCGCGGAGACCGTTCGGAGCGCATAAGAACTTACAACTTCCCTCAGGGCAGGGTGACCGACCACCGCATAGGGCTTTCGCTCTACTCGCTCGACAGCTTCATCATGGGCGACATAGACGAGATGATAGAGGCCCTCGCCGTCGCCGAGCGCGAAAACGCCTTGGCGGCGAGTGAAGAAAGTTAACGCATAATATGCGTTAACGGTGAATTGCACCTTCGGTGCGTGAATTAAACGCTGTGCGTTTGTGAATTGCGCCCCGCACTCCTCACATTGCACTTACATTATAGCTCGGGCGCATGAATTGCGTAGCTTTGCTACGCGTTGAGGTGAGTAGTTATTTAAAATATTTCCCACCACAATGGAGCAATCGCAGATTGCGAGAATTCATGCCGCCAATAGCCTTGTCCGTCGCTACCATTGTCATTTCGAGCGTAAGTCGAGAAATCTGCGCAATAAGCGCGACAATGGTAGTTCCGAGATTTCTCCGCGGTGGTCGAAATGACAAGGCTATGACGGCAATTCATGCAAGCTTGCTTGCAATTCATCGGCATATATCACCCCAAAATTCTATACAGAGTTAATACTATGAAAAACACCAACAACCGTTCAAGCGAAGATTACCTCGAGGCAATATTGCTCCTTTCCCGCGAGCTTGAATTTGTCCACCGCATAGACATAGCCCGCAAAATGGGCGTGTCCCAACCCGCCGTGCAAAAGGCCATCAAAATTTTAATCGACGGCGGATATATCACCACCGACGGCATGCACATATACCTCACCGAACGCGGCAGTGAATACGCCTCGGCCGTCTATAACCGCCACTGCGTAATTCGCACGTTCCTGCTTCTCCACGGCGTAAACGAGCAGGACGCCGACCGCGACGCCTGCGAATTCGAGCATGTAATTTCGCCCGCCACATTTGCAATGATGGAGGAATATGTGGCGTCCAACGGCAAATAATTATAATAATGTAATAGCGCAAAATTAAACCGCGCGGGGAGGAAAGTTTTCACTTTCCTCCCCGCGCGGTTTTTTATTTATTATAATGTTGGTCGAAAAATTAAGTGCGTCATCTCGACCAAGCCTGCCCAACCCCTTACCCTGTCATTTCGACCGACGAACAACGCTGTTCTTCAAACAGTGGTTACCCACTGTTTGAGCGTTGTGAGATGAGCGAGCACCTAATAACGTGCGAGCGGTGACCGAGTGTGGCGTTGTCCTTACGCCACACGAGAAGCGCAATAATTGCGCGAAGTGGAGAAATCTCCCAAACGAAGTCTTAAGAAGTGAAGTACGCAGACATAACCGCGTGTGAAGTAGCGCACTGCGCTGTGAAGTAAAAGCCTCTCGGCTTTTGTGAAGTTTGCCCGTCTCTGACGGGCAAGTTATGGTAAAATTTATGCGCCTTCGGCGCAGAACCATATTGCAGCCCCCCTTGTGTAAAGGGGGGAAGACAGATTATAATTTGAAGTGCAACACCTATAAAAAAAGAGACAACGTCGCT
>CALVPX010000005.1 GCA_944354265.1 uncultured Clostridia bacterium | reverse complement strand
AGTGCGAATAGCACAGCCGGTACCATGCCCTTACAGGGCTAGTGCAAACTACGCGTTGAACGCGTAGTTATGATTGTTGCATAAAGGAAGCGGCGGAACTTGCGTTCCGCCGCCCTTAGGAGCGTACCCACGGTTTTTAATCGAGGGTAATGGATGAGCGTATTTATAATTTATCCTCTTGTTAATACATTCTATCATATCTTGCCAAGTTTGGCAAGTATTTTGTATATATTTGTCAAATAAAATTTTTACACGCCGTCGCAGATGCGCCTTGCAATGCTCTTTACTTCCTCGGCGAGCGGCTCGGGCGAAAGCACTTTAATCGCCCCGCCGAACGAAATAATTTTGTTTGCAAGTCCGTCCTTCGGCAGCCTCATTTCGCACACTAATTTGTCCGCCCGCGGCTCAATGGAGTCAACCCCAAGCCATTCCTCGGCATCGGCAAGCGCGCTGCGCTCTATCTCCAAGGTCACGTCGGTCATGTCGTCTGCGCCGTAAAAAAAGTTTAAGGGTATGTCCTCTTTGGATATGCTCTTTTTTTCAAAGTGTTCGCCCGTGAACCACAGCTTTTTTATGCGCCCTATCTTGAAGGTTCTGAATTCCTGCTTGGTGTGGCAGAAGGCGTAAACGTACCACACGTTGCGCTTGAGTATGAGCACATAGGGGTCAATTACCCTGCGGCTGTGCTCGCCGTCGCGTGAAATATAGTCTATCTGCACGCATGCGCACTCGTTCACGGCGCGCTCGCACGCCTTCATCTTGTCGGAAAAAGCTCCGTTGTCCCCCCAAACGCCGCCGTCAACTATTATGTTTCCCGAAACGGTCATCTCGCTGCGGTCGTTCTTCTTCTGCCGCTCAATCTTATCTAGGGCGGAAAGGGCCGCGCCGTCGTTTACCTGCGCCGCCCACGCCTTGAGGGCATTGCAGGCCGAGTCGTACTCTTCACGCGTAAAATAGCCGTCGGGCAATCTGTATGCGTCCGATATGGTGACGCCGCCGTACCTTCCCCGCACAACGTCCACGGGTATGCCCGCCACCGAAAGGTCGTCAATATATCTGTAAACCGTCCTCAGCGAAATTTCGTACTTGTCCGCCAACTCCTTTGCCGTCACCTTGCGCTTGGCAAGCAGAGTGGAAATAATATTTATCATAATGCGGTATTTCATGGCGCTGCCCTCCATATAATATGCCAAGAATGTTTTTAATGTTGTCCCGTTTGTCAGTTATTGAACATGTCAATACTTTGGACGCAAATTTTTTTAAAAATTCTTAAAAAAATTTTATCATACATGACAATATTTGTCAACATTATTGAGTATAATCAATAGTAGAAATAAAGTTAAGGGAGGAGGCAACCATGAAGTTAAACTATGCCGCATATATAAAGGCGCAGATCATGCGCGTAAGGGCCGAGCGCGACGGGGAAATGCAGCTCATCACGCCCGACGGACAAACTTACACCCTCAGCCACGGCAAACAGCCCGTGCGCGACAGCGAAGATATTTTAAGGGAAATAGACGGCCTCCGCGGCCTCAACGTGGAGGAAAGGGAGACGTTTGCTCAAATCAGAAGGGCGTGCGCCGCCCGCTCGCAGACCTGCAATATTGCATGACTCCGCATGTCCGGTTGCGGGGTCGATTTTCTCCATATTTAAAAGTAATGCGCGCGGGGCAGTTGAGCCCCGCGCGCGTTCTTTACCGCAACTTTGCCTCCGCCATTCAAGGAGAGGTGTCATGCAAAAGCTTGACGGAAGTTTTTTGCGATAATAAATTACTTTGTAACAATGCGCTCTATCAGCGCAACGACGGCGTACATCGCGCCTGCCAAGGCGCAGAGTATTATGGTCGCCGTCATCACAAGGTCAAGCCTGAACACCTGCCCGCCGTAGACGATCAGGTACCCAAGCCCCGCGCGGGAGACGATGTATTCGCCCATTATAGAACCTATCCACGCCAACCCCACGGCCACCTTCAAGGTGTTCATCAGCTGAGGGAGGGAGGCGGGTATTACAAGCTTTGTCAGCGTCTGCCGCTTGTTTGCGCCTAATGCGCGCATGAGCGTCAGCATGGTGCCGTCCACCTGCAAAAATCCCGTCAGCGTGTTCATTATGCACACTATAATAGAGACTATTATGGTCATGAATATGATGGCGGTGTAGCCCGTGCCCATCCATATTATGATGAGGGGGCCAAGCGCAATCTTGGGCAGTGCGTTCAGAACTACAATGTACGGCTCAAAAATCTTTCTCGCCCCGTCGCTCAGCCACAGCGCCACGGCAATGGCATAGCCCAAAATTACGGCGGCAAAGAAGCCTATCAGCGTCTCCATCAGCGTTATGCCTATGTGGTAGAACAGGTTGCCCGTGGCGTACAGCTCGCCTATCGTCGCCACCACCCGCGAGGGGGAGGAGGTGACAAAGGGGTCTATGAGTTCAAGTTGCGCGCACAGCTCCCACAGCCCTATCAGCGCAACTAAAAGCCCAAGCCGCGCCGACCAGATTATTATCTTTTTTCGCCGCACACCCTTCAAAAATGCAATGTGCCCGGCGGAATATTGATGTACGTTTTTCATATGTTGCACTCATTGTGCCGCCGCGCCGCAGGCGCGGCGGCAGACTATTCAAATCTTTATATCCCAAGCTCGTCGCGCAAAATTTCAAATGTGTGCGCAAACTGCCCGGAATTTCTCCTCGACTTCGGCGTTCCGTCGCCAAAGGTTATGTCGTGTTCGGCAACCACCTTCGCGGGGCGCGCCGACAGCACTATCACCTTATCCGAAAGCGCTATTGCCTCCGAAATGTCGTGCGTCACCAAAAGGGCGGTCTTGTGCTCGTTTTTAATTATCGCCTGCACGTCGTCGCACACTTCAAGCCTCGTTTGGTAGTCAAGCGCCGAAAAGGGTTCGTCTAAGAGCAGCAGCTCTGCGCCCGCGGCAAGCGTGCGTATCAGCGCCACGCGCTGCCTCATCCCGCCCGAAAGCTCCTTGGGCTTCTTGCCCAAAAAGTCCTTCAGCCCGTACTTTTCGGCGAGGGCGACGGCCTTGCCCTTTGCCTCGGCGCTCTTTTCGCCGCGAATCTCAAGCGGCAGATAAATGTTTTGTTCCACCGTCCGCCACGGGAACAGCGCGTCGCGCTGCAGCATATATCCGCAGTCGCAGCCCTCGCGCTCAATCGTCCCGCCCGTCGGCTGTAACAGCCCCGCCGCAAGCGAAAGTATTGTCGTCTTACCGCAGCCCGAAGGGCCTATCACAGACACAAACTGCCCGCGCTCTATGCCGAAGGTCAGCCCCTTCAGCGCCGTCGTCTCGCCCGAAAGGGTGTGGTAGGTGTAGTCTACGTCTTTAAATTCAAGCATCATGCGCCGTACACTTGTTCATACACGGCGTGCGCCACGTCGGTCAATACCAATTCGTCAAAGTCCACGCGCCTCTCAAGTTCGCCCGCGCTCTCAATTATGTCTTGCAGGCGGGTAAAGGCGCTCTCCTCCATGGCCATATCCGTCACCCACGCGTCTATAGATTTATAGCTGTCAAGCGAAACCTTTAAGGAGTTTACGCTCGTTCCGTCAAAGTAGGGCACAAGCTGCTCGGCAACTATGGCCGAGTCGGTCTCGTTTACATACTTAATAGCCCTTGTAACTGCGCGCAAAAAGCCTTCAATCTTTTGAGGGTTGCTGTCTATATAGCTTTGCTTAGCCATAAAACAGGTGTAGGGCACCTCGCCCGATTCCTGCCCGACGGAGGCAACTATGTACCCCTTGCCCTGCGCCTGATATTCGCTTGCTCCCGGTTCGAACATGGTGCAGTAGTCGGCAACGCCGCTCTCGAACGCCGCCGTCATCATGTTGAAGGCCACGTCGTAGTTTAAGGTTGCGGTCACGCCCTGCTCCTTTAGCGCATACTCAAACGTCATGGCGGGCACGCCGCCCTTGCGCCCTGCAAGTATCTCCTTGCCCTCAAGGTCGCTCCATTCAAAGTCGGGCTCGTCGGTGCGCCCCACAAGGAAGCTGCCGTCGCGCTTTGTCAGCTGACCGAACACCATGGGCAGGTCGTTGCTGCCGCCTATCGCCACATAAATTGCAGCTTCGGGTCCGCAGAAACCTATGTCCGCCCCGCCTGAGAGCACCGCCGCCATGGTCGCGTCGGCACCGCCGCCGTTGGTCAGCTCAATGGTTATGCCCTCTTCCTCAAAATACCCAAGTTCGTCGGCGAGGTACATGGGCGCGTAGAACACCGAGTGTGTCACCTCATTGATGCGTATTACGCCATCGTCGGTCTTGCATGCGCTCAGCGCAAACGACATTGCGGCAGCCATCATCGCCGCCGCGATAAAACAAATAATTTTATTCTTCAATGTTTTCTCCATTACTAACGGCAAGCCGCAGGACAAACAACGCTTTTCTTCAAACAGTGGTTACCCACTGTTTGAGCGTTGTGAGATGAGTGAGCGCATCTCGCCGCGCGAACGGTGACCGAGCCAACAGTTTTCCTTGCTGTTGGCGAGACCGCCAGCCAAGACTTGCGTTAATTATAAAATTTTTTTGGATATTACATTTTATGTGGAGTACTTAACGTTTGACAATTATCTCGCTTTTAATTTATAATATCTCTGTATTATTTCTAAGCACTCTCTTTGTCGCCCGTCCGCTGTCATACTGAGCGCAGTCGAATGTATCTCGCCCTTTTAAGGGCGGACAGCGGGCGGTCAGATTTCTCCGCTACGGTCGAAATGACAAAGAGAGCGGAGCATTTATCAGAGGACTATTTGATGTGGAAAAAATTTACAATCCACACGAAGTTGAACAGCATCATAATTCTTAAATAAATAACGTTACGAGGGGAATTGATTTCCCCGAAGTAGCCCCAATTTGCGCATACCTGCGCCTCAGCTGAGGTGAATTTGCGCAGCTATATAATACGAGTGCCATTAGGCGTTGCGCAAAGGGGAGCGGAGCTCCCAAAAGTCACGAAAAATTGTTGCGCGTCGTCAGCGCACAATTTTTGTGAGGAATTTTTTATGGAAAAAACTTACAACCCGCACGATTTCGAGGACAGACTCTATAAGGATTGGGAGGAGCACGGCTACTTCAAGGCCGTGCGCGACGACAACAAAGTGCCCTTCACAATAATGATGCCTCCCCCCAACATAACGGGGCAGCTGCACATGGGTCACGCCTTGGATAACACCCTTCAGGACGCCATAACCCGCTTCAAGCGCATGCAGGGTTACTGCGCCCTTTGGCTGCCCGGCACCGACCACGCCTCCATCGCCACCGAGGTAAAAATCGTCGAGCAGATGGCGGAGGAGGGGCTGACAAAGCAGGACGTCGGCCGCGAAGAATTTTTAAAGCGCGCATGGGCGTGGAAGGAAAAGTACGGCGGCAGAATAATCACTCAGCTCAAAAAGATGGGCTCGTCGTGCGATTGGTCGCGCCTGTCCTTCACCATGGACGAAAAGTGCTCCAAGGCGGTCAGGGAGGTGTTCGTCAACCTCTACAACAAAGGCCTCATCTACCGCGGTTCGCGCATAATAAATTGGTGCCCCCACTGCAAAACGGCGCTGTCTGATGCAGAGGTGGAGTACGAGGAGGAGCATTCCTTCTTCTGGCACCTCAAATATCCCGTAGAAAATTCGGATGAATATTTGGTCGTCGCCACCACCCGTCCCGAAACTATGTTCGGCGACACGGCCGTGGCCGTCAATCCCAACGACGACAGGTATAAGCATTTAATCGGCAAAAACGTCATTCTGCCCATCGTAAACAAGCCCATTTCCGTCGTCGGCGACGAACATGCCGACATGGAGTTCGGCACCGGCTGCGTAAAGATAACCCCCGCCCACGACCCCAACGACTTCGAAGTCGGCCTGCGCCACAACCTTCCCCTCGTCAAGGTCATGAACGACGACGGCACCATGAACGAAAACGCCGGCAAATATGCGGGCATGGACAGGTACGAGTGCAGAAAGCAGCTCGAAAAGGATTTGGAGGAGCAGGGCTACCTCATAAAGAAGGAGCCGCACGCCCACAACGTCGGCCATTGCTACCGCTGCCATTCCACGGTCGAACCCATCGTCTCCAAGCAGTGGTTCGTCAAGATGGAGCCTCTCGCCCTTCCCGCAATCAACGCCGTCACCTATAAAAAGACCACCTTCATTCCCGAAAGGTTTGCAAAAATTTATTACAATTGGATGGAGAACGTCAAGGATTGGTGTATCTCCCGTCAGCTGTGGTGGGGTCACAGAATTCCCGTTTGGTACTGCCCCGACTGCGGCGCGGAGATATGTCAAAAGACCGACCCCATCGTCTGCCCCAACTGCGGCTCAAAGAACATCTATCAGGACGAGGACGTCCTCGATACATGGTTCTCCTCGGCACTGTGGCCGTTCTCCACTTTGGGCTATCCCGACGACACTCCCGACTTGGACTACTTCTATCCCACCGACCTGCTTGTCACGGGCTACGACATAATCTTCTTTTGGGTAGCAAGAATGATCTTCTCGGGGCTCGAGCACATGCGCAAAGTTCCCTTCCGCTATGTGCTCATCCACGGCATCGTGCGCGACGACAAGGGCAGAAAGATGTCAAAATCCTTGGGCAACGGCGTCGACCCCTTGGAGGTCATCGATAAGTACGGCGCCGACAGCCTGCGCTTTTCCCTCCTTCAGGGCGTCGCCCCCGGCAACGACATGAGGTATTCGGACGCCAAGGTCGAAAGCTGCCGCAACTTCATGAACAAAATTTGGAACGCCTCAAGATATGTCGTAATGAACTGCGAGGGCAGGAAGATAAAGCCCCTGTCGGATATAAAGCTCACTCAGGCAGATAAGTGGATAATCTCCAAACTCAACTTCGCCGTGCGCGACGTCACCCTCGCCATGAACAAGTTCGAGTTGGGCGTCGCCTGTCAGATACTCTACGACTTCATGTGGTCGGACTTCTGCGATTGGTATATCGAACTTACAAAGCCCGCCCTTTGGTCGGACGACGACGAAAAGAAGGACAACGCCATCTCCGTGCTGCACTATGTGCTCACCACGGCGCTAAAGCTCCTTCATCCCTTCGTGCCCTTCATCACGGACGAAATTTACCGCAACCTGCCCGGCACCGAGGGCTCCATAATGGTGCAGGAATTCCCCCGCTACAACTCCAAGCTCTCCTACAAAAAGGAGTCCACGGCGTTCGGCGGCATAATGGACATAATCAAGTCGGTGCGCGCCATCAAGACGGAGATGGGCTGCCCTCCCTCAAAGAAGGTCACCCTCTATGTGCTCGCCGAAAACAGGCGCACCATCTCCTCCAATGCAGACAGCATCTTAAAGCTCGCCGGCGCAAGCGAAATAAAGTTTATCTCCTCGCAGGAGGAGGCGGGCGATAAGCTCGTCACCAAGGTTCTGCCCTCGTGCACACTCTATATCCCCATGGGCGAGCTCGTCGACCTCGACAAGGAGAGGGAGAGGCTCAATAAGGAGCTCGAAAAGGTGACCGAGGAGATCCGCCGTGCCGACGGCAAGCTCAACAATCAGGGCTTCATCTCCAAGGCGCCCAAAAACTTGGTTGAAAACGAGCGCGAAAAACTCAATAAATTCCAAAGCCTGCGCGAAAAGATTTTGGAACAGCTAAAGGCTCTCGGCTGATAAAGGGGGCATAGTATATGGCAAACAACCGCTCTTCGCGCAGCAAAAAGAGCTTTGCTCAGCGCCACCCCAAACTGCTCGCCGCAATCATAATCATTGTTGTCATCATCATTGCGGCGGCGGTCGCCCTCTACTTTCTCCGCCCCGACCTCTTCGGCCGTCTGCGTGAACAGATAGACAGCTTAAGGCAGGAATACCTCGACTACACTAAGCAGTATTACGAGGACACCGACCTCGACGACCCCGAAGGCACCAACGGGCAGACGGTGGAGGACATCTCCGCAGGCGCGCTCGAAGATATAACCGGCGCCGAGTTCTCCATTCACTTTTTGGAACTCGGCAACGAGTACACGGGCGACTGCACGCTAATTGACTGCGGCGATACCGAAATTTTAATCGACGCGGGCTCCCGCAAGTCGTCGGCTACGACCATCAATTCCTACATAGAGCGCTATTGCGAGGACGGCGAAATCGAATACGTCATCGCCACCCACGCCCATCAGGACCACATTGCAGGCTTTGTGGGCAATGCCTCGGGCGACAGCCGCACGGGCGTGCTGTACAACTACGAAATAGGCACCATAATTCAGTTTTCGGGGCACAACACCACCTCGCAGATTTACAGGGACTATGTCACCGCCACCGAGTACTGCGCCCAAACTTACGGCACGGCAATTTACGACGCCGACGACTGTTGGTACAACCGTGGCGGCGCATCTCGCAGCTATGATATAAATGCCGACGGTTCGCTCACAATGAACATTCTCTATAACTACTTCTACGAGAACGAAACGTCGGACGAAAACGACTATTCGGTGTGCATGCTCTTAAGCTATCAGCCTGCAGGTGGAAGCGCCTCGCACTATCTGTTCACGGGCGACCTCGAAGGCGACGGCGAGGAACACCTCGTAGAGAATAACGACCTGCCCGAAGTCGTCCTCTTCAAGGGCGGCCACCACGGCAGCAAAACTTCCACCACGGAGGAGCTCTTAAGCATAATCAAGCCCCAATATGTGGCCGTCTGCTGCTGTTCGGGCTCAACCGAATATACCGACAACAACGACAACACTTTCCCCACTCAGGCGTTTATCGACCGCGTCTCTCAGTATACCGACAGCGTGTATTGCACCTCGCTCGCCGACGACAGCGAGCAGGGCTTCACCTCCATGAACGGCGACATAGTTTTCTACTATCAGCCTCAAGATGATGAGGGGGAGGCAGGCCTGCGCCTTTGGTGCTCCAACAACACCACCAAGCTCAAGGACACCGATTGGTTCAAATCCCACCGCACCTGCCAAAATTGGGGTTGGACGGAGGCCGACCGCAACTCCTTCAATTAAACATTTCATAGCACATTGGTAACTTAGTAGCCTCCCCAAGTTTTTGGGGAGGCTACATTGTTGTTCCCTGTCATTTCGACCGAAGTGAGCGTACATAACTAACCTCAGTACTCGCGCAAAACTGTAGTATTTGCGCGAAGAGGAGGAGCAACGTAGCAAAGTTGCAAGGCGTGTACTCACGGCTTGCTTAGAGCAAAGTTTGCTCCGACGATGAAGTGGAGAAATCTCCCAAACGAAGTCAGCTTCCCCAAGCCCCCCTTGTGCAAAGGGGGGATCAAAGGGGGGATTGTTTTTAGTCTAATCCTCCCCCCAAAAAAAAACGAAGTCAGACTACGTTCCCGTAGATTTCTCCGTTTCGCCTGACGGCTACAGTCGAAATGACATAATTATAGTAAACGTGGCGGGCGCACCTTTCGGTGCGCCCGCCCGTAATTTGCGGCTTTGGTACAAAAAAACAGCGGGGGTGCGATAAATCGCACCCCCGCTGAGGGTCACTTAATGATAGCGGTAGGAATTATTACCAACCCCAAGGATTAGAGGGTTCAGCAAATTCGTATTCGCCGATGTCTATCGAAGCATTTGTTGCGTCGTACGTTGCGCCCTCTGCGCTGAATACAAGGTCAACATATTCTGCAAGTTCGGCGGGTACGGTTTCACCGTCGGCCAATGTCATCACAATGTGGTCGTTTTCATCGACTACCCATGTGAACGAAACAACTATGTCCGTAAACCATTGATCTGTGCCTTCAAACAAGCTGCCTATGCCGCCTTCTTCAAAATAGATGCCTATGTCCAACGTTGAGTTGTAGTAAGTCATATATTCAATTTCAGAAGGTATATCAATTTGTATTTCATCGGGCACTTCTTCCGTCGTGACAGCAAGGTCGCTTGCCGTAATGGTTTCACTGCCGTAGTAGCTTTCTACTGTCAGACTTACTTCGGGCGTATAGTTGTCGGCAATCGCAACTGTAAGGGTTGCTTCCATATCCTCAGGCAGGCCGCTCAGGGTAATGACGCCTGTGGTCTCGTCATACGAATATTCGCACGAACCTATGAAGCTGCCATACCATGCCGTTATTACATAATAGCTGAATGTGCCGCTCAATGCGCCTTCGCTTGCGGGAGTAAAGCCGATGTAGATATTCTGTTCAAAGTTGCCCGTGTAATCGTTGGCTATGTCATAAACATAATTGCCGTTCAGTATATCTCCAATAGCGGGAGCAGGGCTGACAACTATGTCAATCGTGTCGGAAACGCCTTCAGCCGCAGTGGAAGTTACGGTGAGGGTATAGGTGCCTGCCGTATTCGAAGAGAAGGTATATCCCAATGTCGAATCGCCTGAAAGCGTTGCGTCGGCCGCATTGGCGCTTGTAATTTCAACCTCATAGCCCGTTGCATAGCCGTAGGCCACGCTGCCGCTTATTGCTACATTTACGCCCGTGTAGGTGTTGTAGCTGTCAACCGAGTTGCCGTTTGCCTGCGCTGCTATCGACGTGGGAGCGGGGTAAACAACTTCAAGTATTATGTACTTGGTTACGTTTTCAGATTCGAAGGTTATGCGGTATTCGCCCTCTGCCGATGCCGAGGCTGAAGGGTTTATCGAAACGCTAGTGCCCGAATAGGTGTAAACATTTACCGTCATCCATCCCATCTCGCAGGGTTCATATGCGGCAGCCTCTTCGTTATACTTTTCAAGTGTAACAGTAAGGCCGTCAAGTGTAGGATCTGCCGTCTCGGGAACAATATTCGTAAGCGAATAGTTGATGTAAGAACCGGGCGCCTGCGAAACAGTCACTTCAGCGTCGGGGTCGTCGGTAGAAATAATATTGCCTTCGGCGTCTGCAATGTCAAAGGCGTCCATTACAATTTCATCATACACATAGGGGTTACGTCCGCCTTGGGTGAGCTCGTATGTGTACTCAATGTAAGGTGCGGCATCCTCGTTTAAGGTGCCGTGGCCCGTTTCGTCGGTAAAGGTCATGCTGTCAGAATCATACTGCGCGGTGGTAACGGTCACGCTGTCAATATAATTCTGAACATCCATAGTAAATTGAACGCCTATCTCGTAGTAATAGTCCATGCTCTGATCGCGCTCTTCCTCGCCGCTCGCCGTCATGGAGTAACCCTCTTCATAGCGTGTCAGCGCAAAGGTGTAGTATTCGCTGTCCTCACCGGGTACGGCTACCGAATCGTCTACCAAAAGGTCATTTTCGGTGGCGAAGTCATACAGACCGGTAACGAGTCCCGTAACGCCGTAATATGTCTGTTCTGTGCCTGTGAAGTTATCAAACGCATATCCGTCCATGGCTTCTACAGGGTAGGCGGTGTTGTCAAACTCAGGTCCGTTGCCTTCGTTGTTGTCAACTATGGCGAAGACCGAGCCGTCGCCCTTGAGCGAGTACCAATTTTCAGTTATGCTGTAACCTCCGTTGTAGTAAACGTAGGTGTAGTCCTCATAGATGTCGTAATTGAAAGTGTAGGTGGAAGTCCTGTTATATATGGCGTTGAAGTATTCAATCGTGCCTTCGGCATGTTCGCCTCTGTAGCTCTGCAGCTCTGCAACTTCAAGCGCCTTCTCCATGGTCGAAACGTCTGCCTCGGATGCGGGGAATACCTGATATCCGCATACTGTGCACACGCCTGCCGCATTTGCGGTGTGGGCGGCGGAATCGGCCGTATCTTCGTGACCGCAGAGGGCTGCGTGCCAATGGTTGGTCTCATCTGCGCTCCATTCGTCGTCGAATACATGCGTGTGGGTATAGTTGAAGCCGCATACGTCGCAAACCGAGTCGCCGTTCTCGTCGACGTGGTCTGCCTGTTCGCTCACCGAGTTGGTATCGTCGCAGGAGGCGGGGTGCCAATGTTGGGTGGAGTTGAACACCCATTCGGTGCTGTAGGTGTGTTCGTGCGGCTCGGTTTCAGGTTCGTCGGGCGCGCATGCCGTCATTGTCAACGACAGGGCGCACACGCCTCCGAGCACAACACTTGCCATAGCTTTCTTAAAATTGTGCATAGGATTCTCCTTTAAAAATATTAACTGCTGCGCAGTTGTAAAAACTATAAAACGCATCGCCGCTCAGCGGCGTTACATTAAAAATTCCCAAACAAAGATATGTGAATGTTTATGTAAATATTATTTCACCATTTTTTCATTTTGTCAATAAGTTTATTCATTTTTATACATAATATTTGATTAAATTATGTATAAAGACAAATAATATTGCTAACTTTGCCGAAAATGGCGGTGCCCCAAGCCCCCCTTGTGTAAAGGGGGGACGGTTTGCTTTGGCAAACCAAGGGGGGATTGTAGGCGCGTAAGCGCCGTAGTTAATATAGTAAGATAACAATCCCTCAGTCACGCTCCGTGTGACAGCTCCCCTTTTAAAAAAGTGGAGCCTACAGTATTGTATTGCGCCGCAGGCGCAGAAACACCAACCATAAGCTTCCCCTTAGTTAAGGGGAAGTGGCGCGGACGCGCCGATAGGGTTTGTAAATTAGGATAAAAACCCTTCAGTCGGCCGTAGATATTATTACTGCGGCCGCGCCCACAGGGCGCGGCCGCTCATTACCCACTATAATATATAGTTTAACCCGCAACTTTTTTAAGCAACTGCTCCACGGCCGCCTGCAACTTCTTCAGTGCCGCCTCGGCGTCCTCCCTGTTGTTGGCCTTTACCGAATAATATATCTTAAGCTTGGGCTCCGTTCCGCTTGGACGCACGCATACAAAGCTGCCGTTCTTCAGTTCGTAGTAAACGCAGTTTGTCTTGGGCGAACCTATGGGGCTTACTTCGCCCGTCGCAAGGTCGGTCTTTTCGTCCTTGGAATAGTCGCGCACGGAAGCAATTTCGTAAATGTCAAACTTGTTGACTTTCGCCGTCTTAAGCGCGTCAACTACGGCGTTCATCTCCTTCATGGCGTTGAGGCCCTTGTACTGAATGGAGACGTTGCAGTCCAAAACATATCCGTACTTCTTATAAATTTCGTTGAGCCTGTCAAATACGGTCGTGCCCTTGTAGGTGTAGTAGCACACCATCTCGGCGCACAGCATGGAGGCGACTACCGCGTCCTTATCCCTTGCGTGCGTGCCGCGCAGATATCCGCAGCTCTCTTCAAAGCCGAACACAAAGGTGTGGCTGCCGTCCTTTTCCCACTGCTTTATCTTTTCGCCTATAAATTTGAAGCCTACGGGCACTTCAAACAGCTCCACGCCGAAGTTTTGGCATATGGGCTTTGCCATGCCCGTGGTGACGAATGACTTGACCACCGCCGCATTTGCGGGCAGTTTGTTCTCTTCCTTGAGGCGGGTGAGAATGTAATCTAAGAGCAGTATGCCCACCTGATTGCCGGACAGCGCTTCAAACTCGCCTTCAGCGTTCTTTACGGCAACGCCCAAGCGGTCGCTGTCGGGGTCGGTGCCGAATACCACCGTGGCGCCGATCTTCTGTGCGAGCGCAATGCCCATGGAGAGCGTCTCCTTGAATTCGGGGTTGGGCACCTGCACGGTAGAAAATTCGGGGTCTCTCTTTGTCTGCTCTTCGACCACCGTGGCGTGTATGCCAATCTTCTTGAGGATAGTGGTGACGGGTATGTAACCCGAACCGTGCACGGGCGTATACACAAGCTTGAGCTTCTTTCCGCAGGCCTTGACCGCCTTTTTGGAGAGGGTGAGCTTGGTGAGCGCCTTGTAATATTTTTTGTCCACCGACTTGGGGACGGGCTTTATATATCTCTTTTCCTGTTCGGGAGTGGGGGAGGGGCAGCCGAGGTAATCGGTTATCTTTTCAATGCTGTCCACAACCACCTTGGTGTCCTCGGGGCTCATCTGCGCGCCGTCCTCGCCGTACACCTTGTAGCCGTTATACTGCTTGGGATTGTGCGAGGCCGTCACCATAATGCCCGCAATGGTGTGCAGTTCGCGCACCGCAAATGACAGCATGGGTACGGGGTGCTCCATCGAAAACAGGTAAGCCTTTATGTTGTTTGCCGCAAGCACGTCGGCGGCCGCCTTTGCAAACACGTCGCTCTTCAAGCGGGTGTCGTAGGAAATTACAACGCCCCTAGCCATGGCCTCTGTGCCGAGCCCCTTTATAAATTCGCAAAGTCCCTGAGTGGCGCGCATTACGGTGTAGATGTTCATCTTGTTGGTGCCGTAGCCTATAATGCCGCGCATGCCCGCCGTGCCGAACTGCAGTTCGGCGCCGAAGGAATATTCTATCTCTTCTTCGTTGTCTTTGATCGCTTCAAGCTGTTGTTTGCCCTCAGCGCACAGCCGGCCGTCGTTCAGCCAGCTTTGGTAAGCCGCTTTATAATCCATAAAAAGTCCCCCATAAAATTTTTAGCCCCGCCGCCCGCGCACTGCGCGGGCGGCGCCGCTTTTTTTACAAAATTTTAAGTGCTGTCCGCACTATTACTTCTATATTATACAAAAAAAATCCCCCGATGTAAAGGGGGATGACAAAATATTTTTACACAATTTTTATATAATTTTTATAATTAATCGTTGTTATCGCCCTTAAAGAACTGTTCCTTTGTCAAAACTTGCTCGCGTTCGGGCTTGACGACGGTGTTTTTGTCCATAAAGTATTTTATCTCGTTGTTGTCGCAGTAGTTGACAAACTCAAAGCTTATCAAAATGATGTAGCTTGCGGGCAGGGTGATGAACAGTCCCGCGCCGAAGGTGAGGAACACCGCCGCAACGTTGATGGCGAACATCACAAGCACGAGCACGACGTAGTTGGAGAGCACCGCCAAAAAGTCCTTGTTCTTTGCCTTATAGTTGAAGGAATAGGCTATGGCGCCGCGGTTGGTCGTCTTGCCGTATATCAGCGAGGGCAGCCAATCGGTGGTGAAGGTCATCTTTATCACATAAAGGAAGGTTATCACCGTAGAGAACAAAACTATGAGCAGAAGGAGGGGTGCGTTGGCGTTCATCAGCCCCACAACAATGGCGCCCGTCACCGCAAATATTATGACGTCGTAGGCAAACGAAAGGGGCACATATATGACGTTGTAAAGGCTTGCCTTGCCGAGGTTTTTAATGAGCGTGCCTATAAAGGGCGAGTTTGCCCGCATCGCCATTCTGTCGTTTATCATGGCGCCCGCGGTGTAGTTGCTCAGGCCGAGCAAAAATTTCTGCACAAGGTAGACCAATACTATTATGGTTACCGTCAGCACGACCGAACCTACCCTCGCGCCAAGCATCTCCATGAGCTGTATAAACGCCTCCCTTATATCCGCCCATGCAACCTGCATGGCGGCAAAGTCGAGGTTTACGAACGCCGAGCCGAAGTTTCCCAACGCCTGCGAAAGGGCAAGCACTTGGCTTGTGTCGCTTATGCTGTTGATAAAGGGGAATATGACCGCCGTGTAAAGGCAAAGGCAAAACAGCAGTATTATCACTCTGTACAGCAGCACCTTGTACGTCACTATAAAGTTGTCGACGAAAACGTTGAATGCGTGTTTGAATTTCATAAAAGTCCACCTTTATCAGTATTTTTTCAAATCTTCGCGCTCTATGCCCTCAACGTCGGCATACGCCATGTAGCTCGCGACGACTATTATCATATACGCGCAGCCATAGAATATGGAGCCGGCAAAGGTGCCCGCGGCGCTGCCCAGCGCCAATCCGAACAGCGCGGTCAGCATGAGCGCAAACGCCAGCGGCAGGCCTATGGCCACAAAGTTTCGCCAACGCACGGTGCGCGCCTGCGCATATGAAGAAAACAGCGCCTCGCTCATCTTGAAACCCGTTATCTCCGCGCACGGCAGCCACAAAAAGAAGTGCGCCGCAATGAACATAAACAGCACTATCAGCGCAAGGCAGAGTATAATTCCCACTATAAATACATAGGGGGCGGCAAGAGCAAATGCCGACATTATAAGCGCCATCAGCAGGGCGAGTATGAGCACCGCCGCAAACAGTATCACCATGGCTATCAGCCCGTAGATAAAGTTTATTGTAAAACTCGACATAATGGAGCGGAAGGACTTGCTGCCGAACCTTATGTGCTTGTCCACCATGGAGTGTATGTACGCCACGTCCAAAACGAGGGCTATGTACGACACTATGCTTAATACAATGGTCAGCCAATTTTCGGAATTGAAGGGCGTGAACAGCTTGAACCATGCCACAAACTGCGAGGTTACTTTGCCCGCGTCCAAAGTGTCAAGAATGTGCTGCGCCGCGGAGTAGTCTATGACCGGCGCAAACGCAAGTATGGCCACCGCCAAGGCGGGCAACAGCAAGAGGTTGCTCTTTAAATATTTAAGTGCGTCTATTATGTATTTCATGTCAGTTCAACTATCTTTCCTGTAAATTTTCCGTCGTACACGGCAAGGTACAAATAGCTCTTTGCCGCCGCATAGCGCGACAGCGTGCCGGGGTTGAACAGCGCAACTCCGTCCGTATTTTCCTCCTTCGCCCTGTGCGTGTGTCCGTAAAGGGCAATGGCGGCGCCAACTTCCTGCGCCCTGTAGGCAAGCCTGTCGGTGTCCCGCTTTACGCCGTATCTGTCGCCGTGGCAGGCAAAAATCCTCACGCCCTCGATATCAAGCGTCAGCTCGTCGTCGCCGAGGCGGGGGAAGTCGCAGTTGCCGTTTAAAACGTACGTCTTTTGCGGAAAGGCGCTCTTTATCCTCATCCCGTCGGAGGAGGTGTCGCCGAGGTGTATTATGTAGTCGCTCTCGGCAAATATTGGATAAAGTTTTTCAACTTCCGCACGGTTGCCGTGCGTGTCCGAAAGCACTATTATGCTCTTCAAAGTGCGTTCTCCAAATCTTTAAGCGCCCTCGCCCTGTGCGAAACGCCGTTCTTTTGCTCCTCGGTAGCCTCGCCGAAGCTCATTTTAAGGTCGTCCGAATAGAACAGACAGTCATACCCGAACCCGTTGTCGCCGCGCTCCTCGTGCAGTATATGTCCGTACGTCTTGCCCACGCCGAAGAGCATCCTGCCCCCGGGCGAATACAGGCATACCGCGCACTCAAAGTGCGCCCGCCTGTCGTCTATTCCCTCAAGCTGTTTTAAAAGCAGTCTGCGGTTGCCCTCGTCGCCCTCGCCCGAAAAGCGGGCGGAGTATATGCCCGGCGCCCCGCCGAGGGCGTCCACGCACAGCCCCGAATCGTCCGCAAGCGCGGTCATATTCAGCGCCTCGGCCACGGTCTTGGCCTTTATCAGTGCGTTCTCTTTAAAGCTTGCGCCGTCCTCAACTATGTCGCCTTCGAATCCCGCGTCCTTCATGGAAACAAACTCGAAGTCCTTGAGTATGTCGGCAATTTCGGTTATCTTGTGGGCGTTGCCACTCGCAACGACTATTCTTTTGCGCTTATCCATGCGTCTATTATACAATATAAAAATTCAAAAGTAAAGGGCAAAATGAAATTTATTAGGGAGTAGGGGGTAGGGGGCGAAGTGAAATGCACAGCGCTGCTGTGCGTTTAGGTGAGAAATATTTAAAAATAATAATCGTCTGCCTCAACGCAACCTGAAAGGTTGCATTTCACGCGCCATTGATATGGCTTTTTTATTTAAAGGGCAAATGGCGCATTTCACGCGCAGAAGGCGTATTTCACGCACGGTTTACCGTGCATTTAGTTCTTTACCACTTCAACTCATGCAGCTGCCCTTCAAGATTCATATCTTTAAATCCGCCCTGTCTCAGGCCCTCATATACGGCTATCGCCACCGAGTTGGAAAGGTTTAACGAGCGCAACTCGCCCATCATGGGTATCCTCACGCAGCTTTCGGGGTTGGCCTTCAAAAGGCTTTCGGGCAGACCCTTTGTCTCCTTTCCGAACACCAAAAAGTCGCCCTCCGAGTAGTTCATGTCGGCATAGCAGTGCCTCGCCTTGGTGGTAAAGTAAAAGAACCGCCCGTCGGGGAAGGCATTTTTAAGCTCTTCAAAATTTTCCCAATACTTAATATCCACATATTGCCAATAATCGAGTCCCGCGCGCTTTAAATACTTGTCGCTCACCTCAAACCCGAGCGGCTTTACAAGGTGCAGCGTGCACCCCGTCGCCGCGCACGTCCTGACAATATTGCCGGTATTCTGCGGAATCTCCGGCTCAACTAAAACAATATTGAACATAATTTACCAACAAATGTAATTTAATAAACTACACACCATTATATACAATGCGCCCCGTTAAATCAACCTTAAACCCCGCTCAAAAAAAATTTTTAAATAAATTAACGGCGCAAGTGAAGTCGCGTCTTCACGCAGCGTAACTCAATTTGCGCATACCTGCGCCTCAGCAGGTGAATGTGGCGCAATTTTATAATTGTAGGGCTCTTAAGATTGCGCCGCAGAGGGCAGCGCCCTCAAATAACGGCGCATTGGTGCATGGCCTCTAATGCACAATGCGCGTTACAACAATATTTTTTTTACATTTAATTGACAAACTCGTTACAAAGCTGTTACAATTAATATTGCAATAATGTACTATGGAGAGAAAACCAAATGGGTATAGGCGACGTATTAAAGATTATTTACTCCGTGTTCTACCTGCTCGGCGGCATCGCCGTTTTCATGATCGGCATGGAAATTTTAAGTTCCAACATGGAAAAGGCAGCCGGCAGCAAAATGCGCACGCTCATAGGCAAGGCCACCAAGAACAAATTCCTCGGCATAGGCACGGGTACCGTCATCACGGCAATCATTCAAAGCTCGTCGGCAACAACCGTCATGGTCGTCGGCTTTGTAAATATCGGTTTGATGACGCTCACGCAGGCCGCGTCGATAATAATGGGCGCCAACATAGGCACCACAATAACGGCCTTCATCACGGCGCTCGCCGTGGGCGACGCGGCGGCAACGGGAAACGTCGCCGAATTGGACGTATCGGCAATCTTTGCGCTCATTGCATTTTTAGGCCTTTTAATGACGCTCTTTTCCAAAGTGGAGAGGACAAAGCGCATAGGCAACATGCTCGCCGGCCTCGGCATGATATTCATCGGCCTGTACACAATGGATTTCACCGTGTCCGAAATCACTTCTGACCCGACTATAGGCCCCGTCATCGACAACATGTTCATAGCAATAGGCAACGGCAAGGAATTCCTCACATGGGAGGCGTTGGTGCTGTTCCTGTTGGGCCACATCCTGACGGGCATCATGCAGTCGTCCTCGGCGGTGACGGGCATAGTAATTGCCCTCGCGGGCCGCGGCCTCATCAGCATATATATGGCCATGTTCATCGTGCTCGGCTCAAATATCGGCACCTGCATAACGGCGCTTATCTCTTCGATAGGCACAAGCACAAACGCCAAGCGCGCCGCCTGCATACACCTGTGTTTCAACGTAATAGGCTGTCTCATCTTCGCAATACCCGTCACCGTATGGGGCCCGCAGATAGCCGACTTCCTCAACTACATCTGCGGCGGCAGGGCCACATGGGAAATAGCAATTTTCCATCTCTTCTTCAATGCCGTCAACACACTGATATTGATGTGGTTCATTCCTCAGCTCGTCAAATTGTCGCAGCTCATTGTCCGCGATAAGAAGGGTCAGAAGACCGAACAGCAGCCCGAAAGCGACGAACAGCTTGACAGGCGTCTTCTTAAGACTCCCGCAATAGCCGTCGGCCAATCGCGCAAGGAAATTGTAAAAATGGGGCAGATCGCCTTTTCGAATTACAAACTTGCAGTCAGCATGCTTTTAAACAGTGATATCTCCAAAAAGGAGGAATTCGCCGAAAACGAAAAGAGGATAAACGAGCTCAACAAATACATAACTCAGTTCCTCGTCAAACTCTCATCGGAGGACATCTCCGACACCGACGAGACCAAGGTATCCTCGTTCTATCACGTCGTCAGCGACATAGAGCGCATAGGCGACTATGCCGAAAACATCGTCGAATATACTGAGGAAATGGTCAAGGAGAACGCCAAATTCTCCGATACCGCCGTCGCCGAGATAAAGGAGATGGACGGCTACCTCTCTGAGCTGTATAAGTATGTCGAAATGGCGTTTGCCAACCACAATTTAAGCTATACGCAGAACATAGAGAGCGCCGAAAACGAGGTTGACGCAATGTGCGCCAAGATGAAGGAGGCGCACATACAGCGCACCCACGACGGACTCTGCACGCCCGAAGCAGGTTCGGTATATCTGCAGCTCGCCGTCAACATGGAGCGCATAGGCGACCACATGAACAACATCGCCAACTCCATCAAGACGTATGTCGAGCCCAATTCTTAACATGTTAAAGGGCGCGCCGCCTTTGGGCGGCGCGCTTGCAATGGTCTCCCCATCAAATGCTATTGCAAAAAAACACCGCCGCGGCGGTGTTTTTCTTTTTGCAGTATAATGTCATACTGAGCGGAGCATGACGGCTTCGCTCAAGATGACAAAGGGGAGTTCCCACCTGCCCCCCTTGTGTAAAGGGGGGATCAAAGGGGGGATTGTTTTATTCATAAATAATCAATTACCCTGCACATATCATCCGTCGAACAGAGAGTGAGCGGGGGTCAGACCAATTTTTTCATCTCCTCCAAAAAGGCCTGCGCCGCGGGCGAAAATACCTGATATTTCTTCCACGCAAGGTCAAGGTGGGCAGTTATTTCGGGCACAATGGGCTTGAAGCACAGCTCGCTCCCCGCGGTGTTTATCAGCCCGTCAAGGCTTACGGCATAGCCTATGCCGCTCTCGGTCAGTATGGAGGCGTTGTACAAAAGATTGTATGTCGCCACAATGTTCCCCTCGCCGCCAAGTTTCTGCGAAATGTCCCTTTCACCCATAGAATGGCGCGAGCGTATGAGCGGCAGCCCCTTTAAATCTTCCGCCGTCACATATTCCTTTACTGCAAGCGGGCTGTCTGCCCTCATCAGCACGCCCCACCTGTCCGTCACAGGCAGCCTCAGGCTGTCGTAGCGCGAAAGGACTGTCGGCTCTATGAACACGCCGAAGTCTATCAGTCCCTTGTCAAGCTTGTCGCCCACGGCCTCGCTGTCGCCGCTGAAAACGTCGAACTTCACCTGCGGATATGCTCTTTGAACGGCGCATATGGCGCGGGCAATGAGGGCAAAGGCACGGCTTTCGCCGCCGCCTATCTTGACCTCGCCGCTCACTTCGTCGGGCGGGGCTTTAAGTTCGCTCTCCGTCCGTTCGTACAGTTCAATTATCTCCTCGGCGCGCTTTTTTAAAAGCTTTCCCGCCTCTGTAAGCGTTATCTTTCTGCTGCCTCTCTCAAAAAGTTGCCTGCCGATCTCGTCCTCTAAATTTTTCATCTGCCGCGAAAGGTTGGGCTGCGTCACGAACAGCTCTTCAGCCGCGCGCGAAATGCTCTCTTCCCTCGCAATCGCCAAAAAGTATTTAAGCTCTCTCAGTTCCATCTTGCACCTCCTGACTGATTTTAACATACATTTCCATGCCTGTCAATTATGCTTTTGTATAAAATATAAGCAATTGACATGTAGCGTGCCGCGGATTAAAATATATCCGTCAAAGGAGGACTTATGGAAAGTCAGGAATATATCGCGGCTTTAAAGGCCGACCCCAAAATTGCGGCAGGCTCGCCCGCGCATCTCCACATGCACGAGGCGGCCGCAAGGGCGCAGCGCATAACGCATAAAATCAATAACAGCCTGCTCACCCGCGGGGAGTTGCAGGCTCTCTTCAACGAGCTCACCTGCGGCAAGGTAGGGGCAAACTTCGGGCTTTTTCCGCCCTTTTACACCGATTACGGCATGAATATCACAATAGGCGACAACGTGTTCATAAACAGCGGCTGCTGCCTTCAGGATCAGGGCGGAATATATATCGGCGACGGCGCTTTAATAGGCCATCAGGTGGTAATCGCCACACTCAATCACGAACAGGACCCTTCACGTCGGGGCGACATGACGGCCTCTCCCGTGCACATCGGCAAAAACGTGTGGATAGGCGCTCACGCCACCATACTCCCGGGTGTAACCGTCGGCGACGGCGCAATAGTGGCGGCGGGCGCCGTGGTCACCAAGGACGTCCCGCCCAAGACAATAGTGGGCGGCGTGCCCGCAAAGGTTATAAAGGTCATTCAATAAAAAAGCAAGATCTTTCGATTTCGCTCGTATACACTCGCTCCACTCAAGATGACAGAGAAACCCGCCCGCCCACCCTTTGTCATTTCGACTAAGCGAGCACAATTAACCTTAACACTCGCGCAAAACTGTAGTATTTGCGCGAAGAAGGAGGAACAACGCAGTATAGTTGCAAGGCGTCCACGGCTTGCATAGAGCAAAGTTTGTTCCGACGTGCGCATGGCGAAATCTCCCAAAAAAATGGTTGACAATTCAACAAATTAAGTATATAATTCGGTCACATACCAAAAACAGAGGCCGAAAAATGGAGGATTTGTTCGAAAGATTTACCATAAGCATTTTAAAGCTCAATAAGCTCGTGCAGAAAATAAAGATATACGAAATGAAAAAATGCGGCTTAAAGTCCATTCATGTAATGTGTCTTTATTATCTCAACATTCACCGCGAAGGTCTTACGGCAAGCGAGCTCGTAAAACTCACGCTCGAAGATAAAGCCGCAATTTCGCGCGCCCTCGCCACCCTGCGCGAGCAGGACTATGCCGAATACGACCCCGCCTCGCACAACGCCCCCGTAAAGCTCACGCAAAAGGGGACGGAGCTTGCGCAGTACATCGTCCAACGTGCGGCCGCGGCGGTTCATGCAGGCAGCGCCGAATTCTCGGACGAGGAGAGGGAGTTCTTTTATAAATCGCTCGTAATCATCTCAGACAATCTCGAAAAATACTACGCCGACCTCTCAAAAAATTAAAGGGAGCATATATGATAAAAATTTTAGTCGACAGCGGTTGCGATGTCGAAAAATCTCAGGCGGAGGAGCTTGGCATCACTCTTTTGCCCTTCACTGTGCGCTTCGGCGATGAGGAGTATCTCGACGGTTTGACTCTTTCCCACGAACAGTTCTTTGAAAAGCTCATTGAAAATTCAGACCTTCCCCAAACTAGTCAGATAAACGAATTCACCTTCGACGATAATTTCAAACGCCTCACTGCCGACGGCAGTCAGGTAATAGCAATAACCATCTCTTCAAAACTCTCGGGCACATACTCGTCGGCGGTAAAAGCCGCAAAAAAATATGCGGGCAAAGTTTTCGTGGTCGACAGCTTAAACGCCTGCATCGGCGAAAGAATTCTGCTCGATTACGCCATCCGCCTCGTGGATAAGGGCGAAATGACCGCCCCGCAGATTGCCGAAGAGCTCAACGAAAAGAAGAAAAAAATTCAGCTCCTCGCCCTGCTTGACACATTGAAATATTTAAGAAAGGGCGGCAGAATTTCCTCCGTCGCCGCTGTTGCGGGCGAAATGCTCTCCATCAAGCCCGTTATCACCGTAAATGAAGGCGAGGTCAAATTGCTCGGCAAGGCCATGGGCTCTAAAAAGGGCAACAACCTTTTAAATCAGCTCGTAACAAAGTGCGGCGGCATAAACTTCTCCATGCCCTATGTCCTCGCATATTCGGGCCTGTCGGACGCCTTCCTCAAAAAGTACATAGCCGACAGCGAAAATCTTTGGAAGGGCAGGGCGGAAAATATTCCCTACTACCTCATCGGCAGCACCATAGGCACCCACGTCGGCCCCGGTGCCATAGCCGTCGCCTTCTTTGCAAACTGAATAGTGTAAAAATTTAAAGTGCGCGCGCCGCGAATTTCTTTCGCGGCGCGCGTTAATTTTTCAATATTAAATGAGTCCCTCGTCGCCCGCGTCGTACTCCAAAAAGATGTCGCGGCAGGCAATCGTAAGGTGAGCGTAGCCCTGCGGCGTTGCAAAGCGCATGCGCGCCTCGTATCCGTCGTCGGTTTTATAAAGCTCATTGTTAAGCCATCGGCAATAGCTCCTGCATTTTGTGCTGTCTGCAAGGGTGAAGTCCACAAAATCAAAGTTCAAATTTTCGTCCCGCTCAATTATCTTGCCGCCCAAAAATTTAATCTTTATGTTCGGTGTGGTGCGGCCTTCGCGGGGGAAGTCCTCGTGTATGAGCATTTCAAGGCCGCAGTCATTGCCTTTCAGGTAAAGCACAGCGCCGTCGTGAAATCCCCATTCATCTTTTAAATTGCCCGGCACCCTCCTTGACTGCGGGTCGTTTCTTGCCGCCCGTTCAATTTCCCTTCTGCGCCGCTCTCTTTGCCTGTCCTCAGCCTTCAGCCTGTCGTAGGCGGAGGCGGGCAGGTACCCAAGCTCTATGAGGCGAATGTCCACGCTGTCATAAACCCATTCGGGCAGCCGTGCATAATTTTTGTCGCGCCTCATCGCGCACTGCCTTTCAAACCTTTCAATCGCATTTTTGGGGTCAAATGGAGGGCGTTTCTCAAATTCCTTACATTCCTTACAATACTTTTCCTCAAACATGGCGTCCACTTCTTCAAGTGAGGAATAGGTTTTAAGCTCACCCGTCTCGGGATCCTCATAAAAAAAGTCCTCAGCCTTCAGTTCGTCGGGGCCATTAGTGTATTTATATACGTCAATCTTAGTCGGCGGAGTGTTATAGCCCTCTTCTGCCTGCCGTATTGTGCGGCTCAGCTTCCGCTTTTTAAGGGTGGCTATGTCCCTGTCGGAATATTCTCTGTCGGCTATCCGCCTGACGTCCATATGGCGTATGCAAAGGCTGTCGTACTCGTCGGTGAAGTATCTCATTCGTGCTCTCTGTAATCTATGTTGAACTCAAATTTAATATCTCTGCACGCTATGGTCAGGTAGCACAAATCGTTTTCGCTCAGCAGCATGTGCGCCTCGTACCCGTCCTTTGTCTTATACAGCTCCTCATACAGCCAAACGGGGTAGGTGGGGCAGTTTTGCCCGTCAATTTCAATGTTTTCGCGCTCAAATTTAAGGTTTTCGTCCCTTTCAATAATTTTTGCGCCCACAAAAATTACCTTGGTGTAGGGCGTCTGACCTTCGTAAGGAATGTAATCCTCGTTGATCAGCATAACAATGTCGCCGTCGGCCTCCTCAAGGTATATTATCTCCCCGTCGTGGAAGTTGAAATTTCTTGCAATCTCTTCGGGTATCTTTTCATTTTCGGCATTTAAAGTGGCGGTTGCACTGTCGTTTATGGCTTCAAACAGCTGCTTGTTGCGCTGCTGTTCGGCCTCAAGATCCTTATAGACGCTCTCGGGCAGGTACCCCATAGCAATCAGTCTTATGTCCGCCGCGCCCTTCACCCACTCGGGGAAGCGCAAATAACCGTACTTCAGCCCCGACTTATATGTCTCGGTGAACTCTTCAATTGTCTTTTTGGGGTCAAAAGGCGGCCTGTTTTCGAATTCTGCAAGGTTGTTTTGGTAGTCCCTCTCAATGTCCGCCTTGATCTCTTCAATGGAGGAGGGTATTACAAGCACGCCCCTCTCCATGTCGTATGTGGCAAAATCGTCGGGCTGAAAATTTTCAAAGTCAATTTCGGTGCGAACGGGAGGGGTGTTGTATTCCTCCATGTCGCGCTCTATGCGCTCTTTAATTTTGCCGCTCAAAAGTGCGGTGATCTCACCGTCGGTGTACTTTTTGTCGGCTATGGGCGTCATGCTCGCGGTGTAGTTCAGGTGCTGCATCAGCACATACCAATCCTTGGTAAAATACTTCATTTGACCCTCTTAAAAATTTATTTACTCAATTATACGTTAAAGCCCTGCCTTAGTCAATGTATTTTTGCAAAAAATGCGGGCGTGCGCAGTTGCGCACGCCCGCATACTTATGTATTAATTGTATTATCTGTAATATCTGTTTTATTAAATAAATTGTTTTGCAAGTTCGGCGGCCCTCTTGCAGCCGTCGGTGCCGTCAATGTCGCCGCGGTTTAAAACGCCGGGCACAAGCACTTCGCCAACGGACTTCCATTTAAGCAGCGCAACCGTGCGCTCGTAGGGAATCCTCACTCCGTCCAAAACGGTCATGTCGTCCTCCTCGCAGCAGGCAATCAGTGCGCACTTCTTCCCCGCAACGTCCCTGCCCGCAACGCAGAAGGAGTACAGCTTGTCAATCACGCACTTGATCTGCGCGGGTATGGAGTACCAATAAACGGGCATGGTGAACACAACGCCGTCGGCGCTCTCAATGTCGGGCGCAACCTTGTTGAAGTCGTCGTCAAAGCTGCACGCCTTTCCCGTCGAAAAACATGTCTCGCAGGCGTGGCAGCCGCCAACCTTTGCCATGGCCGCGTCAAAGCGCACAACCTCGCAGCCCTCTGCCTTGGCGGCCCCAATAAACGCGTCCGTCATCGCAAAGGAGTTGCCGCCCTTCCTCGGGCTGCCCGTAATCACAACAATTTTTTCAGCCATAATATACAACCTCTCATAAATTTTTTATCTGCGCCGTCGCGGCTGTGCCCCGCCGGCAATAGTCGTCAAATCAATGTTCAGGCATATGCGCAAAGGGGCATTGCCCCGCACATATGCCCCGTTCAACGCGGTCATTTTGCAATCGTGTCGCTGTTTTGGTTATAGGCCTTGGCAACGCACTTCCATTCGCCGTTCATCTTTAAAAGGAGCAGAACGTCGGTGAAGTCAATCCTTCCGCCCCATCCCTCCTCAAGCACGCGCACAACGGCAAGCGTCTCTTCAAGGAGGAGCACGTCAACCCTCGCCTTAAAGTTTTCCCCGCCCGCAACGGTGTCCACGTTGTGGTAAAACTGCTCAATGGAGCCGTGCTCAAGCTTGCCGTCAAGGTAGCCGAACAGTACAGCCTCGTCGATGAACAGCTCGCGTGCATACTTGCTGTTGCCCTCGGCAACGCTCTGAATAAACTTCATCGCCGCCTCTTCAACGGCCTTGTATTCGCCTATTTTTTCTCGCATAATAAAACCTCCGTTTTTTTATTGACAACATTATTGTATGACGGTATAATAATTTTGTCAAGTACGCACAATAAAGTGCGATACTAACTAAAAGTGAAGTGCAGGAGGCACAGTATGGACAATAATTCAAAGAGGTGCATCGCAAGCGAAAAATTGTGCGACACAGGTTTCTCGTACACGCTGTCGCTCATAAGCGGCAAGTATAAGATGACTATTTTATACACTTTAATGGAGTTCGGCGTCGTCCGTTACAACGAATTGCAGAGATACATAAAGGGAATATCCTATAAAACTCTCTCAAGCTCTTTAAAGGAACTCGAACACGACGGCCTGATAATCCGCAAGGAATACCCCCAAATACCGCCAAAGGTAGAATACAGCCTTTCAGACAGGGGTAAATCTTTAATGCCCATTCTCGACGGCATGTGCGAGTGGGGGGATAAGAACAGAATTTAACATAAAAAGGGGCGGGGACGCGCCGTTGTGCGTCCCCGCCCCATATCATTTTTTGTATTAACTGTATAATCTGTAATATCTGTATTATTTATTTTTGCCCTTTTGTTGCTTGCTGTCCTTAGGCTCTTCCTTCTTAAAGCACTTGTCAATGCTCTCCTTAACGCCCTGCGGGTCGTAAAGGTACTTAATTCTGTAAAGGTTGTTGTGCTTGTCAAATACCCTCAGTCCGCCGCGGTCAATAATCGAGCGCATTGTGGTGTAGGGGTTAATCGTGTTCCCGTTGGTCCTCACCTCGTCAATCTCGGCAAAGGCAAGTTTGCGCCATCTGCGCGCCGACCAAAAATAAATTGCCTCCTTACCCTTTTTAACGCATTGCCTTGGCGTAATAATAAAGTTTATCATCTCCCATGCGCACAGCAGAATAAGCACGGCGCACACCACAATGGCAAGCAAAAAAATTTGCGCCGCCCGGTTATAAAAGGCGATGCACACGGCAATCAGCGCCACCCACATCAGCGTAAAAACTATCAGTATAGTCAGGTATTTGTTGCTCTTTTCGCCAATGCACTCGGCGCCCGTAACCTCATTCAAATCAATCTGCTTTTTCATTATATAATAATTATAAGCTTTTTGCCCCGCCCGTCAAGCAATTTGGTGTTTTCACAAATAAAACACTTCAATTGACGCCTTTCCTTACTTAATATTTAGTCCACCTGTCATTTCGACCGAAGTGAGGAGGCGTAGTCGACGAACGCAGCGGAGAAATCTGCGTGAACGCAGTTATGTCGTACGCCCCTTTTGTCCGTCGCTGCCATTGTCATTTCGAGCGCAGTCGAGAAATCTGCGCAATGCGCGCGACAATGGCAGCTCCGAGATTTCTCCACGTTGGTCGAAATGACAAAAAGGTCGTCATCTTGAGCGGCGCGCACAAAAACTAAAAAGAGTTTTCGCCGTGTCTTGCACGGAGAAAACTCCATCTATAAGCAAACGAACTCAAGCCGTGCACCCGCGTCAGCGGGGGCTTGCGCAGGTGAGTTTGCTTTCGCGGAGCGCACAAATTTATACCATAGCCTCGCGCAAAACTGTAGTATTTGCGCGATATAAGGAGACGCAGGCATAAAAAGCAAACAAGCCGAGAAATTTCTCGGCTTGTTGCAAAATGTGCCTTGCGGCGACGTGGTGAAGATGATTGGACTCGAACCAACGACCTCTACCATGTCAAGGTAGCGTTCTAACCAACTGAACTACACCTTCAGATGTTTCCCCTCCCGAAGGGGGGAATAATATAAGCGGGAATACAGCTTAAAAGTTGCACTCCCGTCGTGGTGACCCGTACGGGACTCGAACCCATGATACCACCGTGAAAGGGTGGTGTCTTAACCGCTTGACCAACGGGCCTTAAGGTGATTGGTGCGGATAAATTCCGCATGCAATCTTATATTTGTCGCCTGATGCGGCGCTGTTTTTTGATGGTAGCGACGGGTGGATTCGAACCGCCGACCTGCCGGGTATGAACCGGCCGCTATAGACCAACTAAGCTACGTCGCCAAAAATATTAAACGTGCGTAAACAGATTGGTTGCGGGGGCGGGATTCGAACCGCGCGACCTTCGGGTTATGAGCCCGACGAGCTACCTGGCTGCTCCACCCCGCGATAAGGCGTTGCGCACGTTCAAGCTTTATTATCATATAGTAAACGCGCAGTTTTGTCAACTATTTTTTTTGCATTATGTGAAAAAATTTGATTATTTATTTTTTTAAAGATTGCAAAAGTTGTATGTGCTGTGGTATAATCATTGCATGAATGTAAACCTTGCGCGCTATGCGGGCAAAAGCATCTGCGTCGCCTGTTCGGGCGGGCGCGATTCCATGGCTCTTATGCACTATATGCACAGCAACGCCGCGCATTACAACATAACCCTCTCCGCCCTCAACTGTGACCACGCAATGCGGGGGGAGGAGTCCGCCCGCGATTCGCAGTTTGTAATAGATTACTGCAAAAAGCTTGGCATACCCCTCCTGTTTTTCAAGGCGGACGGCATCTATAAAAACGAGAACATGGCGCGCTTTTGGCGGGTATTCCGCTGCTACACCGTCGCTCATGTCGACAGCGACAAGTGGGCAAACGACTTCAATTATCAATCGCTCGGAATAAAGCCCGTAATATATTCGCCCGACGGCAAGTGGAGGGGGTGCGACGACGTTGCCATCGCCCACCACATGGACGACAATGCCGAAACTGTTTTGTTTAATCTCGCAAGGGGTTGCGCCCTCTCGGGCATGTGCGGCATTGAGGACGATAAACACGGCTACGAGTGGTCTAAAGTTCACCCGCTTGTCTCGGTTATGCGGGGTGAAATCGACCAATATGTCGCGGCCAACAACATTCCGTATGTCGACGACAGCACAAACTTTTCGGACGACTACACCCGCAACTATATCCGCCACAACGTTCTGCCCGCCTTGGAGAAGGCCGTGCCCGGCGCGACCCGCGCCATCTACCGCTTTTCGCGGCTCGCCGCCGACGACGAGGAATATTTCTCCCGTCAGGTCAAAAAAATCGTCACCCGCAACGGTTGGTACGGCTATAAAATTGCCCATTGCGAGGAGCCCGTCATCTTCAAGCGCGCGGCCATATATATAATCGAACAATACCAAAAGAAGGACTACACCTCGGGGCACGCCCAACAGCTGTACGAGCTGCAATTTGCCCAAAACGGCAAAAAGTTTGAATTCCTCGGCCTTACAGCCTTCAAGGAAGAGGGCGGAATATCCATCAACGAAAACTATCTTGTCCGCGCCGTCGCCGACGGCATGCCCTACCGTGATTTCTACAGTGACAATTACGACAATTATATCGATCAGATCGTGTTCATCTCAACCGAGAGGGATTGGGAAGAGGACAGGGAGTTGGTCGAAGAGCGCTTTGTCGGCGAGGACGGCGGGCGCACGCAATATAAAATTTTAAAGTACGACGGCGACGCTATCCCCGAAAACGCGGTGGTGCGCACCATGCGCGCGGGCGACAAGTTCAAAAAGTTCGGCGGCGGCACCAAGAGCCTCGGCGACTTCTTCACCGACAGGAAGATACCCGTGCGGCTGAGGAACATAATTCCCGTAATAGCTTCGGGCAGCAACATCTTAATGGTGTGCGGCGTGGAAATTTCGGGCGACATAAAGGTGACTGAGGCTACAAAAAATATCTGCATCTGCGCCTCCCCCGACTACTCAAAACTTTAATTGCACGGCACATATGCCGTAAACAATAACATGGATGGTGAGTACTCATGCCTTTTATCGACTGCAAAATCACAAAAAAACTTACAGATGAACAGAAGGAAGACATCAAAACACGGCTCGGCAAGGCAATTTCAAACATGCACAAGACCGAAAGCTACTTAATGGTGGGAATCTGCGACGGGTACGATCTGTACTTCGCCGGCAAAAAGCTTGAAAGCGGCGCCTTTGTCGACATACGCGCCTTCGGCGCGGTCAGCCCGGCCGACTGCAACAAGATGACTGCCTCCGTCTGCACCATACTTAGCGACGTCGCCTCCATTCAGCCCGCCTCAACGTATGTCACCTACGAGGGTTACTCAAATTGGGGTTGGAACGGCAGCAATTTTTAAGTTCCCCGCTGTCATTTTGACCAAGTCCGCATATCATTTTTTTACTGTCATTTCGACCGAAGGTGCGGAACGCACCAAAGCGGAGAAATCCCCCAAACGAAGTTACTATATACACCCTTTTGTTCGTCGTTTCACTCCGAGATTTCTCGGCTACGCTCGAAATGACAAAAGGGCGTCATACTGAGCAGGCACAGGCAAGCTGTAAATTGCCCTCAATATATGCCTTAACTAATGAAAAATTAATATGGGAGAAAAATTTTTATGCATCCTGATTTACAAAAGATTTTACTGACGGAAGACCAAATAAGGTCGCGCGTTACGCAGGTGGCGCAAGAGGTGGACAAGGCCCTCGCGGGCAAGCGCCCTTTGGCCGTGGGCATACTCAAAGGCAGCATAATCTTCTATGCCGACTTCATCCGTTGCCTCACCATGCCCTTGGAACTCGACTTCATGGCCGTTTCGTCCTACGGCTCGGGCTCGGCGTCGAGCGGCAACCTCAAGATCAGAAAGGATCTCGACACCGACATCAGGGGCAGGGACGTCATCGTCATTGAGGACATAATCGACAGCGGCTTCACCCTCGCCTGCCTCAAAAAGCTGCTCACAGAGCGCGGCGCCTCCTCGGTTACGATAGTCACCCTGTTGGATAAGCACGAGCGCCGCACGCACGACATCGCGCCCGACTACAACTGCTTTGAAATTCCCGACGAATTTGTCGTCGGCTACGGCCTCGACTACGACGAAAGATACCGTTCGTTGCCCTATATAGGAATACTTAAGCGCTCGGTCTACGAAAAATAATACAAAATTTCCCGCCGCGTATAAATTCGCATATATCGGCAAAAACTATTGTAAGGAGAAATCTTTATGATAGTTTTAAACGTTATTTCTTATATCTTGGTCCTCCTCGGCGCGGTAAATTGGGGTCTCTTCGGCATATGGAACTTCAATCTCGTCGGTTGGATCTTCCAAGGCCCCCGAACCGTCGGTTCGATAATAACTTATATCGTCATCGCCGTCGCGGCGCTATGGCTGATAATTTCGCCCATCATCACGGGCAGGGGACTGCTGCTCTCCTCGCACAGGCGCGAGGAGCAGACGCAAAACTGAATAACTGTCAAAGCGTTTTAAGGGCGCGCAGCCGTTGCGGCTGCGCGCCCTTTACCGTGCCGATTTTTCGTAAAATGTAAAAATTTTCACTTTACTATTGAAGTGTTCAACACAATGTGGTATAATAGAGAAAATTAATGATAAAAACAACTTTTATCTCGCTCACCAAAATAAATTTAACAATAATTTCACATATTTCCAATATTATGAACATTTAAAAAGTTTATAATCAGTTTATAATTAATAAGGACAGACTAACAGTACAGGAGTTTATTATGAATTATTTAACTCTCTCCGACGTAAGCAAAGAATACAAAGTGGGCAGCATAACCGTCAACGCGTTAAAACATGTGTCGTTCGAACTCAACGACGGTGAATTTGTCGTCGTCCTCGGCAGTTCGGGCGCGGGCAAAACCACGCTTTTAAACCTTTTGGGCGGCATGGACGCCGCCACGGGCGGAACAATCACCCTCGACGGCAAGGAAGTTACCTCCCTCAACCGCAAGGGGCTCACCGACTACCGCCGCAACGACGTCGGCTTTGTCTTTCAGTTTTATAACCTCATGCCCAATCTCACCGCGCTTGAAAATGTGGAGATCGCCGTGGAGATTTGCAAGGATCACTTAAAGCCCGCCGAAGTGTTGGACGAAGTCGGCCTTTCCGAAAGGCTCAATAACTTCCCCGCTCAGCTCTCGGGCGGCGAACAACAGCGCGTCTCCATCGCCCGCGCCATAGCCAAAAACCCCAAACTATTGCTCTGTGACGAGCCCACGGGCGCCCTCGACTATGAGACGGGCAAAAAGATTTTAAAACTTCTGTACGACGTCTCCAAAAAGCGCAACAGGCTAGTAATAGTCGTAACGCATAACACCGCCCTCAAGGACATTGCCGACAAAGTAATTTACATACGCAGCGGCGAAATTGAAAGGATAGAGGCAAATCCCGACCCCATGCCCGTAGAGCAAATCGAGTGGTAAGGGAGGTGCGCCTTCATGAAAACCTATCTCAAAACCCTCGGCCGCATGTTCTCAAAGCATGTCACAAGGTTTATTTCAATCATTTTCATCGTGCTCATCGCCGTCGGCTTCTCCTCGGGCGTCGGTGCGGCGACCGATAAAATAAATCACTCGCTCGACGAATATTACCGCTCCGCCAACGTCACCGACTTTATCATAAAGAGCTCGGCTGAGAGCGGCTTTTCGGACGAGGATATTCAGACGGTGACAGATATGTTCGCCGCAGAGGACGGGGAGGACGGTTCACCCACTATAGCCTCGGGCATGTCGGTGGACGTCAACCTCGATATCGGCGGGCAGACCTCGCTGACGCGCATATATTTTTTGGATAACTTCCCTGATTTCACCGTCAATATCCCCGATGTAATCCAATCCACCCAATACGACGGCTCCAATACCGTCGCCTATGCACAGCAGTCCAACAACTCGATATCGGGCATACCCCTCGGCGCCACCGTCACCCTCGACTTTTTGGATATCTTAGATCAGCTCTCCGTTCAGGATTCGGGCGAACCGCTCGAAGATTCTGTCAAAAATATGCTCTCTATGGTATTCAGCGAGGAAGAGCTCAATATATCGTTGACCGTCACTCAGGAAATTCAGAGTCCGCTGCTCATCGCCTTGGACGGCGACCCGAGCTATGTCAACGGGGAGGACGTCGAACTGCCCGAAACGGGCTCAGGCCTCGGCGACCTTATAACCGTCGACAACGTAATATATACCACGTCTGACATTCTGCCCTCGGCAACCTTCTTCGGCACTGAGGTGCAGCCCATCGCCCGCGGCGATATATATGTGTCCATCGCCGACCGCAGTCTTTTCAACTGTTTCTCGGGCGGGTATGAGGACTATGTGGATGAGATGACCCAAAAGCTGCAGAGTACGTTCGTCGACGACGACGGCAACACCACCGTTCAGGTCATCACGTTGTACGACAACTTTTCTCTCTATTCCCTCTACAGCTATTCTGAGAAGGTAGAGGCCCTCGGATGGGTGCTAGTCGTCGCCTTCCTGTTCGTAACGGCGCTCGTCGTCTACTCCAACATCTCAAGGTTGGTGGAGGAGGAGCGCAGTCAGATCGCCTGCATGCGTACCCTCGGCTATTCGGCGTTCAAAATTATCTTCAAATATGCCCTGTTCGCGGCAATTGCCGCAGGCATAGGCGGCTTCGGCGCATACTTCGTCGGCGAAGGACTGTCGCAGCTCATATATATAATCTTCAACTTCTCATATGTCATGCCCGCCATGTCGGTGTACTTCTCGGTCACCTTCTTCATGATTGTGTTCTTCATAATCGCCGTGGTAATTCTCGCCGCAACTATCATATCGGGCATAAAGCTTACAAGCGCACAGCCCGCGGTGCTCCTTCGTCCCAAGCCCCCCAAGGCGGGCAAAAAGGTCATCTTCGAGCGCATGCCTTGGCTGTGGAATCTGCTTCCCTTCAAGTATAAGTCCACCGTCCGCAACGTTTTAAGGTACAAGAGCAGGTTTTTGATGACCGTCATCGCCGTCGCCATATCCATGGCGCTCGTCATGGCAGGCCTCGCCATACTCGATTTGTGCCTGTTCGGCTCGCTCAAGTCGTCGGCGATAATTGCAATATCAATAGTCATCATCGTCTTTGCGGGCCTTCTCACCGCCACAGTCATATACACCATGACAAATATCAACATAAGCGAGCGCAACCGCGAACTTGCCACCTTGATGGTCTTGGGCTATCAGAACAGCGAAGTTTCGGGCTACATCTACCGCGAAATTTACATCGATACTTTAATCGGCATAATGTTCGGCTATCCGCTCGCCGCCCTTCTCATTTGGGTTGTGTTCAACATGATAGGCCTCGGCACTCTCGGCGGAGTCAGTTGGTTCATGTGGCTGATCGCCCCCGTCGTCGTGGCGCTGTTTACATGGGTGGTCACCCTGCTTCTGCGCCGCAAGATAACGCGCATAGACATGAACGAAAGCTTAAAGGCGGTGGAATAATTTTCCCCCGTCCCACCAAATTCCGAAAAAGACAGCAAAACAACCTGTCTTTACACTTTTCCCATCAAAGTGTGTTACCCCGCACATATGTGCGGGGTAACTGTTTTGTTAAGGTTAATAAATCAAATTATGAGCGCCGCAGCTTCAGTTGCGTTCCCCCTTTGTCCGTCGCTGTCATTGTCATTTCGAGCTTGCCGAGAAATCTGCGCGATAAGCGCGACAATGGCAGCTCCGAGATTTCTCCACGTTGGTCGAAATGACAAAGGGGGACGCGCTCGCGGCGTAAAACATTATTGTAGCCTCCACTTAGTTAAGGGGAGGTGGCTGCTTTAGCATGACGGAAGGGTTTGATTTTAAATTAATTTGCCTTATTGTCATACTGAGCGAAGTGAGGAACGTAAGTGACGAACGTAGTCGAATGTATCTTGTCGGGTTAATATCGAGTCTGTGTAGCATTGATATGTACGGCTTTAGTACGGCAAGATCTTTCGACTACGGGCTACGTTAGCACTTCGCCCTCCGCTCAAGATGACGAGTGAAGAGTTGTCATTTCGACCGAAGCGCAATCATTGCGCGAAGCGGAGAAATCCCCCAAACGAAGTTATCTCTTGGCTCCCCAAATCCGCGGTCGAAATTAAAAGTATTGCCATTTCGAGCTTGCCGAGAAATCTAACTGTAGAATGCGGTCGACATATTCGTTGGCATGATTTAATTATGAAATATTCTGAGTTGTAGTTAGATTTCTCCATGCGTTCGCTGTCGCTCACTTAGTCGAAATGACATTGGTGGCGGTACCTCGCTTGACACACTATAAATAAACGCATATAATATCCCCATGATTATCCGCCCATTCACCCCGCAGGACGGGGAACAGACATACAGGCTCTTTCACGACACGGTGCACACGGTCAACTGCGTCGACTATTCGCCCGAACAGCTCAACGCGTGGTCGGACGGCAAGAGGTATATCGCCCAATGGACGCATACATTTTCGGGCAGAACGGCTTTGGTCGCAGTGGAAAACGGCAAAATAATCGGCTTCGGCGACATAACTCCTCATGGCTATTTGGACAGACTGTATGTCGCCCGCGGCCACACGGGCAGGGGCGTGGGCACCGCCCTCTGCAATGTCTTGGAGGAGCCGTTCAGGAGGGTGGAGGTGTATTCCTCGATAACGGCGCGCCCCTTCTTCGAAGGGCGGGGGTATGCCATCGTGCGCGAAAACGTCGCAATAAGGCAGGGCGTGCGGCTCAAAAATTATTTTATGGTAAAAAACAGATAGTTTGAACGGTGCGGCGGGGACTGCAGTTATGCAGTCCCCGCCGCACATTTTATTTTCCTCAAAATTCCCCAAAAGTACCCCCAACAATCCAAATTTTGCGCCCGTCTTTGTGATATTATGCGCTTAAACGTAAGGAGGAGCTCAAGGTGAAAGTTCAGACGGCGCGTTCGGGAACGGTGCTCAAAATCAAGCTGTCGGGCGACATGGACGAATATTCCGCCCCCGCCGTGCGCAGCGAGTGCGACAAGCTCATAGACCAAAATCCCACGGCGCGCAAAATTGTCATCAACCTCGCCGACGTGGCGTTTATGGACTCCACCGGCATAGGTTTTTTGATCGGCAGGTACAAAAAGGCGCAGCGCTGCGGCATGACCTTAATGGTCGAGCAGCCCAATTTTGCCGCCGACAAAGTGCTGTCGATAAGCGGAATTTACTCATTGATCCCACGGGTATAAATAGGTATGGTTAAAAATTATTTAAAACTTCAGTTCTATTCGCTCCCTTGCAATCAGGCGTTCGCGCGCGACGCGGTCGCCGCATTTTGCGTGGACTTAAATCCCTCGCTCTCCGTCCTCTCAGACATAAAGACGGCAGTGTCGGAGGCGGTCACAAACTGCACCGTTCACGCCTACAGGGGCAACTTGGGCCTCATCACGGTCGAATGCGAAATAGAGGACAGGGCTCTACATATCAAGGTCAGCGACACGGGCAGGGGCATAGACGACATTGAAAAGGCCGTTCAACCCTTTTACACAACTCTGCCCGGAGACGAGCGCTCGGGCATGGGCTTTACCATCATGCAGACCTTTATGGACGATTTCAAAGTCAACTCCATAAAGGGCGAGGGCACCGTCGTGTACATGACCAAACAACTTGACCCGGAAGTAGTGGAGAATGTTTGACGCAGAGCAGACCAATGCTTACATCGATAAAGCCAAGGCGGGTGATCCGGACGCCAAGGAACAACTTTTAAAGGACAATCAGAATTTAATAAAATCAATCGTCCGCAGGTACCTCGGCAAGGGGGTGGAGTACGACGATTTGTATCAGCTCGCAGGCATGGGGCTGTTGAAGGCCATAAACGGCTTCGACAAGTCCTACGGCGTGCGCTTTTCAACATACGCCGTACCCATGATTGCCGGCGAAATCAAGCGGTTTATGCGCGACGACGGCTCCATAAAGGTCAGCCGCTCCTTAAAGGCGGCGGCCAAGGCCATCAACAACTTTGTGGAGGAGTACGCCGCAGAGCACGGCATTCAGCCCACGGTCAAGGAAATTTCCCAAAAGTTCGGCATGCCGCCCGCCGAGGTGGTGTTCACCATGGGCTCTTCGCGCATGCCGCTCTCACTCTTCGCACAGTCGGACTACAAGGACGAAAAGAGTCAGCTGCTCCTCGATAAACTGTCCTCAAAGGACGATCAGGACGACATGATAGAAAATTTAGAGCTGCGCTCTGCCATAGCCGAACTGCCCGAGCGCGAAAAAAAGGTAATAATGCTGCGCTATTTCCGCGACATGACTCAGTCAGAGGTGGCCGCCATGCTCGGCGTGTCGCAGGTTCAGGTGTCGCGCATAGAAAATAAAATAATGGAAAATTTCCGCAAAAAGCTTACAGGCTGAGCGCAGGGGCGGGGAGGCAAATTAAAATTTGCCTCCCCGCCCCCTTTACATATCGCCCGAAAGGTTGTATAATGATATGGTAAAAATTAAGGAGATACCATAATGATAAATCAAACTAGCGTACAATTGGGCTCGGTTCGTTCGGTCATCCGCGAGCTCTTCGAGTACGGCAAAAAGCGCAAGGCTCAGATAGGCGAGGACAAAGTTTTCGACTTCTCCCTCGGCAACCCCTCTGTAGCTCCCCCTCAGATAGTAGAGGATACCCTAATAGACATTTTAACAAACGGCGACCCCGTGGAGGTCCACGGCTACACGTCCGCACAGGGCGACGCCTCGGTAAGGAAGGCCGTTGCAGACTACATCAACAGTCAGTTCGCAGTCGGCATCGGTGCAGACAATATTTACATGACCTGCGGCGCGGCTGCCTCGCTCTGCATAACCTTGAACGCCCTCTTAAACGAGGGAGATGAGGTGATAACCATCGCGCCCTACTTCCCCGAATACAAGGTATTCACCGAGCACGCAAGGGGCAAGCTCGTTCCCGTCTTGGGAGAGGAGGGCACTTTTCAGCCCGACATTGAGGCAATAAAGGCGGCAATCACCCCCAACACAAAGGCAATTCTTATAAACTCCCCCAACAACCCCTCGGGCGTGGTCTACACAGAGCAGGCCATAACAGAGCTTTGTAAGGTTTTACAGGAATGTAAGGAAAATGGTCAGACGATATATCTCATCTCTGACGAGCCCTACCGCGAACTTGTGTTCGGCGGCGTAAAGGTGCCCTATATAATGAACTATTACAGGGACTCCATAGTCTGCTATTCCTACTCAAAATCGCTCTCTCTTCCCGGCGAGAGAATAGGTTACATCGCCGTCAACCCCGCAATGGAGGGGGCGGCCGAGGTGTACGCTGCGGTCTGCGGCGCGGGCAGGGCGCTCGGCTATGTGTGCGCTCCCGCCCTGTTCCAAAAGCTCATCGCCCGCGTAATAGGCACCACGTCCGACATCTCGGTCTACAAAAACAACCGCGACGTGCTTGTCCAAGCGCTTGAAAGTTACGGCTACGAGGTGGTCAGGCCGGACGGCGCGTTTTACCTTTTCGTCAAGTCGCTCGAACCCGACTCCGACGCCTTTGCCGAGCGGGCAAAGGACTACGAACTTTTAATAGTTTCTGCAAAATCCTTCGGGGTGGAGGGGTATGTGCGCATCTCCTATTGCGTCTCGCCGGACATGCTTGCCCGTTCCCTCCCCGCCTTCAGGGCCCTCGCCGAAAGCTACAAAAAGTAAATTGCAGCGCGAAAAACCCGCCTGCGGCTCTGCCACAGGCGGGTTGAATGATGATCAAAATTTATATTTCTCAAAATTTATAAAATTAAAAGTTTAAAAGATAAAGATTATTTGTCAATAAAATTCAGAGCGATTAAAATAATAATAATTAAAAAATTTTACGATTTAAAATAATGACAATCGTATTCACAAAGAAACCGTCGCAGCGCACCACGGCGGTTTTTTGCCACCTTTCGGCGGCTTATAAAGAGGGGCGGGCGGCCGTTCTCAAGTCACCCTCGTATCTTTCGCCGTGTATAGGCATTTTACGCCACATAAAATGCCATCGTTGCTTGATACTGATAATAGTTTACACCCAATTTGTTAATAAGTAAAGTTTTTAAGGGTATTTTTATCAAAATTTTTAAAAATTTTTTTGTATAAATATTCAGCGTTTTTTATTCGTACTTTTTAAGCCGCTTTTTAATCGATTTAAGGTTTTGCTTTACGCACTCGGGCGCCGCACCTCCGTACGAAGTCCTCGCCTCGGCGCACGCCTGCGCCTTGACCACGCCGCATATGTCGTCGCCGAACTCGTCGCAAAAACTTCTGTACTCGTCGGCCGTCATGTTCTGCAGAGTGCGCTTGTTGGCAATGCACCAACGCACGATCTTGCCCGTAACGGCGTGAGCCGTGCGGAAGGGCACGCCCTTTTTGGCAAGGTAGTCGGCAACGTCGGTCGCGCAGCAGAACTCTGCCTCGGCCGCCTTTGCCATGCGCTTTTTGTTTAAGGTTATGGAGGGCAGCATCTCCGCCATGATATTTATGCAGTTAATCGTCTGCCTTTCGGCGTCAAAAAATCCCTCCTTGTCCTCCTGCAAGTCCTTGTTGTAGGCGAGGGGAATGGCCTTTATGGTGGTCAAAAGGGCCATCAGGTGGCCATAGACTCTGCCCGTCTTTCCGCGCATAAGTTCGGGTATGTCGGGGTTTTTCTTCTGCGGCATAATGGAGGAGCCGGTGGAGTACTCGTCGGCAATTTCAAAGTAGCCGAACTCTTCGGTGGAGTACAAAATTATGTCCTCGCACAGGCGGGATAAATGGCTCATTATCATCGAACAGTCAAACAAAAATTCTGCCACGAAGTCGCGGTCGGAAACTCCGTCCAAAGAATTTTCGCACGGCCTGTCAAATTCCAAAAGGTCGCAGGTTATGTCGCGGTCAATGGGGTAGGAGGTGCCCGCCAAGGCGCCGCTGCCGAGGGGCATGACGTTCGCCCTGTCGCGTGAGGAGCGCACCCTGTCCAAATCCCTCAAAAACATCTCGGAATAGGCGTTGAAAAAGTGCCCCGCGCACATGGGCTGTGCCTTTCTCAGGTGCGTGTAGCCGGGCATTATATATTTCAATCCCTCGCTTGCCTTTTGGCATAAGCTCTCAACCAACCATATAAGACTCTCCGTCAGGCAGTCGAAGGCGTTCCTCGCATACAGGCGGAAGTCGGTCGCCACTTGGTCGTTTCTCGATCGCGCTGTGTGCAGCTTCTTGCCCGTGTCGCCAATGCGCTTTACAAGCTCGTTTTCAACAAAGGAGTGTATGTCCTCGGCGCCCTCAATTTCAAGCTTGCCGCTTGCTATGTCCTCGGCAATGGCGTTGAGGTTGTCGCAGATGAGCTTGCTCTCCTCGCCCGTTATTATGCCGCAGTTGCCAAGCATGGTGGCATGCGCAATTGAGGCGGCTATGTCCACCGCCCAAAGCCTGCAGTCAAAGGGCAGCGAATCGTTAAAAAGGTCGGCGTTCTTGGCCGTGGGCGCGTCAAAGCGCCCTTCCCACAGTTTCATATATAAAAACCTCTGTAAAAAATTGACTTAAAATCTATTTCATTATATAATATTTAAGTAAACTAATCAAGTCAATTGCGCAAAACAAAGGCAAAATTATGATAATATTGGGCATCGACCCCGGCTACGGCACAATGGGCTACGGCGTGATAGATAAACTCAAAAACGGCAACATTCTCCCCGTCGACTACGGCGTGGTAAAAACTCCCGGCAGCGAAAGTTTCCCCGTCCGTCTCGCCATGCTTGAGGAGGGGTTAAACAAAATTTACGCCAAATACAAGCCGGAGGAGATAGCGGTGGAGGAGCTGTTCTTCATCAAAAACATCACCACCGGCATACCCGTCGCCCACGCAAGGGGGGTAATTCTGCTCTCGGCAATTAAGTACTGCGGCAAACTGTACGAGTACACCCCAATGCAGATAAAGCAGGCCCTTACGGGCTACGGCAAGGCAGACAAGGTGCAGATGATGCACGTCGTCACCTCCCTTCTGCACTTAAAGTCCATTCCCCGCCCGGACGACGCGGCCGACGCCTTGGCCGTCGCTCTCTGCCACGCCCACACCAACCGCTTCGGGGAACTATTCGGGATACAGTAAAGTAATTCGCTCAAGTCGTACTCGCTTCGCTCCGTGCGACTTGCAGCGAGTTTAATTGGTCGGGCGGTGCTTAACGGCAGAAATAAATTCCGCCTACACCGCCTCGGCGTTATCATATATGGCGGAGGCGCGACTCCGCTTGCAACGTGTTGTTATGCGCCACAGGCGCAGAAATTTTCTTTTGTCATTTCGACCGTAGCGGAGAAATCTCGGAGCCTTCAGGCGACGGACAAAAGGAAAAAAATAAATAAATTATATTTATATTTTATCATGATAGGATATTTAAAAGGAAAACTTCTTTACTCAACTGCCGATACGGCTTTGATCGAAGTCAACGGGGTGGGCTACGAGGTGTATTGTTCTGCATCGGCGTTCTCCAAAATGGCCGTCGGCGATGTGTGCGAGGTTTACACATACCTTCAGGTCAGCGAACAGAACGGCGTAACGCTTTACGGCTTTTCCTCGGTTGAGGAAAAGAACATGTTCTTAAAGCTCATCTCCGTCTCGGGCGTTGGCCCCAAAATGGGCATAGCCGTGCTTGCCTCAATGGACAGCGCATCCCTCGCCGCGGCAATCGCCACGCAGGACGTCAAGCGCCTTTCGTCCGTCAAAGGCCTCGGCAAAAAGACGGCCGAGCGCATAATTTTAGAGCTGCGCGAAAAGGTGGGCGCCATACCTCAGACAGCTGCCGCAAAGGGCGTTGCCCCTGCACTATTGCCCGACGACGGCGACGAGGACGCAATCGTCGCCCTGCAAACTTTGGGCTTCACCCGCGCCGAAAGCGCCAAGGCTGTCGCCTCCGCCAAGGCCAAGGGCGCCCAAGGCATTGAAGAGATTATAATGCAGGCACTAAAAAGTATTTGAGTGCAGGGAATAGGGGATATGAATAGGGTATAACTTCGCTCCTTACGACCGAAGTTGCACAACTACATGGCTCCCTTGTGTAAAGGGAGCTGACGCGAACGCGTATGAGGGATTGTCATACTGAGCAGAGGCACGAAGTGCCGCCGTCGAAGTATCTAGCTCGGTATGAAACCAACAAGATGTTTCGACTTCGCTCAACATGACAAGGTGCGGATGGAATACGTTCACGCAGATTTCTCCGCTCCGTTCGCTAACGCTCACTTTGGTCGAAATGACAATGGTGGCGACGAACAAAGGGAAATTCTTTCACCACAATTATTCATTTTTCATTATCCGCTATTCATTTATTACTCCCGCCGCCCCTAACCCCTAACCCTACCCCCTAAGGAACAAATATGTTTTTCGATGATGAAGAGTACACAACTGAAGATGAAGAGCGTTTAGTTCAGTCCACCAAGGGCGAATTCGACGTGGAGGAAAATGTCCTCCGCCCCAAGACGCTCGACGCCTACGTCGGTCAGAGCAAGGTAAAGGAAAATCTGACCGTCTACATGAACGCCGCCAAAAAGAGGGGGGAGGTGCTTGAGCACGTCCTTCTTTACGGCGCGCCCGGCCTCGGCAAGACGACCCTCGCCCACATAATCGCCAACGAAATGGGCGGACAATTAAAGATGACTTCCGCCCCCGCAATCGAGCGCAGCGGCGACCTCGCCGCAATACTCACCAACCTCAACGAGGGCGACGTGCTGTTCATCGACGAAATTCACCGCTTAAACCACAGCGTGGAGGAAATTCTGTACTCCGCAATGGAGGACTACGCCCTCGACATAATCGTCGGCAAGGGCCCTTCGGCGCGCAATATCCGCTTTTCGCTCAAAAAATTTACCCTCATAGGCGCCACCACCCGCGCCGGCATGATTGCCAACCCCCTGCGCGATAGGTTCGGCATAGTCTGCCGCTTGGAGATGTATACCCCTGCAGAACTCAAGGAGATTGTCACGCGCTCTGCAAAGACCTTGGGTATCGCCATCGACGACGAGGCCGCCACCGAAATTTCCAAGCGCTCCCGCGGCACGCCCCGAATTGCCAACCGCCTTTTAAAGAGGGTGAGGGACTTTTCCACCGTCAACGGCAGCTCGTCCGTCACCTTAAAGGACGCCCGCTTCGCCCTCGGCAGAATGGAGATTGACGAACTCGGCCTCGACGAGATCGACCGCAACCTTTTAAAGGCCATGATTGTCAAGTTCGACGGTAAGCCCGTCGGTCTCGAAACGCTTGCCGCCACCATAAACGAGGATGCGGGCACAATAGAGGACGTCTACGAACCCTATTTATTGCAGCTTGGCTTCATCGCCCGCACGCCCCGCGGCAGGGTAATTCTCAAGGGCGGCTACGAACACCTCGGCTACACCCCCACAGCCTCCCAATCCGAACAGATAACCCTGTTCGAAAAGAAGGGGGACTGATGTCAGTGAAATGCAAGATTTCATCTTGCGTGAAATACACTTCGTGTGTGAAATACCGCCTCAACCTCTCATTCTTTTCAGCCGCGGCAAAGGCGGTGTGAAATGCGCAGTCTTACTGCGCGTTGAGGTGAGAAATATTTAAAATAATAATCGTCTGCCGCAACACAACCGCAAGGTTGCGAGAATTCATGCCTGCCCATATCCTTGTCCGTCGCTACCATTGTCATTTCGAGCTTGTCGAGAAATCTGCGCGATGAGCGCGACAATGGTAGCTCCGAGATTTCTCCGCGTTGGTCGAAATGACAAGGATATGGAGGCAATTCATTTTTTAACGATATGCAATACAGAAAAAGCGATTTCAATTATTACCTTCCCCCTGAACTCATCGCCCAAACTCCCGTCGAGCCGCGCGATTGCTCCCGCCTGCTCGTCTATAACCGCGCCACAGACAGGGTTGAACACCGCATATTCAGGGACATAACCGAATATTTAAGGGCGGGCGACGTGCTCGTCATCAACAACACAAAGGTGCTCCCCGCAAGGCTTTACGCCCAAACTCAGCACGGCGGACATGTGGAGGTGCTCCTCTTAAAGCGGCTCGATATCGACAGGTGGGAAGTGCTCGTAAAGCCGGGCAAAAAGTGCCGCATAGGCACCCGCCTCACCATTTCGGACAAGCTGTCCCTAACCGTCGAGGGCATAACCGACAGCGGCGAACGCATAGTAAAATTTGATTGCGACGGCGTGTTCGAGGAGGTTTTGGACGAGGTCGGCTCCATGCCCCTGCCGCCCTATATTCACGAAAAACTAAAGGATAAAAACCGCTATCAGACGGTCTATGCCAAGACTGACGGCTCTGCCGCCGCACCCACGGCGGGGCTGCACTTCACGCCCGAACTGCTGCAAAAAATCAAGGATATGGGCGTGGAAGTGGTGGAGGTGTTGCTCCACGTCGGCCTCGGCACCTTCCGCCCCGTCAAGGAGGATATCATAACCGACCACAAGATGCACAGCGAGTATTACTGCGTAACCGAACAGGCCGCCGCCGCGATAAATAAGGCCAAGGCGGAGGGTCGCAGGGTAATCGCCGTCGGCACGACCTCCGTTCGCACCTTGGAGTCCGCCACCGGCGACGACGGCATAGTCCGCGCCGAAAGCGGCAACACGCAGATATTCATCTATCCGCCCTATAAATTCAAGTGCGTCGACGCTCTCATCACCAACTTCCACCTGCCCGAAAGCACCCTCATAATGCTCGTCGCCGCCCTCACCGGCCGCGAAAAGATTTTAGAAATTTATAACGAAGCAGTTAAGGAAAGATACCGTTTCTTCTCCTTCGGCGACGCGATGCTGATTGTATAAGCTTCGCAATCCTCAATATAGGCTCCCCAAAGACTTGGGGAGCTGTCATACGGCACAGCCATGTCATACTGAGCGAAGTGAGGAGCTTTAGCGACGAACGCAGTCGAATGTATCTTGCTCGGTTACAAACCCGAAAAGATCTTTCGACTTCACTCGTTTCACTCGTTCCGCTCAAGATGACAAGTAAGGGGCTGTCATTGACGCGATTGCGCCTTCAGCGAACAATCGCTATTCCGTCGCTTCGCTCCTTACGACCAAGCCCGCCAAAGGCGGGCGCGTGGAGAAATCTCCCAAAACGCAGTCCCCATTATGTTTGATTGCGACTCAGCTTTTTGCTAAAATAATAAAAAAATTTTTCTTTAAAGGTATTTAATGTCAGAGCAGTTTTGGTTTGAATTACAACATGTAGAAAAACACACCGGCGCACGCGCCGGCGTATTTCATACTCCCCACGGCGACATTCTCACCCCCGTATATATGCCTGTGGGAACGCAGGCTACCGTCAAGGGCGTGCTTCCCCGCGACTTAAAGGAGGCGGGCAGTCAGATAATACTGTCCAACACCTACCACCTGTACATGCGCCCCGGCGACGATATAGTCAAAAAGGCGGGCGGCCTGCACAAGTTCATGAATTGGGACAGACCCATCCTCACCGACAGCGGCGGCTTTCAGGTATTTTCTCTCACAAAGCTGAATAAAATCAAGGACGAAGGGGTATATTTCAATTCACATATCGACGGCTCACGCCACCTCTTCACACCCGAAAAGGCCATAGAGATAGAGGAAAATTTGGGTGCCGACATAATAATGCAGTTCGACCAATGCTCGGAGTACGGCTACACATACGAGCAGGCAAAGCAGGCCATGGAGCGCACTTCTCGTTGGCTTGAACGCTGCGCCGCCGCCAAGACGCGTGACGATCAGGCTCTCTTCCCCATAGTTCAGGGCAATTTTTATAAGGATCTGCGCGCCGAAAGTTTAAACCGCTGCCTGCCCTATGCCAAGCACGGCATAGCCATAGGCGGCCTGTCCGTCGGCGAGCCCAAGCCCCTCATGTATGAAATGCTCGACCATCTTCAGCCCCTCTTGCCCACGGATATGCCCCGCTATTTAATGGGCGTTGGCTCGCCCGACTGCCTCGTGGAGGGGGTGATGCGCGGCATAGATATGTTCGACTGCGTGCTTGCCACCCGCGTGGCGCGCAACGGCACGGCGTTTACTTCAAAGGGCAAAATTGTCGCCCGCAATTCAATCTACCGCGAGGACTTCTCCCCGCTCGACGAAAACTGCAACTGCTACTGCTGCGCCAACTATTCAAAGGCATATATCCGCCACTTAATCAACGTCGGCGAGATGCTAGCCGCTCAGCTTTTAAGCCTGCACAACATAACGTTCCTGCACAAACTCATGGCGGGCATGCGGCAGGCCATATTCGACGACAGCCTGCAGGACTTCGCCAAAGAGTTCTACAAAGAGTACGGCCAAATCTGATTGCGCCTCAAGGCTCCCTTGTGTAAAGGGAGCTGGCGCGGACGCGCCTGAGGGATTGTTGAAAGTAACAGCAGGACAATCCCCCCTTCGGTTCCCCCCTTTGCACAAGGTGGGGCTAAGATGCCCGCCCCTTGTCATTGACGCGATTGCGCTTTTAGCTGAAATGGTAGAGTGAAGTTTGCGAAAATTTAGTGAAATTGTGCATTTGAATAAAAAATCACTTGCCATTTGTTGCCAAAAATATTATTATTAATGTGCATTAAATATTTCGGAGAAGATTATGTTATATTCAATTTTATCAGGTACGACCGATGGTACCACCACAACGAATCCCAACGACCAATGGATGTCGTGGGTGCTCATAGGCGTTGTAGTTGTACTCATCATAGTAATGCTCGTCATCAGCACCCGCCGCAACAAAAAGCGTCAGCAGGAGGCAGAAAAGCTCATCAACGCCGTAAGGCCGGGCAACAAGGTCAAGACGATCGGCGGCGTATGCGGCATAGTCGTTGAAGTCGACGACGAGGAAAACACCTTCGTCCTCGAAACGGGCAGCGAAACTTCGGGCAAGTGCTACATGAAGTTCGACAAGCAGGCCATCTATCAGACCGATGCCGTAGTCGAAGACGACGACAAGAAGGAAAAGAAGCACCACGGCGACGACAAGGAGGCCGAGGCAGAGGAGGCGGAACAGCCCGCTACAGAGCAGACTCCCGAAAAGACAACTGAAGAAGAGCAGTCTTAAGTTCTAAAAATGTCATCCTCCGCATACGGTAGTGTAAGCGGAGGGATTTTTTTATGGCAAAGGATATCTTTCAGGTCGGCAAGGCGGCTTGCGCGTCGGTCATCTTCGTGCTCGTCTATTCGCTCATATTCGCGGGCATAATCAGCCTGTTCGGCGTGCCGTCGTCGGCTATAAAGCCCGTCAATCAGGTGTTCAAAATATTGTCCATAGTGTTCGGCGGCATGCTCTTTCTGCGCGGCGAGCGGGGGCTTATAAAGGGCGTTGCCCTCGGCATCTCTGCGGTGGTGCAGACGTGGCTGCTCTTTTCAACCATAGCCTGCTCCTTCACCGTCGGATGGACGACGCTGTTAGAGGTGGTAATCGGCGCCTTCGCGGGCGGCATAGTAGGCGTAATAGCCGTCAACGTCAAGAGGGCGTAGCTTTAAAACGCAAAAGGGCGCGGCGTTCGCCCCGGACAAATGAGCGGGCGTTCTGCGCCGCCCCGCAAAAAAGCGTAAAAATAGTAATAAAAAGGCTTGATTTTTAATCGCCTTTAATCTATAATATAATAAATAAAATAATTCTTTCAGGAGAAGTTAAAAATGATAAGAACGATTGCAAAACCCGCACAGAAAAAAGTAACAGGCTGCGGCGAATGCAGGTCGACCTGCCAGTCGGCATGCAAAACCAGCTGCACCGTCGGCAACCAGAGTTGCGAAAGAATCACAAGAGAAAACAATCCCGAAAAGGACGTAAAGTAATTTTAATTATAAAACTCAGCGGGGAGCAGATAATTCTGCTCCCTGTTTAATGTACAACAGGCTCCGCCGTGAAATTCACGCCCCTTTGTCATTTCGACCGAAGTGGAGAAATCTCGAAGCTGCCATTGTCGCGCTTAATGCGCAGATTTCTCGACAAGCTCGAAATGACAATGGCAGCGACGGACAAAGGGGATATTAATATATTTACCACAATATAAGCTCCTTTGCGTAAAGGGGCGAATGGGATTTTTTCATAATATATGTTTCATATCTTCAACTACAAGAACAACAATTACATATACGACACCGGCAGCGGCAGTCTGCACACCTGCGACGACAAGACCGCCCTGTACCTCGCCCATGAGGAGGGGCAGGACGTGGATATATCCTCCCTCACCGACGAGGATATCGCCTCCATTAAGGCGGACGTCGCCGAGCTCGAGGCTCAGGGACTTCTCAATGCGGAGGAGGTCAAAACATACCCTTTAAAATCCAACGAGGTCAAGGCCCTCTGCATACACATCTGCCACGACTGCAACCTGCGCTGCCGATATTGCTTCGCCGACGAGGGCGCCTACCACGCCGCCCGCGAATTCATGAGCGAAGAGACCGCCAAAAAGGCAATCGACTTCCTCATCCAAAACAGCGGCAACCGCAGGGTGCTCGAGGCCGACTTCTTCGGCGGCGAACCGTTGATGTGCATAGACGTCATCAAAAACGTCGTCGCCTATGCCCGCGAACAGGGCGCAAAGTACGGTAAAAAGTTCCTGTTCACCACCACAACAAACGCCCTTCTGTTGGACGACGACACCATCGACTTCTTTAACCGAGAAATGGAAAATGTCGTCCTCTCCATCGACGGCAGAAAGGAAGTGCACGACGCCATAAGAAAGACGGTCAACGGCAAGGGCTCTTTCGATATCGTCCTCCCCAAAATCAAAAAGTTTGTCCAAAGCCGCGGGGACAAGTCCTACTATGTCCGCGGCACCTTCACGGCTAAAAATCTCGACTTTTCAAAGGACGTCATCTTTCTCGCCGAACAGGGCTTCGACTCCATTTCAATGGAGCCCGTCGTCACCGATATCGACGACCTCATGATAAAGCCCGAACATCTCCCCGCCATAAAGGCCGAGTACGAAAATCTCTGCGATAAGTATATCGAAAAGTACAAGAAGGGGGAGGGCTTCAACTTCTTCCACTTCAATATAGATTTGGAGGGCGGCCCCTGCCTGTCCAAGCGCGTTTCGGCGTGCGGCGCGGGCAACGAATATTTCTCCGTCGTCCCCAACGGCGACATATATCCCTGCCATCAGTTTGCGGGCGACCCCGCCTTTAAAATGGGCAATGTCTACGAGGGCAAGCTGAACGCCGACATAAGGAACAAATTTGCCTCGTCCTGCCTGTTTACGCGCAAAAATTGTCAGGATTGCTTTGCAAAGTTCATCTGCAGCGGCGGCTGCAGCGCCAATAACTATCATTTCACGGGCGATATAGAAACTCCCTATCCCATAACCTGCGAAATGATGAAAAAGCGCGCCGAATGTGCAATGCACGTCCTCGCCGTCAAAAAAGGAATGGTCTGATTATAAATTCCTTAAAAAAATTGTCAATCGGTCGATAATCGTTTGACGGACGGTGCATTTTTATTTATAATATTATAGTATTGATTTAATTAGGTTTATCTTGATAAGATTTATCCATCAAGGAGTCTTTTAATGAGTAAAGTCAAATCGGCAATCATCACTGCTATCGTGGTAATTGCGATAATCGTCGCCGCGGTGTTCGGCGTGGTGTCATATAACGTCGGCACGGCGCAGCGTTACAATTCGGTTGCGGCGAACATTCCCCTCGGCAGTGAATTTTCGGGATATGTCTACACGACCATCTATCCCCAAGGCGTAATCTCCCAAAGCGAATACAACGCCATCGAAGACGAAGAGGAGAAGTCCTCCTACGAACAGGTCGGCGGCGTATATGTCTCTTACGAGGACTGTGACTACGGCGACTACGATTCCCTCGCCGCAGCAGTTCAAAGCGACGCGCAAATTCTCTCCGCAAGGTTTGGCGACAGAGGCCTCACCGACTATACGGTGGCCGTCCGCGACGGCGTGACCATCTATGTCGCCGTCCCCTCGGCATATACCTATGCCGAATATAAGGGCAACAACTCTTCCGACCGTTCAACCGCCCTCACGGCGGCCGCAAGCACGATAGGTTATATAGTATCCGACGGCGAACTCACTCTCCGCACGTCCGATTCAAGCATAACGCTCGGCGAAGGCGACGACAGCTCGACATACGACACGACCCGTTTCGCCGACGAATATACCGACGCGGACATCCTCGGCGACGGCTCCGCAACCTATCCCTTTGTCAGCGCCAACGAGGACGCGACCGAGTATTTCTCGTCCGTAAGCGCATACTCCTTCGGCGGCAACAACATTCTCAGTTTCAACCTCACTTCATACGGCAGGGAGCGCATACGCTACATCTCCACGCTTGCGGCATCCTCCGAAAGTCAGGTAATTTACGTCTGCATAGGCGACACTCAGGTGCTCTCCATAACCTGCACGTCTACCATCGATTCCGATACGATGCAGTTTTCGCTCACGACCCTATCGGCGGCCAAGGACGCGGCAACCGTCCTCAACTCGGTCGTCAAGGGAGGCGAACTCGCTGTAAATTATAATGTCGCAGGCTCAGCCCTCTCGTCCACGGCAACGGGCGGCGAAAACGCGGCCTTGATGGCCTTCATCGCATGCATAGTCGTGCTCGCAGGTCTGTGCGTGGCGGCTGTCGTCAAGTACAAAAAACTCGGCGGCGTGCTGTCAATGTCCTTCGTCATCCTCGCGCTCATAATGCTCTATGCGCTGTACATCCTGTCCATACAGGTCACGTTCGAAGTTCTCGCCGTCTGCGCGGGCGTGCTCGTGCTCTTCGGCGCGGCAAACCTCATCGTTTTGAACGAGGTGCGCGCACAGTGCAAGACGGGTAAAACAATGCAGGCAGCCGTAAAGGCCGGCTACAAGCGCACCCTTTGGAACGTCATCGACATCCATGCGATCGTGCTCGTGGCAGCCATCTTAATGGCGGCCGTCGCCTCGGGCGCCGTAGCAGCCTGCGGTCTCATCCTCGTGGTGGGCAGCCTTGCTTCGTATATATTATATTGGTTCACAAGGTTCATGTGGTACGTCTTAAGCTCGCCTCAGCGCAACAAGTTTGCCTTCGGCGGATTCAAGAGGGAGGTGTACGGCGATGACTAAGATAGTAAAACTGCGCCACTTGGCGGTTATCGTCAGCATCGTAATAATTGCGATAGGCATGGCGGTCGGCACAATCTGCCACTTTGTTTCAAACGGATTTTTCAACTACGGCGACGAGTTCGCCTCCTATAAGAGCGTGGAAGTCACAACTTCCATTCCCGAGGACGTCAACGGCAACGTCGCCCGTCAGATAGCCTCTGAAGAGCTTTCAGGCCTCGGCGCCTACGAGGTCAGCTTCTCCGAAGGCACGGGCACCGTTCCCAACACCGTCGTCTACAAGTTCTCTACCTCTGTTTCAAACGAGGAACTTTCCTCTGCGGTCGAAGCCATTCAGTCGCGCTTTGAAGATCGCGGAATGGAGGATAGCTCTGTCTCCTATCACCTCAACGAAGGCGTTGCGGGCGGCATATATCAGCTCAACTTTGCCGCAATAGCTCTCGCCTCGGCCGTAGCTTTTCAGGCCATCTACTTTGCTATCAGGTTAAAGCCGGGCATGGCGCTCTCCGCCATCTGCTCACAGCTCGCCGCAGTAGGCGTTTACGCTTCTCTGCTCGCAATCACCCGCTGTCCCGTCGGGCTCGAAGCGATCGCTTTCGCGGCTCTCACGGTACTTGTCACCATGGTCTGCAACGGCATCTTCTTCGGCAGCGTCAAGAGGGCTTACAAGGACGAATCCAACGCCAAGGTCGACAAGCTCGACCTCGTTTCGGGCGTAGCCAAGGCCACGGCAAAGCTCAACGCTTTCGTCTGCATAGCTGCGGCGGCAATAGTAGTAATTTTTGCAATCTTTGCAATCATCGCTTCGCCCTCGGCAGCGACCCTTCTTCCCTATGTCTCGTGCCTCATTGCCATTGCGGCGTGCGCTTACAACTTCTGCGTATTCGCCCCCGCAAATTACGCCCAGCTCTGCGGTTTGGACAGGCGCAAAAAGTAATCAAATATCTCAAAAATTTAAAGGCGGGTGCTTATAACCCGCCTTTTTTGTTTAAATATTAAAAAACCGCAAAAGTGCGGTTTGACCTCAACTTCTCTTTACATGAAAAAAATATTGCCCGAGTGCGAATATTCGCCCCAACAATTAAATATCATAGGCGGGCTCGCCTCGCGCACAGGTCTGTGCACGGACACCGTAAAAATCCTCTACGGCAGGGGCATAGACACCGAAGATAAAATTTCTGCCTTTCTGCACCCCTCAAAGGCTCACTTCATTCCGCCCCTCAAGATGAGCGGCATGGCTCAGGCGGTGGAGCTCATCACCCGCGCCCGCGACGAGGAATGGCAGGTCGTCGTCTACGGCGACTACGACGCCGACGGCATCTGCGCCTCCACAATAATGCGCGGCGTGCTCACCGAGTTCGGCATTGACCCCGTAGTATATGTCCCCGAACGCGCCAACGGCTACGGCCTCAACACCGACGCCATAGACGCCATATTCGAGGAGTTCTTCCCTCAGCTGTTCATCACTGTCGACTGCGGCATCTCCAACGCGGCGGAGGTGGAGTATATAAAGGAGCAGGGTGCCGAGGTCATTGTCACCGACCATCACGAACTGCCCTCAACCCTCCCCGACTGCATATGCGTCAACCCCAAAATAGAGGACGACTACCCCTACGACAATCTGTGCGGCGCGGGCGTCGCCTTCAAGGTGGGCTGTGCGCTCATCGGCGAGCAGGCGTATAAGTATCTCGACTTCGCCGCCATCGCCACCGTTGCCGACAGCGTTCCCCTCGTCGGGGAAAACCGCGACATAGTGGCGGAGGGGCTCAAGATTATCAATAAGGCTGATAAAAAGCCCTACTCGTCCTTCCTCGGCAAATTCGGCGACGGCGTAAACGCGCAGACCATCGCCTTCTCGGTCGCCCCCAAAATCAACGCGGCGGGTCGCATGGGCGACGCCAACGCGGCGCTCCGTCTCTTCTGCTCGCACGACGAAAAGGAGGTGTTCGACCTCTCGGTCAAGCTCACTGCCTACAACGCCGAACGGCAGAAGTACTGCGACGAACTGTATGCCTCCGCCAAGGGCAAGATAAACGAAGAGGGCGCCCTCGGCAGAATAATAATGCTGCGCGACGAAAGTTGGAATACCGGCTTTGTGGGCATAGTCGCCGCCCGTCTCGCGGAGGAATACGCCCGCCCCGCTCTGCTCTTCGTCAAAAACGGCGACATGTTAAAGGGCTCCGCCCGCTCTGTGGAGTCGATAAATATCTTCGAGGCGCTCAAGGCTTGCTCGCACCTCATCGCCGAATTCGGCGGCCACTCTCAGGCGGCTGGCGTCAACGTCACCGACGAAAATTTTGACAAGTTAAAGCAGGCGCTCAACGCCTATCTCGACGAGCACTACCCCGTCGGCGCGTTCACGCCCACGCTGTATGTCAGCGGCGAGCTGTCCTCACCCGTCTCCCAAAAGTTCGCGCACGAACTCGAAATGCTCGAACCTTTCGGCGTCGGCTTCAAGCGCCCCATGTTCAGCATCTCCGTCGGCGCATGTCAGGTCAAACCCGTAAAACCGCTCTCGCCCCATCTGTCGGTCAAGAGCCCCTATATAGATTTAATGTACTTCAGCGGCGCGCAGTACGAACGCATACTGCAGTCCGCCGTGCCCAAAAAGCTCATATTCGAATACAACCTCTCCACATTCAGGGGAAAGGAGTATGTAAAGGGCTTCGTGCGCGACGTCGTCTACTACCGCGAAAGCGCCGCCTTCGCCCTTCCCCAAATCGCTCAGAACAATTTAGAGCTCGCCTCTCTACCCGCAGTCAACTGCAAGCTCAACCAAATAACCAAGGAGGAGGTGGAGGAGGCGTTGGCAAACTGCGGCTACTACGGCACGCTCTTTGTCGCCTTCAACTACGCAACTCTCTCCAAATACAGGGGTACTGAAAGGTTAGAGGTAAATCTCTTCACCCTTTCAAATAAAAACGTGGCCTCGTGCATACTTGTCTCGCCGCAGGCCGACTGCGACCTTTCGGGCTACTCACGCATAGTCCTGCTCGACCGTCCGTCCGTGCTCACACTGCCCTCTCTCGAAGGCAAAGAGGCGGACATATGCCCCGACTATTCGGGTTTCGAAGGGTTGAAGGAACTCTCTACCGAGCGCACCGTTCTGCTCGGCACCTTCAAAATTCTCTCGGCAAATTCCTTCAATATCGAAGGTTCAACCGCCGCCGAGGCGGCAGAGCGCAACTCCCTCGCCTCAAGTCCCCTTCAGGCGCAGTTTGCGTTAAAGGTATTCGAACAGCTCAGCCTCATCTCCTTTGAAGGCGGCCGCCTCACCGTTTACCGCGGCATAAAAACCGACCTCTCCAACTCCCCGTTGTACAACCTCGTAAAGGGGTTGACAAATGGGGATAATGAATAGTATGTAATCCCTCAATGTCATTTCGACCGAAGGCGCATAATAAACCTTAGTACTCGCGCAAAACTGTAGTATTTGCGCGAAGAGGAGGGGCAACGTAGCAAGTTTGCAAGAAATGGTTACATTTCTTGTATAAAGCGAAGTTTGACCCGACGAGGAGAAATCCCCCAAACGAAGTTGAGAAAAGTACTATATTATCCAAGTCAAACGCTCCTGTGAATATCCTATTAGAGTGAGTATATGAAAACTGTATTAGATAAAATTAACGAAAATTACGGCGAAGCCGACCGGCAACTCCTGTTAAAGGCGTACCACTATGCCGAGGAGATGCACAAAAACCAAAAGCGCGCCTCGGGCGAACCCTATTTCACTCACCCCTGCGCCGTTGCAGAGATTCTCATCGACCTCGGCATGGACACCCCGTCCGTCGCCGCGGCCTTTCTGCACGACGTAATAGAGGACACGCCCGCCACGGCCGACGACATAAAAAAGAACTTCGGTGACGAAATTTTAACCCTCGTGGAGGGTGTCACCAAGCTCGATAAAATCCGCTTTCAGACTAGGGAAGAGGAGGACGCCGAAAACTTCCGCAAAATCTTCGTCGCCATGGCAAACGACGTGCGCGTCATCATCATCAAGCTTGCCGACCGCCTGCACAATATGCGCTCTTTAAATTTTCTCTCTCAGGAGCGTCAGCAGCGCATCGCCCGCGAAACTCTCGACATATTCACGCCCCTTGCCGGCCGCCTCGGCATTTCGCAGATAAAGTGCGAGCTTGAAGATTTGTGCCTTAAGTATCTCGACCCCGAGGCCTACGAATATCTCGCCTCCAACATTCATCAGCGCTTGGAGGAGAGGCGCAACTTTGTCGACCTCGTCGTCGCACAGTTGCAGGAGATGCTCAAGGAGGACAACATTCAGGGCGAAGTGTTCGGTCGCCCCAAGCACTTCTATTCGATTTATAAAAAGATGAAGAACAAGGGGCTTACGCTCGATCAGATATACGATTTAACGGCAGTCCGCGTCATCGTCAACACCACCGAGGAGTGTTACGAGGTGTTGGGCAAAATCCACAAGCGTTGGAAGCCCGTCCCCGGCAGAATCAAGGACTATATAGCAACTCCAAAGCGCAACATGTATCAGTCCCTGCACACGACCGTCGTCACCAACTTCGGGCAGTACTTCGAAATTCAGATACGCACCTTCGAGATGCACAAAATGGCGGAGTACGGCATCGCCGCCCATTGGAAGTATAAGGAGCAAAAGACGGGCAGCGAATCAAACTTTGATCAGCGCTTAAGTTGGATTCGCGACGTAATGGATTGGCAGGGCTCCCTCAATGACTCCAAGGAGTTTGTCGACAGCTTAAAGAACGACCTGTATTCCAACGAACTCTTAGTTTTCACGCCCCACGGCAAGGTCATCTCCCTTCCCCTCGAGGCCACCCCCGTAGACTTCGCCTACGCAATCCACTCCGAGGTGGGCAACAAGTGCGTCGGCGCCAAGGTCAACGGCAAAATCGTTCCCCTAAACTCAACCTTAAAGACGGGCGACGTCGTCGAAATTCTCACCTCCACCACGACAAAGGGCCCCTCGTGGGATTGGCTCAAGTTTGTAAAATCGGGCTCGGCAAAGGCCAAGATACGCACCTTCTTCCGCAAGGAGATGAAGGAGGAGAACGCCAAAACGGGCCGCGCCATGCTCGAGGCCGAGGCCAAGCGCCGCGGCTATTCATTGAACGACCTTTTAACCGAGGAATCCTTCAAAAAGCTGTCAAACAAGCTCGTCTTTTCGGACGTTGAGGAGATGATGGCCTCCGTCGGCTACGGCGCCGTGTCCGTCAATCAGATAATCTACAAGCTCATCGACTATTACAAAAAGGAAATCCCCAAACCCGTCGAGGCGTTGGATGTTGAAAAACTCAACCACACCCCCGCGGGTTCGGTAAAGGTCAAGGGCATGACGGGGCTACTTGTGCGCTTTGCACACTGCTGCAACCCCGTCCCCGGCGACAAAATCGTCGGCTTCATCTCGCGCGGCAGGGGCGTAATCGTCCACCGCGTCGACTGTCCCAACTTAAAGGAGCTCGAAGGCGACCGTCTTCAGCCCGCCGAATGGACGGGCGACACGCAGACGGGCTTCATCGCCGGCATAAAAATTCTCGCCACCGACGACAGCGGCATAACCGCCTTCATCACGTCGGAAATCGCGCAGATGCAGCTGACCATGACGCAGATAAACGGCCGAATCGGCAAGGACGGCAAGGCCCACTTCGATATCAACGTCAAGCTCAACAAGCGTTCAGACTTAGAGGTGCTCATCAACCACCTCAAAAAGGACAAGCGCATAATCGACGTATTCAGAACAAGCAATTAATTTAACGCAAGTTGTTTACTAGAGGACGTAAACTAACTTGCCGTTATTTAAGGGCGCTGCCCTCGCGTGCGCAACCCTATTTCGCCCTACAGTTATATAATTGCGCCCGCTTCACCTGCTGAGGCGAAAGTTTTCGCAAATTGGGTCCGCTGGCGGGGAAATGAATTCCCCTAGCGACGTGATTTATGTGTCCCTTTTTGTCATATTGAGCGCAGTCGAACATATCTGGCGCAGTACCTGCGCCGACAAAAAGGGACACAAATAATATATATCTTTATTAATCCATGAACATTTACAAAATTCTTCCTGTCGGCTTTGCCGCAAATAGCTACATCTTGACCGCGGACGGCAAGACCTGTGTCGTAATCGACCCCGGTCAGCCCCGCATACTTGAGGAGTGTCAAAAGAGGGGTTTGACCCCCCAATATACCCTGCTCACGCACTGCCACTACGACCATATCGGCGGCGCCGGCGCCCTGTATGATGCCGGCTGCAAGGTGCTCTGCGGCGAGGACGAAAGTGAGTATATCTTCTCGGAGGACAACCGCGCAATCTTCCACGGCATAACCATTCCCCGCTTCGAAATTTACAAAACTTTGAAGGACGGGGAGGAGGTAACCCTCTCGGGCATAACCTTCAAAGTAATCGCCACGCCCGGCCACACCTGCGGCGGGGTCTGCTATGTCGCGGGCGACACCATCTTTTCGGGCGACACTCTCTTCTGCCGCAGCGTGGGCAGAACGGACTTCCCCACGGGTTCATATCCCGCCCTCGTGCAGTCTATAAAAAAGTTGTACGCGCTCAAGGGCGACTACACCGTCTGCCCCGGTCACGACGAAAATACCACTCTAAGCGCCGAAAGGCAGTTCAATCCCTATGTTAAACAGTAACACATCGTGGCTCGTTCCCGAGATAATGGACGTCGTCCGCCTATTCGATTGCGAGGGCGAGGACTTCGTCCACTATTTCTTTTTTGACGGCGGCAAATATATCAATTGCATACAGCATATGGGCGAAATAACCGACTTCAGCTATTCCGCCGACACGCACGACGACATAGAGTTCAAGCGCTATGCCAAGCGTTCGGCAAAGCTCGCCTTTTACGAACTTCTGCAAAAGTTCACGGGCAAAACCTTCCCCTACGGCGCCCTCACGGGCATCCGCCCCACCAAGCTCGCCTATATGGAGATGGCGGAGGGGCGCGTCTTCAAAGAGCTGTTCAATATCATGCACGTCAGCGCCGAAAATACTGATTTCGTCGGCAGAGTCATCCAAGTGCAGCAGCCCTACTACGCAAATAAGGGCGGGCAGGAACTGTTCATATCCCTTCCCTTCTGCCCCACAAAGTGCCGCTACTGCTCCTTCATAACGGCACCCATCTCCGCCACAAAACAGTACGTTGAGACGTACATATCCTGCGTCGAACGCGAACTTGCCTCGCTTAAACCCATACTCAAAAGGGTTAATTCAATTTATATCGGCGGCGGCACGCCCTTTGTAATCGAACCCGACCAGTTGGAGCGCATATATGCCGCAATCAAGGCCTTAAACCTGCCCGTGTGCGAGTACACGGTGGAGGCGGGCCGTCCCGATGTATTCACTGAGGAAAAGCTAAAACTATCCAAGGACTACGGCGTAAACCGCATCTGCGTCAACCCGCAGAGTTTTTCAGATATAACCCTTCAAAAAATCGGCCGCAGGCACACCGCCGAACAGACGTTGGAGGCCTACTATATGGCTGCTAAGTACGGCTTTGACATAAATATAGACCTCATCGCCGGCTTGGAGGGCGAAAGCCCCTTAGACTTCGAACATTCCTTAAAGTGCGCCATAGATTTGCACCCCGCAAATATAACTGTGCACACGCTGTCTTTAAAGGCGGGCGCCAAACTCAAGGAGGAGACCCGCCGCCTCCACATAGAGGGCATAGGGGAGATGATATCTCTCTCGCGCTCAATGCTCACGGCCGCGGGCTATCAACCCTACTACATGTACCGCCAAAAGTATCAGGCGGGCGGGCACGAAAACTGCGGTTGGGCTCTCCCCGGCAAGGCGTGCGCCTACAACATAGGGGTAATGGAGGAAATTTCCCACAACATCGCCGTCGGCGCCAACGCCATTTCCAAGCGCATATACGAGGGCGAAAACCGCATAGAGCGCCTTGCCTCCCCCAAGGACATACCCACATATATTTCAAAGTGCGGCAAAATAATCGCTGACCGCCTCGCCCTCTTCGGCGAATAGGGGGGGACATGTTACTCAACGAGATCATAGCAGAAAAACTTGAAAACCTGCACAAGGAGCGCAAGATGGGTGTGTATACCCTGTGCAACAGGGCGGCCATCTCTTACGAAACATACCGCAGCATCAGAACCAATAAAAATAAGGATATTTACCTGCGCACGCTCCTTATACTTCTGCGCACTCTCGGTGTCACCGCGGAAGAATTTTTCTCCGACCCTCGCTTTGAAAGCGAAGAGCTTGACATAGATTTCAAATAGACCTCTAAAATACAAAAAAGTAGGGGAAATGCGCCTTCAAACACTTGCTTTTATTTATAGCTTGTGCTAAAATATTCAAGGTTACGGATACAAAGATTGCGCGAAGACTCAACGGCTATCTTTGTTCCCCGCAAATTTTAATCCATAGGAGGATAATTAAAATGGATAAGCAGGAAATCATTGCAAAGTACGCCACCAAAGAGGGTGACACAGGTTCTCCCGAAGTGCAGATTGCACTTCTCACCGAAAGAATCAATCACCTCAACGAACACCTCAAGGTTCACATTCACGACAATCACAGCCGCCGCGGTCTTTTAAAGATGGTCGGCCGTCGTCGCGGTCTCCTCGATTACCTTAAATCCAAGGACATCGAAAGATACCGTGCAATTGTCGCTGCACTCAATTTAAGAAAGTAATTTTGGAACGGACGGGCGCATTATACTTTTCGCCCGCCCGTTTTTTTTAAAATTTTTGCTTGCGGCGGGAGCCGTAGGCGCAAGAACAGACAAGGAGAACGAAAATGAACTACAAACAATTCACAATGCCCGTCGGCGGCCGCGACGTAATAATCGAAGTCGGCAAGTACGCCGAACAGACAAACGGCGCCTGCGTTGTCCGCTGCGGCGAAACCGCCGTAATGGTTACCGTATGCATGTCGGCTTCTCCTAGAGAGGGAATGGATTTCTTCCCCCTTCAGGTGGACTATGAAGAGAAGATGTACGCCATCGGCAAAATCCCCGGCGGCTTCAAGAAGAGGGAGGGCAGGGCTTCGGATAAAGCCATCTTAACCGCCCGCCTTATAGACAGGCCCCTTCGTCCGCTCTTCCCCAAGGGACTCTTCAACGATGTAACCGTCGTCGCTCAGGCTCTCTCGGTTGAACCCGACATCTCGCCCGAACCCCTCGCCATGATAGGTTCCTCCGTTGCGCTCTCAATTTCCGATATTCCTTGGGCAGGCCCCACAGGCTCCGTCGTAGTCGGCATGGTAGACGGCAAATACGTCATCAATCCCGACCTCGCACAGAGGCAAAAGAGCGCCATTCACCTCAACCTCGCAGGCACCCGCGACGCCATCCTCATGATAGAGGCCGGCGCTAACGAAGTTTCCAACGACGAGATGGTCGGCGCAATCATGTTCGGCCACGAGGAAATCAAAAAAATCTGCGCCTATATCGAGGACGTAATCGTCCCCGAAGTCGGCAAAAAGAAGCTCGAAATCGAACTCTATCACATTCCCGAAGAGCTCGACGCCGCCGTCCGCGACTATGCCTACGAAAAAATCGATTGGGCTATCGATACCTTCGACCGTCAGGAGAGGGAGGCCCGTCAGGCTGAGGCAGAGAAGGAAATTCTCGAGCACTTTGCAGAAATTTATCCCGAAAACACCCGCGAAATCAAGGACAGCATATATTACCTCACCAAGGAAAAGGTGCGCGCCAAGATATTCGACAAGGGCATCCGTCCCGACGGCAGAGGCCTGAAAGACGTCCGCCCCATTTGGTGCGAACGCCATGTTCTTCCCCGCGTACACGGCTCGGCCGTATTCACCCGCGGACAGACGCAGACTCTCACCACCTGCACCCTCGGCATGATCTCCGAAAGTCAGAGGCTTGAAGGCCTCGACGAGGAGACCTCCAAAAGGTACATGCATCAGTATAACTTCCCCGGCTACTGCACGGGCGAAGCCAAGGCTCTCCGTTCGCCCGGCCGCAGAGAAATAGGTCACGGCGCATTGGCAGAGCGCGCCCTCGTTCCCGTCATTCCCTCTGAGGACGAGTTCCCCTATGCCATCCGCGTGGTAAACGACATAATGTCCTCCAACGGTTCGTCCTCAATGGCCTCCGTCTGCGGCTCAACCATGGCGCTCATGGATGCGGGCGTTCCCATCAAGAGGCCTGTTGCAGGCGTGGCCATGGGTCTCATCAAAAATCAGGAGACGGGCGAATTCCGCGTAATGACCGACATTCAGGGCCTCGAGGACTTCCTCGGCGACATGGACTTCAAGGTAGCCGGCACCACCAAGGGCATAACCGCCATTCAGATGGATATAAAGATTAAGGGCATTTCCGAAGAGATAATGCACACCGCCATCGATCAGGCCAACGAGGGCAGGCAGTTCATTCTCTCCAAAATGCTTGAGTGCGTTCCTGAAGTCGCTCCTCAGCTCTCCAAGTACGCTCCCAAGATCATCAACTTCGAAATCGCTCCCGATAAAATCGGCGACGTCATCGGCAAGCAGGGCTGCGTAATCAAGAAGATAATGGAGGAGACGGGCACCCAAATCGACTTCAACGACGACGATTCCGGCCGCGGCTACATCTCCACCGTCGGCCCCGTAGAGAATGCAGAGCGCGCAAAGGCAATCATTCTCTCCATCGCCCACGACCCCGAAGTCGGCGACATGTTTGTCGGCACGGTCGTCCGCATACTCAACTTCGGCGCGTTCGTTGAATTCGCTCCCGGCAAGGACGGCATGATTCACATCTCCAAGCTTTCAAATAAGCGCGTGGACAAGGTCGAAGACGTAGTCAACCTCGGCGACACCGTCAAGGTAGAGATTATCAAGATCGGCGAGAAGGGCATCGACCTTAAACTTCTCGAAAAGTTGTCTTAATTTTCGCGCAATATATACTTCGCATCTCATTGTCGCGTTTACGGGTC
>CALVPX010000004.1 GCA_944354265.1 uncultured Clostridia bacterium | reverse complement strand
TTACTTCGCGATAGATATTTGATAACAGAAAAGAGAGCGAACTATCGTTTCCGATAGTTCGCTCTCTTTTCTCGCTTGAAAGTGCAATTCCTATTAAAATTTAATTTTAATTTTACTCCCTATGGGAATTGCGCTTTTGGGAACCCCTCTTTTATGGAGCAGGCGACGGGAGTCGAACCCGCCGAAATCAGCTTGGGAAGCTGACGCCATACCGATAGGCGACGCCTGCATACCGCTTTAATAATTTTCGATAACGATAATAATATAACACAATTTATCTGAAAAGAAAAGCAAAACGCGCGTTTAAATTATAATTTTATGGCAACAAATAGTTTTAAGGAGATAAAATTATGAACCCTTTTAACGAAAAAAGCAAAACTCTCGACAAAAATTTTATACCCATGAGAAAGATGTACCCCAAAAGCTACAACAAAGACCACACCTCCCCCTACACAAAGACGCGCGTCATACTTATGAACGGAACCGAATTTGAAAGCGTATGGTTTATGCACCAATTTGCCCGCCACTGTGACGTTCCCGAAATTTTGTCGGCATTGGCAACCGTACGCAGGCAGGAACAGCAGCAGCAAAAGCGGATAAGCTGCTTAAAACCGCTCAATGAAAGCATACTTGAAACGACAATAGGCTATGAGCAGCTCGCCGTAGACCTTACCGCTACGCTCGCCCGCAACGAAAAGGATGAAAACAACATAAAAGCGTTAAACTTTGCGCTGCTTGAGGACTTTGACCACCTTTACAGATATGCAAACCTGTTGAAGATGGACAAGGGCATCGAGGCCGACACGCTCGTGGGAAAGATGACTGAAATTATGCCCGGCAGACCGACCGTGGCCGAACACAGATACCCCGCCGACGACCTTAAGCCACACATGAACGGAGACAACGCCGACCTTTACACAAAACTTGTCGCCTCCACCATCACCGCCGCAGAGCAACAGACGATGAACTACTACATGAACATCGCCCAATGGTACAAAAATGATTTGGGCAGAAGGCTGTATGCTGAGATTGCCATGATTGAGGAAGCGCACGTTACGCAATACGAAAGCCTTAAAGACCCTAACATGACTTGGCTTGAGCAATGGGTGCTGCATGAGTACTGCGAATGTTGGCTTTACTACTCCGCCATGGAGGACGAAACGGACGAAGCAATCAAAAAGATATGGGCAGAGCATTACAGAATGGAGGTCAGCCACCTTAAAGTAGCCGCCAAATTACTTAAAAAGTATGAAAACACTTCCTACGAAAAGGTTGTAGGCGACGGCGAGTTCCCCAAACTTTTAAAACTCGGCAGCAACAAGGACTATGTAAGGCGAGTTCTCGGAAGCACCGTGACGCTCACGGCCGATGAGGGAGATTATAAGGACATCAAGAGGATTCCCGACGACCACAGGTTCTTTGAATACCAAAAGGCTTTGGGCGACGCCGAAAGAAACCCTTCGCATCTCGTCATTCAGAAAGCTATAGATAAATGGGGAAAGGACTACCGCTATCAGGACAGCGAACACCCCATAAAGGAACTGCGCGACAGATCGAGCGATAACGTAAAAATTGCAAGGACAAAGTAGATAAAATAAAAGCGCGGATGGCCGCGCTTTTATTTTAAGCATGCGTAAGGAATTCCTTATAATTCTTACTCTGCCTTTATCTTATGAAATTAGTCATCGCCTTCTTGATTTCTACAGGCTTTTCAAGTTCGGTTCCCTTTACCTTGTCGAGGAGCTTTAACAGCCACGCCATGTTGGAGCCTATGGCGCGCATTATTGTTACACCCTCCTCGTCCTTCATGACATCCTCAGGCGTATAGCCGTGCACCATGTTCCAATATGTTGAGGGCACCTGAATCATCGATGTTATGCCGATATACTTATTGAGCACGTCGTAAGCCGCAGTTGTACCCGCCCTTCTTGCCGACACAACGCTTGCTGCAGGCTTATACTTCATGTACCTGCCGTGGGAATAGAAGAGTCTGTCGAGCACGGCCACCATGCCGCCTGCGGGGGAAGCATAGTGAACGGGCGCACCGAAAACAAAGCCGTCGGCATCCTTGCACAGTTCGCCGAGTTCGTTCACGATATCGTCGTTATATACGCACTTACCCGCCTTTCTGCAATATCCGCAGCCCATACACGTGTGGACGGCGCCCGTGCCTATCCAATAAATCTGCGAATCGACGCCCTGAGCTTTGAGTTCGTCCGCAATAATTTTCAATGCCGTAGCTGTGCATCCGTTTTTGTGGGGACTGCCGTTTATAAGTAAAACTTTCATTTTATGCTCCTTATTATTTTTTTTATAATTATTTTAATACCGCATTGACGGGCTGTCAATAGAATTGACTAAATTTAAGCGGCGAAGTATAATATGCTCATGTGCAAATTTTGGGAAAAGGACTTATTACAAAATATCATAGTCAGTCAATTTTTAAAGCGCGGCGGCAAAATCCTCGCCGAGGAGAGCCGCGCAATACTCGTCAAAGACGAGTTCAGCGGCGTAATCTGCCTTTCTGCTGAAGACGAAAGCGACGGTAAAAAAGTGCTTGAAGCCTGCGACGACTATGACCTGCTACTGTTGAGTCAGCCGCTCATGCTTAATTATGCAGAGCAGCGATACGGACTTGTTTGCGAACACCCGTGTTTTCAGGGCGTGTATACAAGCAACCAACCTCTTCCCCTTGAGGGAAAACTTGACATAAGCGTGGCAAACGATGAAGAGCTTGAAAGGATTATTGCCACATATCAGTTTGCCGACCCGGAAGAGCTGAAAAACACACAACAGCGCAAAATGGTTTTTGCCGCGCACGCGGACGGGCAATTTTGCGGTTACATCGGCGAGCACAGCGAAGGCAGCATGGGCATGCTGGAAATTTTTCCTCAGTTCCGCGGACACGGCTATGCTGTGGAACTTGAAAGTTTTTTGATAAACAAAAAGCTCAACATGGGTTATACCCCCTACTGCCATATAATTTACGATAACGCAGCCTCCCTTCACCTGCAAAAGAAATTGGGATTGGAAATTGCCAAAGAACAAATTTTTTGGGCGCATAAGAAATAAAGCAACAGACAGCATAAAATCCCCGCGCGGCAGTAAGGCCGCGCGGGGATTGACATTTCCTTTGAGTTTTTCCGCCCTCGGGAACACATATGTTATTATATGTTGCACGGCGGAAAATATGACAATAATTTTTAGCGTGAATGGATGCAATTTACATTACTTATACAAAAATCTGTGACAGTTTTCGCACTCGATAACTTTGCCCGTTGACGCATTTTCCTTTTCTGCGATAGAAAGGGACGTGCCGCACATGGGACAAACGTCGCCATGCAGCTGACACAAAATGGGGAATACCCTTTCGCTGCGCTTGGCCTGATATTTTTTGAGGATATCCTCATCGATGTCCTTGGCGAGGACTTTAAGCTCCTTTGTTATAGCCTGAGCCTCGACCTGAACACTGTCCTTGTACTCCTTATATGCGGCCTGAAGCTTGGGATATTCCTTTTGCGCGGCAATGACGTTCTTCTTCAACGTCTGATATTCATCAACCTGCTCCTTTATCGCCGACGTCAAGGAATTTATTTCGTTTTTTAGCGCCTTGAGGTCGTCTGAGAGAGACTGTGCGCTCCTCTTATAAAAGGAGATTGCATTGCCCTGCTCAACGAGCTCATCGAGATGGTCAAAGTCCTTGAGCGTTTCGGCAAGTTCAGAGTACTTTGCATTGAGGCGTTCGATATTGGCCTTCAGTTCCTGCGCCTTCGCCTCTATTTGGTCGAGTTTTTCGGAAGCCTTTGTGAGATATGAGCGCGACTGCATATACTTTTTACGTTCGTCGCTCGAATTGAGCTTTTGTTCAACCTTTAAAAGGCGGGAGTCGGCCTCCTGATACTTTAAGAGCTTTTCAACCTGTGTCATAATAAATCTCCTTGTTGTTACATGAGTTGCGCGTCGACATAGACGCAGACCGGAACGCCGAAAGAAGGCGCAAGTGTTTTTGCTATTCGCTTGAAGCCGTAGACTTCCGAAGCATAATGGGTAAGCTGAACAACATTGACATTGTTATAGTACAGCCCCGTTATCATATGGTGGGCTATATCTGCAGATACTAACACATCTGCCCCGCCTTTGATTGCAAGGCCTGCCGCATCTTCACTGCAGCCCGCGCCGCAGAACGACGCGACCCTTTTGATAATGCGCTCATCATCGCCATAGGCAAAGCAACGGCGGGTCTCAAAATTTTTCATGGTGCGCTTTACAAACTCTTTGAATGCGATGGGCTTGATGTCGTATATTCTGCCGTATCCTCCCGAAGAGAGAGGATTGAGCAGCCCGTCCGCCTGCGTTCCGCCGAGGCCCTTCATGAGATAGTAATCTATACCCTGAGGGGCGCTGTCGAAATTGAGATGCATAGAGATGACGCCTATATTATTCTTAACGCAAAGAACGAGAGCCTGCGAAATCAGGTCGTCCGACGGCGTGATTCTGCGCATGCCGTGGTATATGGCGGGGTGGTGCGTAACTATCAGGTTGCACCCCCGCTTTACGGCTTCGGCTGCGGCGTCGGTGGTAAAATCGAGGGAAAACAGCACGCCGTTTATTTGCCCTTCGTTTTCAAGAATTATGCCGCTGTTGTCGTAATGGTCATATTTTTTGCAGAGTTCGTCGCTGAGAGCGACGGGCGCCGCCTGTTCTTCGATTATTTTAAAAGCGTCAAGTAATTTCACCGCTATGTACCCCCTTTAAAAAAGCAAGCTTTGAATTGAGAGCAGAGCGGTTTTGTTCGCTCATCCTGCTGTTTAAGTAAGCTTGCGTCTTGTCAATTTCTTGCGAAAGATATTCCTTTAGCAAAGGATTGCCGAGGCTGTCCCTGCCGAAGGACAGAGCCGCTTGCGAATACGCGGGCGTACCGCCGTGCGCGCGACCCTTAATTATAAAATAAAATTTGTTGTCTTTAAATATGCCGTCCTCTTCGATAGCGCACCCGTTTTCAATGAGGTATGCACGGAGAAGGTCGGCATTTTTCATGGGCTGAAAGACAAAGGCGGGCGGAATATACCCATCCTTCAAAATTTTAACTATCTCCTCTCCGCCCATTCCGGCGATAAGCACGAGGTCGGCGCCCTCCACCTTGCTAAGCCCGTCGCAACAGACGGCGCTAAGACGCCCCTGAGCGGCATAGTCGGAGAGCAATTTTACCGCCTTATTCAAACTTTTCTGACTGATATCCGAGATGATTGCTCTTTCGCACAGGTTGCTTTGTAACATGTACTGCGCGCAATAGCCGTGGTCGCAACCGACGTCGGCAAATACCGAGCATTTTTGCAGGCGGGCGCAGATTTGGGGTATCCTTCCCCCCTCGCCGCCGAAAGTTTTTTGCCTCATCAGGTATCGAGGAAGTCTTTAAGGTGCTTGGAGCGCGAGGGATGACGCAGCTTGCGAAGCGCCTTTGCCTCTATCTGGCGGATACGCTCACGGGTGACGTTGAATTCCTTGCCCACTTCCTCCAAGGTGCGGGGTCTGCCGTCGTCTACGCCGTAGCGGAGACGGAGAACCTTTTCCTCACGCGGGGTAAGGCTGTTGAGGACGGAGAGCAAAGTTTCCTTGAGCATAGTTGACGACACGCTGTCCGAAGGAGTGACGGCGCGGTCATCTTCAATAAAGTCGCCGAGGTGCGAATCCTCCTCTTCGCCTATGGGCGTTTCGAGAGAAACGGGATCCTGAGCTATCTTCTGAATTTCACGCACGCGCTCTTCGGAGATGTTCATCTCCTGAGCGATCTCCGCGGGAGTGGGCTCGCGGCCGTACTTCTGCAGCAAAATGCGCGAAACGCGGGTGAGCTTGTTTATGGTTTCGACCATGTGCACGGGAATACGAATCGTGCGTGCCTGATCGGCAATGGCGCGGGTTATGGCCTGCCTTATCCACCACGTTGCATATGTGGAAAATTTGAAGCCCTTCTGATAGTCGAACTTTTCCACCGCCTTCATGAGGCCTAGATTGCCCTCCTGAATGAGGTCGAGAAAGAGCATGCCGCGGCCGACATAGCGCTTTGCGATTGACACGACGAGGCGCAGGTTGGCTTCGGAAAGCTTCTTTTTGGCCTCCTCATCGCCCTCCTGCATTCTGCGGGCGAGCTCTATTTCGTCGTCGGCGGAAAGGAGCGGAACGCGGCCGATGTCCTTAAGATACATCTTTACGGGATCATCAAGACCGATATCTGAAAGGGCCTGTTCGTAGAGTTCGTTGTCCCTTTCGGCCTCGTCGATTATCTGAATACCTGCCTCTGCGATGGACTTGTAGACATAGTCCATCTGATTGGGCGTAGTTTCGTATTTTTCCATTATATCGCACAGACTGTTGGTTGTTATAGAGCCCTTTGCCTGATGGTCTTCAATAATCTTTTTTAAAATTTCATTCAGTTTCTGATCTGACAGATTCATGATTGTGCTCCGTGTTTTAGTTTTTCCTTTTGTTTAAGGAGTTCGTTGATGCGCTCCGCATAGGATTTTCGTTCACCGATGTCGGGAACGGCAGATATTTTTTGCGATAATTCGCTGATTTCCCCATCGATAAAGTCCTTTTTTAATTTTATTATGCTGTCAAAAAAATATTTCTCGGCAACTTCACCTGAAAAGCCGGCGCCGTCGGAATAATCGAGTATGCGCGAAAGCTCCTCATATTCGGGCGAATTTTCTTCAAAAAATTCAAAGATTTCGCTCAGGTGTATGCGCTCCTCCATCAGCCGCTTGGACAGTATGTATTTGGCGAGAATGGCGTGGATATCGTTTGTGAACGGAATTTCGCGTATATCTGTATCCTTTGTGTAGTCGGCACCGAAAAGATAGCTTGCAATGACAAAGCGCGAGGCCTTTAAAGACGCCGTTGCGTTGTCGGCGCGCTCCTCACGCTTGTCGCTCTTAATTTCGAGCTGACTTGGCGCCGAGGCGAGGTCGCGGTTCAGACTTTCGTATGTGTAGCCCGTTTTGTCGCGCAGTTTTTTGAGCAAGTCCTCCTGCTCGGCGGCGCTGTCTGCTGTCTTTATCAGCCTTATGGCTTCAGCAACGTAGCGGCGTTTGTCCTCCGTTTTGGTCAGATCGAACGACCGTTCCAAGATGAGAAGCTTATAATCTATCAGCGGCATTGCCACGTCGAGACATTTTTGATACCCCTCCGCTCCCTGCTGCTTTATTACATCGTCGGGGTCGAGCCCCTCGGGCAGGGGAACGACTTTTACATTTAGCCCTTCGCCCTTTAAAATATCCAACCCGCGCAGGTTTGCCTTTTGACCTGCGGCGTCGCCGTCATAGGAAATCAAAACGGTATCGGTGTACCTCTTTATCAGGCGCGCCTGATCCTGCGTGAGCGAAGTGCCCATACTTGCAACAACATTTTTGAAACCGGAAGAATACAGGGAAATCGTGTCCATGTAGCCTTCGACCATTATTACTTCTTTAATAGTTTGGCTTCTTTTGAGCTTTTTTAAAAGATTTATGTTGTAAAGCGTCTTGCTTTTGTTGAATACCACAGTTTCCTTGGTATTCTTATATTTTGCAAAATCAGTCTTTTTGAGCACTCTGCCGCCGAAAGCGACAACTTCGTCCAAGGCGTTTATTATTGGAAAGATGAGCCTGCCGCCCTGCGCGTCGACGAGGCGGCCGTCAACTTCGTTCACGGTGCCGCTGTCCAAAATATCCTGCTTTGAATAGCCCTTTCTCAGGAGGAACGCGGGCAAATCGTAAAAATTGAGGCTTGCCCCCAAACCGAACGAACGGACTACTCCCGAAGGTATTCTGCGGTTGAGTATGTACTGTATGTGCGCGTCGGCCTTACCCGAATTGAGATTGTCGAGATAAAAATGCGCGCAATCGTTCATTATCTTTAAAATGGTATCGCGGCGGCGCTTATTTTCGGCAGTGCGGCGATTATCGGCCGCCGTCTGCGGCATCTGAAGCCCCGCACGCTCGCACAACAGCTTTACCGTATCCATGAAGTCCAACGACTCCATCTCTGAGACAAGCTTTATGACGTCGCCCGATGCCCCGCACCCGAAGCAATGATAAAACTGCCCGCTTTCGTTGACGGAGAATGATGCCGTTTTTTCATGGTGAAAGGGACAGCACGCCCAATAGTTAGTGCCGCGCTTTTCAAGCGAAAAATACCCGCTCGCCACATCGACAATATTAAGTTTGTCCTTTAACGTCCTTAAAAAGTCTTGGTCTAAACCGGGCATATATCTCCTTAAAATAGTTGCCGCGCTGTCAGTCGCCTAATTCGTCAAAGAACGTCCATCCCTTGGGGACGAAGATCGTGTTGAAAATATGTACCGCATAGCGGTCGGTCATAGACGATATGTAGTCGCACACGGCGCGGTCGGCGCCCTCGTTTTCGGCAATGGTGCGGTAAATTTCGGGTAGCTTGTGGGGATTGCCTACGAAGTAGTAATACATTTCGGAGAGCATGCGCTCTGCCTTTTCCTCCTCGCCCATGGCGTACTTCGTGCGGTACACGCGCTCGAACATAAACGCGCGCAACTTGTCGCTTGCAACCTTTATGTTCTCCTCCATGGCGACATATGGCTTGTCCGCACTGTTGCGCCACACCGAAGTGACTGCAGTGTTTATGCGTTCGCGCGAGGTTGAGCCAAGCACGGCTACAATATCTTCAGGCACGTCGCCCGCCTTTAAGACCCCCGCACGGATGGCGTCGTTGAGGTCGTGATTTATATAGGCAATCCTGTCGGCGAGGTGAACGCACCTGCCCTCTAAAGTTTCGGCATTGTCGCCGTTGTGATTTAAAATTCCGTCGCGCACCTCGTGCGTCAGATTGAGCCCTTTTCCGTCCTTTTCGAGCACATCTACTACCCTGACGGACTGTTCATTGTGGCGAAAGCCGCTCGGCGAAAGTTTATTGAGTATGCGTTCGCCGCTGTGCCCGAAGGGCGTATGTCCGAGGTCGTGACCCAAAGCGATAGCTTCGGTGAGGTCCTCGTTGAGCCTTAAGGCGCGGGCTATTGAACGAGCGATCTGAGCGACATCCAAGGTGTGCGTCAGCCGCGTTACATAATGATCGCCTTCGGGCGAAAAGAACACCTGTGTCTTGTTCTTTAAGCGCGCAAAGGCTTTGCAGTAAATTATTCTGTCGCGGTCGCGCTGGTAATCGGTGCGCATGGCGCAGGGCTCCTCCTCACGCTTCCTGCCCTTAGTATTGCACGAAAGGGCGGCATAGCGCGAAAGGGTGAGCTTTTCGTTTTCGTATGTCCTTGTGCGCACGTTCTTTTCCATTACAACCTTTATATACGAAAAAATTTAAAAATTTCCTTTATTTTTGACAAAGTATTTAAAAAATATCCCGCTTTGGCGATTATTTAGCAAAACCGCCCCCGACGGAGATGACTTCGCCCGTGATATAGCTGCTCTCTGCCGCAAAGAGTACGGCAGATGCGACGTCCTCGCCGCTGCCAAGCCTTCCGAGGGGTATCTGATTGATTAAATCCTCCACTTCGTCCGCAGTTAAATTTGAATTCATTTCGGTGTCTATGACGCCCGGAGAAATGCAGTTGACTGATATATGCGAGGGAGCGAGTTCCTTGGCGAGCGCCTTGGTGAAGGCGATGACGCCGCCCTTTGTAGCCGAATAGGCCACCTCGCAGCTAGCGCCCACTTCACCCCATATTGAGGCAATGTTAACTATTGTGCCCCGTCCCGCAGAGATCATGAGGCGGGCGGCTTCGCGGCTACACAGAAATACCCCGCGCAGGTTTACGCCCATGACCTCCTCCCAATCGGCGAGGGTGGTATCCTGAATGACGTTGACCTTTGAGATGCCGGCGTTGTTGACGAGCACGTCCAAACCGCCGAAAATGCGAAAAATTTCGGCGAACATATCTTTGACCTGCGCCTCGTCGGAGACGTCGGCGCGCATCAAGACGGGACAATAATCGAGCTCATTGAACTCATTTTGGGTAGCTATGGCCGCATCCTCGTCGTGACAGTAATTGAGAATGACCTCGTACCCCGACTCAAGAAAGCGCTGCGCTATTGCCTTGCCTATTCCCTTTGTTCCGCCTGTAATCAGCACAGTTTTCATGCCTGCATCTGCTCCATTATAATTTTTGCTATACACTTTGCCGACTTGTCGTCGGTGTCTATTATGTAATCGGCGGCAGCCTCGTAAATTGCCGAGCGGGCGGCGGAAATTGTGCGCACGCGCTCCTCAAGATCGCCCTGCAGAAGCGGGCGGGTAGTGTCGCCCTTTATGCGTGAAATAACTACCTCCGGAGAGGTGCGGAGGTAGAAAATTTTTCCCGTCTGTTTGAGATATTGCACATTGCATTGGCGGAGCACACACCCCCCGCCGAGAGAAATGACGGCGTTATTGTAACTTTCAGCCACCTTTTTTGTGACAGAACTCTCTATGTCGCGGAAGCCCTCTTCGCCGCGGTCGGCAAAGATGCCGTTGATTTCGCCGTATTCCTTGACTATCTCCTCGTCGGTATCAACCCAAACGAGGTTGTACGTCTCACTGATTTCTCGGGCGACGGTCGTCTTTCCGCTGCCCATCATTCCGCAGAGCACTATATTCATAGCTTAAAGCTCTCTGCCGCTAAAATGTAACTGTTTGCACCGAAGCCCGCGATTACTCCTCTGCAGACGGCGGAGATTACGGATGTGTGGCGGAACTCATCGCGCGCGTGCACATTTGACATGTGCACCTCTATCACGGGGGTATCTATCGATGAAATGGCGTCGCGGATGGCGTAGCTGTAGTGCGTAAACGCGCCCGCATTGAGAATTATGCCGTCGAAGCCCTCATCGGCAGCGGCGTGCAGACGGGAGCAGATTTCTCCCTCTATATTGCTTTGATAAAATACACACTCGTCGCCCTTGAAATGGGCGGCTATGCCTTTATTGATGTCCTCTAATGTGCGCGTGCCGTAGACACCCTTTTCGCGCCTGCCCGTCATATTGAGGTTGACGCCGTTAATAAACAAAAATTTCATAAAGTTAATCTTCCTTTAAGTATTTGAGGAAAAGTTGCTTTGCCTGCGCTTCGTCGGGCTGCACATCAAAATATATGCACTCCGCATAATACGCCTGATAGAAAAGCATGGCCTGACCGTTAATTGCCTGCTTGCCGAGTTCCCGCGCTATGGATAAAAACTTGCTCTCCGCAGGGACATATATGAGGTCGACAGCGACGGTTACACGCGCGAGCACGTCCTCGCCGACGGGCGACAGTCCCTCGCTCTTGTGCATGCCCACGCCCGTTGCATTAATTGCAATATCGTAGTCGGCGGGGATGACTTCTTCGAGCACGTTAGCCTGAGGGCAGTCGGCCTTGAGAGCCTCGGCACTTGAGATGTTACGGTCATAGACGTACACTTGGGCGCCGCCCTGAACAAGTTTTTGCGCAACCGCCCTGCCCGCGCCGCCTGCGCCGAGGAGCAACACCTTTTTGCCGTCCGCCTCCACGCCGTTGTTTTTGAGCATGAGCATAAAGCCGAGGCCGTCGGTATTGTGTCCCGACATATCGGAACACCTGACTGTGTTGACCGCACCGAAGAGAGAGGCGTCGCCGCAGATGTCCTTTAAATAGGGCATTACGGCGAGCTTATAGGGAATTGTGACGTTAAAGCCGTCGTAACGGGAGATTATTGAATTAATCCAATTGGGGAATGCGTCCTCGGGGACGGATATCGCGTCGTATGTAATTTCATTGCCCATATTGCGGGCGATGAATGAGTGCATTTTGGGGCTGTCCGATTTGGACACGTCCTTGCCGATAACAGCTAATTTCATGCTTTGTTCTCCTGTAAATATGCGCTGCAATCCTCAATGAGCTTGCAGTATTGCTCCGCAGGCAGAGTAATTTCCACGCTTTCGCCCTCGCATTTGGGCGCGATGAGCGATATGCGCGAGACCTGTGTATTTTTCTTATCGAACTTGGCAAACTGCGCCGCCTTGGAAGCATCCTCATAGGCGGGAACATTTTTGATTACCCTTTTTATGAGATCTATCAGCGTGTCCGCATATGCCGCATCGCACATGCCTAAGCGCTTGGCAATATAAATTTCGTAGTACATGCCGATGAGCACGAATTCGCCGTGGGATTTGCGTTTGTAGTAAAGTTCAAAGGCGTGCCCCGTGGTGTGTCCGAGGTTCAAAGTTTTTCTTTTGCCGCCCGTGTCGCGCTCGTCCGCAGTGACGACTTCTGCCTTGTGGGCGATGCAGTCGTACGTTATGCCCTCCATGAACTGTTCGGAAAAGATGGTGTTCTTGTTTTCAATCAGCTTGCGGTAAATGCCCGAGTCGAGCGCGCCGTACTTTATTATTTCCCCCAAACCGCAGCGCAGTTCGCGGCGGGGCAGGGTGCGCAGAAAGAGCGGGTCGACTATGACTTCATACGGCTGATAAAAGGCACCGATAATATTTTTGACCCCCTCGAAGTCGACAGCCGTCTTGCCGCCGACCGAACTGTCTACCTGCGACAGAAGAGTCGTAGGAATCTGTATCAGGTTGACGCCTCGCATGTACAGCGAAGCGGCGAGTCCTGCAATGTCGCCCACTACCCCGCCGCCGAAGGCGACGACGGTGGACGAACGGGTCACGCCCGCCTTAAGCATGGCGGACAATATTTTTAGCAGCTGATGATAATTTTTGCTGCGCTCGCCCGCAGGCAACACATATGCAGGGCTGTCGCCAAAGGCGCTCTCAATATGGCTTTTATACAGCTTATATACGTTTGAATCTGTAATGATAAAGAGCTTTTTGTCCTTCAAAAGGGCTGTGCGCTCTACAAATGCGCCGTTGCCGCAATAGATTACGCTGTTGCACGAAGGCGTGTTTATGGTTATAGTTTTCATATCATCAGGGCAAGCGGGAATACCGCTCCTTTACCTCCCTCATGTTATCGCCGCCGAGGCGTTCGGCCACGATCTGTGAAAGCGCGGTTGCAACAACGCTCTCTAAAATAACTTCGCAGGCGCAGATTGCCGCTACGTCGCTGCGCTCGCCTGCCGCCTTAGCGGGAAGGCCTGTTGCCGTGTCGACGGTATTCAGACCCTTCATCAGCGTGGGAATGGGCTTCATGGCGGCGCGGAGAACAATTTCCTCGCCGTTGGACATTCCGCCCTCTATGCCGCCGGCATTGTTGGACGAACGAGTATACTTTCCGTTTTCCAAATAGATTTGGTCGTGAACGGCAGAGCCGCGGTTGCGGGCGGCATTAAAGCCCATGCCTACCTCCACGCCCTTTATGGCCTGCACGCTCATCATAGCCGAGCACAAAATGGCGTCAAGCTTGGTAGAATACTGCATGCAACTGCCAAAGCCGCTCTTTAAGCCTTTGACGCGTATTTCAACTATGCCTCCCGCGGTGTCACCGTTGGCCTTGAGCTCGTCGATAAGCACCATGGCCTTTTGCTGCAAGCCTTCGTTGAGCATAAACAGCGGCTGACTTTTTGCCGCGGGCAGCTGTTCAAAGGAATATGTGTTGTCGTCCTCTATGCCGCAGACGCACCTTACATAACCGCTTATCTCAACGCCGAGCTCTTTTAAATAGCACATGGCTATGGCGCCCGCCGCCACGCGGACGGCCGTTTCCCTTGCGCTTGCGCGCTCAAGGATATTGCGCGCATCGGTTTGGTCGTACTTGATGATGCCCGTAAGGTCGGCATGGCCGGGGCGAACCTTCGTGAGGCGCCTCTGCGATACGTCGGCTCCCTCCGGAGCCATGTAGGGCTGCCAATTTGCGTAATCGCGATTGACTATCTGAAATGCTAACGGGCTGCCCAAAGTGAGGCGGTTGCGCACGCCGGACAGTATTTCTATTTTATCGCTCTCTATCTTTTGCCTGCCGCCGCGGCCGTAACCGCTTTGGCGGAGGGCAAGGTAACTGTTGATAAACTCAATATCCACGGGGAGGTTTGAAGGCAGACCTTCAATAATGCCTATCAGCGTCTTGCCGTGCGATTCGCCTGCTGTTGTAAGTTTCATTCTTCCTCCTCTGAAAATGTGGTATTTATGACGCCGTTGCTGTTGACTGTGACGGTGATATTGCCGTGTTCGCTCGTGAGAAGGGGCGTATCGACAACGCTGCCGATGTCAGCAAGCGCCTGCGCCGAGGGATAACCTGAAAAGTTTTCGCCTACCGATATGACCGCAAGCGACGGAGACAAAGTCTCATACCATACCGCAGAGCTACACTCCTCCCTGCCGTGACCGGGGACGGAGACAACGTCGCACCCCTCCAAATTTACCGAATAATTGCCTATCGGCGCAAACTTATCGCCTGCGGCGACGGTAATTTCGTAACTGTCAACGATATCTTCGAGCGCCTGTCTGCCCGCCGACGAAGTGAACGCAAACGACCTGCCTGCGTATTCGAGCCATAATACTGCTGAGGCGTTGAGTATATTTTCGTCAGTTGCGGATGAGTTGAGCGCCGAATAATAACCGAGCGGATCGTCGGGCGAGGACGGAGAAAGGAAGGTAAAGAAATAATCTTCCCCCGTTGCCCCTTCGCCGAACTGACAGTAACTGATTTCGGCTTCGCTGTTTTCTGCCTCATCGACAAATTGAGAAAATGCCTCTGTGATGTCGCTGTTGGAAACGGCGGGCATAAATATGTGCTCTACCTCTTTAAACTGAATAATTTCAGCGAGGCCGCCGCAGTATTCGCTGAGCACGGACGTGCAGACGAGATAATCGATCTTATCCACTCCGCGCTCGTTGAGCTTTCTTAAAATGGCGAGCATGCTCTGATGAGAGCCGTCTCCGCCGTCTATCAAGAGTACTTTGCCATCGGGAAGTTCGCATAAAGTACTGTCGCCATAGCCAACGTCGATAAAGGTGACGGCAAGTACACCGTCTTCGCGCTCTTCCTCTTCCACGAAGTATGCGGACAAATACCTAATGGGAATGAAAATATTAATTATTATAAGCGCCAAAATGAGCAAAAAGACTACAACCGCAGTGATTATTGCAGCTATGCGCCCCTTGGTGAATTTAAAGTGCTTTTTATCCGTCACCTAATGTTTCTCCCATTATTTATAGTTATACGATTTATATTATACTATAACCCGAAAGTTTTGTAAATTAAAAAGTGCAAAATTTTCTACAAACATGGCAATATATTGTCGCTTTGCGGCATATGCGCATGCACTGAAAATAACTTCGCAGTTTGAAAAAATGTAAATTCGGACATCAATATGCAGACCGTGACATTTACCGACATAGAAAATAGCGGCCGCAGAAAAACTGCGGCCGCTATTTAAGGCGTAAAATCAGAATGATTCGTGAATTGTTCTTGAAATTACGTCGTCCTGCTGTTCTTTTGTGAGCTTGTTGAAGTTGACGGCATAGCCCGAAACCCTGACAGTAAGTTGGGGATACTTTTCGGGATGAGCCTGAGCATCCAAAAGAGTTGCCCTGTCAAAGACGTTTACATTGAGATGGTATCCGCCGTCGGCGACATACGCATCGAGCATATTAACAAGATTATCTACTCTTGACATAGTAATTCACCTCTTATAATATTTTTTTGTAAGGATTACCTTACCGTATAATTTTTATAATCAATCATCCTTACCGAGCGAAGCGGGCGTTACCGAGAACGTATTCGAAATACCGTCGCGCGAGTACTCGTAGGGAAGTTTTGCAACCGATTCAAGGGAGGCCAAAGCACCGCTTGAATCCCTGCCGTGCATGGGGTTTGCGCCGGGAGCCAAGGGCTGTCCCGCCCTTCTGCCGTCGGGCGTGTTGCCCGTCTTCTTGCCATACACCACATTGGATGTGATGGTGAGGATGGACATGGTGGGAACGCTCTGACGATAGGTGTAATGGCTCTTAATCTTGTTCATAAATGTCTTTACGAGCCAAACAGCAATCTGATCTACCCTGTCGTCGTTGTTGCCGTACTTGGGATAGTCGCCTTCGATTCTGAAGTCGGTCACGAGCCCCTCTTCATCGCGGATGGGATAAACCTTTGCGTACTTGATTGCCGAAAGAGAGTCCGCCGCGCACGAAAGCCCTGCAATGCCCGTTGCGAAGAAGCGCCTTACCTGAGTATCGTGCAGCGCCATCTCCAAAGCTTCGTAGGAGTACTTGTCGTGCATATAGTGAATGAGGTTGAGCGTATTGACGTAGAGGCCGGCAAGCCAATCCATCATCTGCTCGTACTTCTGTATTACCTCATTATAATCGAGGGGACCGTCGCCGAGGACGGGGGCATACATGGGCGAAACCTGTAATGCCTTACCTGTCTTTTTGTCCTTGGTAAGTTCATCCTTACCGCCGTTGATGGCGTAGAGAAGGCACTTTGCAAGATTTGCCCTTGCGCCGAAGAACTGCATGTCCTTGCCGACGCGCATGCAGCTTACGCAGCAGGCGATGCAGTAGTCGTCGCCCATTTCGGGACGCATGAGGTCGTCGCTTTCATACTGTATTGCCGAAGTTGCAATAGAGGTCTTTGCGCAAAATCTCTTGAAGCCCAAAGGCAGATTTTTTGACCACAGAACGGTAAGGTTAGGTTCGGGAGCGGGACCGAGATTTGAAAGCGTGTGCAGTATACGGAAGGAGGACTTTGTAACGAGTGTTCTGCCGTCCACTCCCATGCCGCCTATCGATTCGGTTACCCATGTGGGGTCGCCTGAGAACAGCTCGTTGTACTCCTTAATTCTCATGAACTTGACTATGCGCAATTTCATGACGAACTGATCTATGAGTTCCTGAGCCTGTTTTTCGGTGAGTATGCCGCGCTTTATGTCGCGCTCGATATAGATATCGAGGAAGGTGGAATTTCTGCCTATCGACATGGCGGCGCCGTTCTGATCCTTGATTGCACCAAGGTAGCCGAAGTAGAGCCACTGAATGGCCTCCTGTGCGGTCTCTGCGGGGCGGGAGATATCCATGCCGTATTCGGCGGCCATGGTTTTAAGGTCGTTAAGGGCCTTGATCTGCTCGGACAGTTCCTCGCGGTCGCGAATCTTATCGGGGGTCATGTCCCCGTCCATGTTGAGCTTATCCTTCTGCTTCTGCGCGATAAGATAGTCGATGCCGTAGAGGGCAACGCGGCGGTAGTCGCCAACTATTCTGCCCCTGCCGTAAGTGTCGGGCAGGCCTGTAAGAATGTGTGCAGTGCGGGCGCGGCGCATTTCGGGTGTGTACGCGTCATAAACGCCGTCGTTATGCGTCTTGCGGTATTTTGTGAATATCTCCTTGACCTGAGGATCGATTTCATAGCCGTACATATTGAGCGCCTGTTCGGCCATCTTTATGCCGCCGAAGGGCTGCAATGCGCGCTTGAAGGGCTCGTCCGTCTGAAGGCCGACAATTTTTTCAAGATCCTTATCTATATAGCCCGCCTTATGGCTTGTGAGCGTCGATACAATTTTAGTATCCGCCTTGAGTACGCCGCCTGCGGCGCGCTCCTTTGCGGAGAGATCCAAAATTTCGTTCCACAACTTTTGTGTGGCCTCGGTGGGGCCCTCCAAAAAACTGTCGTCACCTTCGTAAGGGGTATAGTTGCGCTGAATAAAGTCGCGGACGTTAACTTCGTCGTCGCTCCATTTTCCGGGAACAAATCCTTCCCATGCTTTGTAAGTCATAATTACCTCATTAATAAGATTTAATCTTAAATATTTTTATATAGAATAATACAAATAAGTTGCAATGTCAAGGGATTGACGCAAAATAATAATCCAAAAAATTTTCCTTGGTTAATTTTTATTTATTTTAACTGCGGCCGCCGTTATATTCTTCAAGTTTTGCCTCTACCCAAACAGATAAAATTTCTTCGGGCTGATAACCTGAGCACTTAGCAATAATATTATCGCCGTCGGCTATGATTACCGAAGGTATGCGGTCTATGCCGTATTTTTCTATGACTTCGGGGTGGGTCTCAATATCTATGCGCTCCACCTTCAGATTATTCTGTGCGGCGACGGCATTTACATTGGGGAGCAATGCGTGACAACCCGCGCATGAGTCGCCGCTTATTTCGATGAGTTTTAAATCTTTCATTGAATCTTTAAAATTTCCTTTGCGTTTTTTATTCTCTCGGGCGAAGGGGGCTTTGTGCCATGGAGGGGATAATCCATGCCTAGTTTATTGTACTTGACCTCGCCCATGGAGTGATAGGGCAGAACCTCCACCTTTTGCACATTTTTAAGCGTGGAGATAAAATTTTTGAGCTCGTGCAGATAATTGTCGTCGTCGGTGATGCCGGGAACGAGCACATGGCGGATCCAAACGGGCTTGTCCATATCCGAAAGATAGCGGGCAAAGGCAAGAATGTTTTTGTTGGAGTGACCCGTCAGCCTTTGATGCTGATAGTCGTCTATATGCTTGATGTCCAAAAGCACGAGGTCGGTGACGGCGAGCAACCCGTCATAAGCGTGCGGATCGGCCTCGTTGAACATTACGCCCGAGGTATCGAGCGCGGTGCTCACGCCCGCATTTTTTACGATGGTAAAAAATTGGGTAACAAACTGCGGCTGCAACATTGGCTCGCCGCCCGACACGGTGACACCGCCGCCCCCTGCAAAATAATTTTTATATTTAAGCGCGCGCGCAGCGACCTCCTCCGCCGAATATTCTGTTCCGCCGCCCGTTACCCATGTATCGGGATTGTGGCAATAAAGGCAGCGCATAGGGCAGCCCTGAAGAAATACGACAAAGCGAATACCGGGGCCGTCGACCGTGCCGAACGATTCAAAGGAATGAATTCTACCCGTCATGCAACCTCCACATAAAAAAGGGCAACATTTACCCTGTGATGATAAATTTGCCCAGACGAACGACATTTCAATCAATTCGCGCTACCCCGCGGTTCATCCGCAAAAATCGTCAGTTGCGCGATCAGTTTATTGATGTATTCGTATTCTAACATTTATTTACGCTGTTGTCAATACTTTTATCACAAAATATTGATTGAAAAAATTTAACAGCGCACAATATATTGTGTCGGTTGCGATCTTTAAATAAAGTAGTATATCAGCCCGACGAGCGCGCCCGAAAATACGCCGAAAACTATTATGGCGCCCGCCACGGTGAACATTTTTGCCGCCATGCCGTATATCCAACCCTCAGTTTTGAATTCTATGGCAGGGGACGCAACGGAGTTGGCAAACCCCGTTATTGGCACTATTGAACCGGCTCCCGCATAGCGGCCTATGCGGTCGTACACGCCGAGCCCCGTAAGAAGGCAGCCCAAAAAAATGAGTATGACCGAGACACTCCCCGAAAGCACGTCGCCGGTGAGCCCTGCGAATTCGAGCATATACCTCAAAAACTGCCCAATCGTACAAATTAGCCCTCCTACGCCGAATGCAGCCGCACAATTTTTGAAATGCTTGGTCTGCGGTTCGTGGCTCTTGACGTATTCAAGGTAGTTGCTGTTATAATTTTCCCTGTGCTTGCCCGTCATTTGCAGTCACCTTGCTTTTGGGGCTTTATGAGCGTTTCGCGCTCGTCGCGGCGGGTGAGGTCGATATCCTTTTTCATACCCTTATTTTGGGCACGGCGCAGATAAATTATTCAGCCGAGAGCAATATCGAGTATCATCATGAGTGCAAAGCCCGCCACGACGCCCAAAGTGGCCTTGATTTTGCCGTTTTCAAAGCTTTGGGGAATGAGTTCAGAGCAGACGACGGCAAGCATTGCCCCCGCAGAAAAGGCGAGCGCAAAGGGCAGAAGGCCCGAAATAAACGTCACCGCGACGGCACCGACCACGCCCGAGACAATTTCGACGGCGCCCGAAAGCTGACCGATAAAAAAGCTTTTAAAGCGCGAATAACCGTTGGCGCGCAGGGGGAAGGCCACGCACATGCCTTCGGGAAAGTTTTGTATGCCTATGCCGAATGCGAGCATGACGGCAGAAATTACGGCGGAAGAACCGCCGCCTATAGCGGCGAACGCAACCCCCACCGCCATGCCTTCGGGTATGTTGTGTATGGTGACGGCGACGCAGGTGACCGCGCCCGAACGGGCCATTTTGTTGGAAAATAAATTCAGCCTGTCGACGGCGAAATCGGTAAAGATAATCAAAAGTCCGCCCGCCACAAAGCCTGAGGTGAGAACGATGAAAGAATACTCCCCTCCCGCTTCAAGCGCGGGCAAAAGGAGCGAAAAGAAGGCCGAAGCGAGCATTATGCCCGAAGCGCCCGACATCATAAAACTGAACGCCGATGGGCTGACATTTTTGAAAAAGAACACGAGCGACGCGCCGGCGGCAGTCATTGCCCATGTAAACGTACAGGCAAGCAATGCCTGCTGCCAACCGCTTAAACCCATAAAGTACTGCAAAACTTTATCTCCCGTAAAATTCCATTATATTGCAGTTTATGCACCCGATCACATGTGAGGTGAATTAAAAGTTTTCAAAGGACAAAGGCAGCCCCGCCGCGCAAAGCGCGGCGGGGCTGCCTTTAATCGGACGGGTTCCACAAACTATTTTGCGGGCAATTAAAAGCCATTCAATTAACTAACAATTTGGTAGTTTTGAATATATTATACTAACAAAATGGTAATATGTCAAATGATAACGGAAAAATATGGAAATTATTTTAGGCGCCCGATTAAGAGAATTGCGCACAGAAAAGAAAATGACACAGCGGCAGGTTGCCGAGGCTTTGGGTATAAACAGCGTGACATACCTGCACTATGAAAAATCGCAGAGAGACCCTCCGCTTTCCTTGCTTGCAGATATGGCGAAATTTTTCGGCGTGTCGACCGACTACCTCTTGGGACTGACAGATTACTGAAAATTATTAAAAATACTGCGTGTGGCGCGGCTTTTTAAGCCGCGCCACACGTACTTATTTAAAGAGGTTTGACATTATTATTTTTATAGGTGCAGAATTTTATTTTATAGCCGTTTGTTTCAAGCTCCTCTCCCTCACTCTCGAGCGAAAAATTTTCATCTTCGTCGAGATTGGAAAAAAACGTATCTGCGTCGCCGTCGGCGTCGACCTTGGTGACGAACACCTCCGAACAATAGGGCAGCAGCATTCTGTAGATTGCCGCTCCGCCTATAACATAAACTTCGCCCTTTTGCTCCTTTATAGCGGCAAACAGCTCCTCAATGCTGTGCACAATTTTGTAGTCGTCCCTTTCGCCAAGGGTGTTGGAGAGCACAATATTGCGCCTGTTTTTCAACGGATTGCCGCCGGGGAAGGAGCGCAGCGTGTTGCCTCCCATCACAACAGCATTGCCCGTGGTCGTCTCCCTGAAAAATTTCATATCAGCGGGCAGGCGGAACATTAAGCCGTTGTCTTTACCTATGCCCCACTTTTTATCTACATGAACTATTGCCTTCATACTTACTCCGCTACGGGTATTGTGTACTTTGTCTTGTTGCACTGATAGTCTTCAAGCTTGAAACTGTCCACAGTGAAGTCGTAAAAATTTTTGACGTCGGGGTCGACAAGCAGCTTGGGTGCGGGATATTGGGGCTGTTCAATAATTTCTTTGACTATGGGTATATGGCGGTCGTAAATATGAGCGTCCGCAATTACATGCACGAGCTCGCCCGCCTTTAATCCGCTGACCTGCGCCATCATTATGAGGAGGACGGCATACTGCGCAACATTCCAATTGTTGGCTGTAAGCATATCGTTTGAGCGCTGATTGAGAATGGCGTTGAGGGTGTCGCCCGAGACGTTGAACGTCATAGAGTACGCGCAGGGGTACAGGTGCATTTCGTGAAGGTCGGCAAAAGTATAAATATTTGTCATGATGCGGCGGCTTGAAGGGTTATTTTTGAGGTCGTACAAAACCCTGTCAACCTGATCGAAGTCACCCTCCTTATAGTGGTGCTTGACGCCGAGCTGATAGCCGTAAGCTTTGCCGATAGAGCCGCTTTCGTCTGCCCATTGGTCCCATATTTTTGAATTAAGGTCGTGAATGTTGTTTGATTTTTTCTGCCATATCCACAGGAGCTCATCCACGCACGATTTGAACGCCGTGCGGCGGATTGTCAGTATGGGAAATTCCTCCTGCAGGTTGTACCGGTTGACAATGCCGAATTTTTTTACCGTATGCGCGGGCGTGCCGTCGCTCCAACGGGGACGGACGGGAAGATCGGTATCCCACACGCCGTTCTTCATTATGTCGTTCATGTTGTCAATAAATATCTTATCTGCCCTGCTCATTCTTCTTCTCCGTAGTTTTTAAATATTTTAGCACATGCGTTGCGCCCCGTCAAACTTTAGCGCCTTTAAAATGCGTCTTTATAAGTATGTTTGCGGCTGTTGGCGTTTAACCTTATAAGCAGACACCCGGGGATGATTTTTGAAATATAATATATTAATTTATTGGCGCCGCCGACTATCAGTTTCTTTTTTCCTTTGTCGCTCGCTGAAAGCGACTTTGCCGCCACATACTCGGGCGATTTGGCCGCAATTTTGCCCCATGCTCCCTGCGCTTTGATATACTCCTCCACGTCGGGACGGGTATGAACGGCCCCGGGGAGAACAGCAGTTACTGTAACGCCGCTTTTGCGGCATTCCTCTGCGAGCGCGACAGAAAACGATGTGAGCGCACCCTTTGACGCCGCATACACGGCAAAATAGGGCATTGCATATTCGCCGCAGATGGAGGAAATGTTTATTATCTTCAGACGCTCCGCCCTGTGGTTTAAGCAAAACAGACACATTGAAAGCGCACCCTCGAAGTTTGCGCGTATCTGAAAGGTCAGCTTATTCTGGTCATAGAGAGCAAACGCCTTCTGAATATCTGCTCCCGCTACATTAATGAGGCGCGAAAACTTTAAATCTTTGGCGTCGTCAAAGAGAGCCGCACGCGACTGCTCATCTGCGAGGTCGCAGGCAAATGTTGCGATTGTTGCAGACGGCCGTCGTGATTTCAATTGGGCGGCGAGGTCGGAAAGCTTATCTGCGCTCCGTCCGGTCAGATATAAATTTTCGCCGCGGTCAAGGCATTGAACGGCAAAAGCTTTGCCGAGATATCCCGTCGCACCCGTAATAAGAGTATAGTCCATGCAAATATTATAGCAGACTCGGGAAGGTTGCACAAGTTTTTAATTAAAATTTACATTTAAAATGGCGTCGCAGACTGCAACCTGAAGTGCCCGTATTTCGCGTGCGTAGATATAACTTCCGCTTATATCATCGACGAGGGCGATGAGATATTCAATTTCAGCATGCAGCGCATTGTTCTGATTGTTCTTTAAAAGTCCGCACAGAGTTGAACAGGCGTCGTCCAATACCGACTGCGCGGCAGAAGTTGAAATTTCCCCGCTGTCCAATGAGTTTGCCGTCTGATAAAAAATAATACCGAGTTGGTCTAACGCTGTCAACGCCCCGTGTATATTGCTTTTATATTGAGATAAGCTTGCCGGCAATTTGTATTCCTCCGTTAAAGCTTCAACCATGCGGCACGAAAGACCTTCATTTCCGAGCGATGAGCAGACCGACTGAGCGTCCTCCTCATTATAGTAGCATGCAACAGTAACATAGTAGCTTGTTCCTATTTTGATAATGTATCCCGCGCCGCCGTAACTTTGCACAGTGGACGAAACAGAAGCGGCCGAATGGGCGTCGTCGGCGCTCTTATAACAGACGAAATAATAGCTGACTGAAAAATATATTCGGTTATCGCAAGACGGAATTGCCGCAATTATAGCTGCAACAATCAATACTACAGCTGCAGCAGCAATTGCTGTCAGTCCGAACTTATAACTTCTTTTCATACTTTATTTTACGGTTTTCCGAAATACAATATGTGCAGTTAAATAATTGCAATATTTTTTTGCGTTGAGATTTAAAATTGCTTGCGTAAAAGTAAATTATCATTTATAATATCTATGTTTTTGCGAAATGCATATAAATGCTACTGTGGCTCAGTTGGTAGAGCAGCTGATTCGTAATCAGCAGGTCGCCGGTTCGAGTCCGGCCAGTAGCTCCATCTGAATCACCTTAACAATCTGAACCCCTAAGTTGGGACAGTCGTTAAGGTGATTCTTTTTTTATGCAATTTTTGAGCTTGTTCTACGTGATCTAACCTCATTTTTGCTACTTTTTAAAATGAGTCATTGAAACAGCAGTTTTGAAAAAAGCTTCAAACCGAAAAGCAAAAGCAAAAATCCTTACAATCTGAACCCACTGTCTCAAGATACATTTTTAAAATACAACTCTTCCTTTGCTGTTGGCGTTTTGTACCCGTTGCTTATATGCGGTCGCTTATCATTATAAAAGGTTACATAATCTGTTATAGCTTTATGTAATTGTGACCGTGCAGACACTGCTTTAAATAATGGGGGGATACTGTGCCGCAGGGTCTGCCGTCACTGTTTTAAGGAGAAACATGGACAGTCACCATGAAAATGAATATTTTATGAAATGTTCGCCCTGTTCGCCACCCTTTAATATGGGGGACTGAAACCAAGGAATATTTATTGCCTTGGGGAAAAACTGAGGTTCGAGGCAAAATCCGTCGTGCATGTTGAGGACACCGTTTTTACCCCTGCCCTTTATGAAGTTTCCGCTGTAAAATTGCAGACCGGGCATGTCAGTAAATACATCGAGCTTAATTGCGCTTACAGGGCTGTATACCGTTGCCGCATGTCCGCCGTTAAGAACATAATTATGGTCATACCCGCCGGCAATGCTGAGCTGTGCGTTTTCGGCGTGCATATCGCGCCCTATGGGTTTGAATTGAGTGAAGTCGAACGGCGTTCCCGTTACGGCGTTTACCTCGCCTGTGGGTATAAGCCCCTCGCCTGCGGGCGTATATTTTGATGCGTCGATTTTCAGCATGTGTTCGCCGATAGTGCCGCCGAGATTGAAGTAAGCATGGCATGTAGGCGACCACAGCGTGTCTGCATCGCTCTGAGCCAAATATTTAATGTTGAGAGCGCCGCCTTCCAAACTGAACTGTGCCTCAAACTGCATGTTGCCGCCGAACCCCATATCTCCGTCGGGGCTTGTCAGCGTTAAGCAGAGCAAATCGCCGCACGTTTTAACTTGGAAGAACTTTTTATCGAAACCGTCGGCTCCGCCGTGCAGGCAGTTTTTGCCGTCGTTTTGCGAAAGCACATATTCTTTGCCGTTCAGGCAATACCTTGCATCCGCAATGCGGTTAGCCACCCTGCCTATCGTTGCGCCGCAATAAGTGGCGCTGTTTATATACTCGGAGATGTTGTCGAAGCCGAGGCAGACGTCCCCTTTTCACCCGAGGGCGTAACGACCTTTAAATACTGTATCGCTCCGCCGAAGTCGGTTATGCCGACTTTTAATTTGTCGTTGGAGAGTTCGTAAATATATGACTGTTTGCCGTTATATGTATCGAAGTAAGATTTTGTTATCATATTTTTTTGATTGTTAAACCATCTGCGATTTGCGCGTTATAAAACTTTGCCGCGTAGCCCGTTGCTTCTTCGTACCTTTTGAACACATATTCGCAGAACTCGTCGACATATTCTCTTCTGACAATAGAGATCGTACTTCCGCCAAAGCCGCCGCCCGTGAGGCGGGAACCAATGCAGGCGGGGTGGCTTTGCGCAGCTTCGACGAGCGCGTCCGCCTCTTTGCCTGTCGTTTCGTAAAGATTTTTCAGCGAGGCATGTGAAAGGTTCAAAAGTCTGCCCAACAGCTCGATATTGCCGACGCGGAGAGCCTGCTCGGCCACATTTACGCGCTGACATTCATTTATGACGTGAGCGGCGCGCTTGCGCAGCGGTTGCGGCAGCATATATTCATATTTGGAAAACTGCGCGAGCGTTACATCTGCAAGGCAATTAATATCCAACCGCTTTTGCAGTATTGCGAGAGCGCGCTCGGTTTCATTCCTGCGCTCGTTATATTTGCTGACCGTAAGACTATGGGGTTTGTTGCAATCGGCAATGACGAGTGAGTAGTCGCCGAGGTCAAAGGGGATATACTCACATTCAAGCGTCTTGCAATCGAGCAGCATAGCCATATCCTTTTTGCCGCATGCGGAGGCATACTGATCCATTATTCCGCAATTGACGCCGGCGTAATTATGCTCGGCCTGCTGCGCCATCAATGCTATGGAAACGGGGTCTATTTTCTCACCCGCCACTGTTGCGAGGGCGGCTATCGTTGAAACTTCAATCGCCGCCGAGGACGAAAGTCCGCTGCCGAAGGGCACGGTGCAGTCCTGATACATGTCGCAACCGACAAGCTTATGGCCCGCCTTTTGCAGTTCGAGCGCGCAGCCCGCCTGATAGTTGCCATATTTCAAATGCCTGTAATTTTCTAAATTATTAATATCTATAGATACCTTATTAGGCAGCGTAGACCATTCGATATTAATTTTATCGGTGCCGTTGGGACGGATATAGACAGTATTTTTTAATGACAGCGCCGCGGGCAGAACCTTGCCGCCGCAGTAGTCTATGTGTTCACCAATTATGTTGACCCGCCCCGCCGCGGATACTTCGTATGTATAATCATTTTTATTCATTTGTTAAACCCCAATCCGTTCAAAAATTCTATGGTATGTCTGTTATCCTTGAAAACGGCGGTGTTTTTAAGTATCTCCGCGCAGATAATGCCAAGAGCGCTTTGCAAAGCATACTCCCCACCGCATTTTACCGCGGCGTCGTAAAGCACATTATACGCGGCAAACTGCGGGGGCAGCGGCAATTTTTGCTCAACATATCTGCCTATGACCTTAAGCTTTTCCTCTAATCTGCCCGGCAATATGAACAATCCCTGCGCCTCTATGAGTCCTATGCTCTCCTTCTTTATGGCGTGATATTCGGGGTGGGCGTGGAATACGCCGTCGGGATACTTTTCGCTAGTTATGTTGGAGCGAAGGATTATATTCATCTCATAACCGCGCGCAGTTTTTAAAACCGTTGGACTTATCGCGTTGTGTACGCCGTTTTCATCTTCGGCAATTATGCCGAGTTCCTTATTATTATAACACACCCATGCCCTTCTGACAAGCTCGGAAAGTTTAATTATATCATCTCTGTTGCGGGAGACCAATCTTATTACCGTTCCGTTCCATTCGGGAATTTCGCATATGACGGAGGGATAACTGCCGTGTGCGAGCGTATATGCCATGCCGCCTACGCCGTCCTTGGGGGAGACCTTCTTCATAAAGGCAACCATTTCGTCCCACGTTTTGCACTTCATGACTTTTTTATATTCCTTCTGCCACTTCTCCCACATGAGGCCGCCGCAGGAGGTGACATAGACTATTGCGCCGCCCCTGTCCATGCGCTTTTCGAGATACTGTTCAGTCATATACTTGTTGGCTATAAAATTAACGGTGAACGTCGTCCAATAGCTTGTCTTGGCTCCGCTTAAACCGGCAACGCCGAAGAAGCAGTCTATTTTGTCGGGGAGCTGCGCAAAAGCACTGTCGATACTCTGTTTATTCGACAGGTCGGTGGCGATAAACTTTTCCATGCCGTCGATGACGAGCTCGTTCCTGTCCATGCCGTATACCTTTGCACCGAGCTTGATTAAAAGTTCGCAAGTAGCCTTGCCCATTCCGCTTGCAGAGCCCGTTACCACACAGACTTTGCCTTCATAACCCAATAAATCCTGCATTGCTGCACTCCTTTGTTTTTTCTGAATTATATCAGCCTGCGGTTGGATTGTATGTTAATTTCTTCATGTTTATATAAAAAATTTAATTTGCATTTCAAAATTTTGCGAACAATAGAGACATTTAGCCTTTATAACTATTTGCCATAAAAAATAAAATAATAGCCTGACTTACTACTAAAAAATGACATAAATGTGCAAAGTCTACGGAGCATGGGTGTACAAATTTGCACGCTAATGCTATAATAAAGCCAAGCAAAGAACCTGAAGGAGGAATTTATGGATCAGATACTGACGGGACAATTTATCAAGGCCATGCGCAAAGAAAAAGGGCTGACCCAAAGAGAGCTTGCCGAAAGGCTGAACATATCTGAAAAGACGGTTTCAAAATGGGAGACAGGCAAAGGACTGCCCGATGTGGGGCTGATGCTGCCGCTGAGCAAAGTTTTGGGGATAAGCGTAAACGAGTTGCTTTCGGGGCAGAGATTAGACGAAAAGCAATACATTGAGAAGGCCGAGGAAAATTTAGCCGCGCTGACTGCCGACAAGTGCAGCCCTAAGCAAAAAAGCATAACTTGCCTTATATCACTCATTCTTACAATAATTTCCTGCCTTGGGCTTGCTGTGATATGTGCAGGATATGCTACAGTAGACGTATGGCTGCGCATAACGCTTGTCGTCTGTGCGATGCTTTCAATGGTGGCAAACGTGGCCGTGATACTGATTGTTGGCATAAGCAGCGAGATTTTTGAATGTCCCGAATGCGGAACAAAGTTTGCACCCACCCCCTCCGCATACATAATGGGGGCACACACCATGACAAAGAGGCGGCTCAAGTGCCCGCACTGCGGCAAAAAGAGTTGGTGCAGAAGTTTTTGGAGAAGATAACAGATTAACGCAAGTCTTGGCTGGCGACGCCTGCGACTTGCCGTTAGCTTTAGGAGCCCCTTCTCGTGCGGCGCAAGGATAACGCCGCACTCGGTCACCGCTCGCACGTTGTTAGGTGCTCGCTCATCTCACAACGCGCAAACAGTGAGTGACCACTGTTTGCAGAAGTGCGTTGTTCGTCCTCGGCGCACAATCTTAAAGCGCCCTCATTTATATAATTGTGCGCCTTCACCTCAAGCGAGCTCGCTAACGCGACAAATTGTGGCCGCTTAACGGCGGAAATGAATTCCGCCTTGCGACATTATTTATATATTGACACAACTTTCAAGCTGTAAATTAACTAAAAAATCATAAAAACTTGGGGGCGGGGCGGCAAAATTTGCCGCCCCGCACTTGTATTTTTTGGAAATGTGCGCAAAATATTGATATGAACAGAAGGATAGGCGCGTTCACAGCGTTTATGATTATTTTTTGCGCGATAGTACTGCACTACTTTGCTCTTTTAAACCGTTCGCCCATTAGAATAGGTTACGCCGACAGTGCGTATAAAGTGTATCTGACATTTGACGACGGGCCGAGCGACAGGGTGACGCCAAAAATTTTGGACACACTGAAGGACGAGGGCGTAAAAGCGACGTTTTTTATTGTGGGAAAGAGCGTCAAGGACCGCGAAAACATTGTTAAGCGGGCTTATGACGAAGGGCACTCGATAGGCGTGCACAGCTATTCGCACGACTATAAAAGCATATACTCCTCACCGCGAGCCCTGCTTGAGGACATAGAAAAATGCAACAAAACAATTGAAGAGGTAACGGGCAGGCGCAGCTGCATTTACCGTTTTCCCGGAGGAAGCTTCGGCGTGAAGAGTCAGCTTGTAAGCGCCGTGACCGACGCGGGATACAGATATGTGGATTGGAACGCCTCGGTGCGCGATGCCGAGATTGTAAACGCCACTCCGCAGGAATTGGTTGAGGCGGCGAAGAGTTCTTCGACGGACAGAAAGACGGTTGTGCTGTTGTGCCACGACACTACCGATAAAACTTCCACAGCCGCCGCACTCAGCGAAATTATCGGCTTCTACAAGGCGGGCGGATATAAGTTTTATACATTTTAAGCGCAAAATATAAGGCCGCGGGCGGATTTTAATCCGCCCGCGGCCTTATTTATAAATTAAACTCAATTTACGCCGTATTGGGCGCGGTATTCTTTCATTTTGCCGAGGTATTCTTTGCCTTCGATTATGCCGTCCTCGATGGCGTCGATAATGTCCTGCATGGTGACAATAGAATAGACCTTTATGCCGAAGTCGCGGTAAACTTCCTGAACGGCGGACAGGTCGGACGTCAACCCCTTTTCCATGCGGTCGACGGAGATTACCATGCCGACGACGTTTACCTTTGCCTGCTGTTCAAGCTTGGGCAAAATTTCGCGCAGGGCCTTGCCGGAAGTCATTACGTCCTCGATAATGAGCACTTTTTCGCCGTCAGCGGGCTGCTGACCGACGAATAGGCCGCCCTCGCCGTGGTCCTTTACTTCCTTGCGGTCGAAGCAGTAATTTACGTTTATACCGTGGTTGTTCCAAAGCGAAACTGCCGCGGTCACCGCGAGGGGAATTCCCTTGTAGGCGGGACCGACCAAAGTATCGGCCTCCACCTTATTTTCCGCAATGCATGCGGCATAGTACTCGCCGAGCTTTGAAAGCTGTTCGCCCGTCTTGTAGTTGCCCGTATTGATGAAGTAGGGCGCGAGGCGGCCGCTCTTAAGCGTGAACTGACCAAACTTTAAAACGCCGCTTTCGACCATGAATTTTATGAATTGTTGCTTGTAAGTGAGTGACATTTGTATACCTCCTTTAATTGAGCTGCAAAGTATCTACTATATCGTTTATATCGGGTATGTTGTGGCTGTCTAACCACTCGTTCATCTCGAGTACTATGCGTGGCATAGCAGTTGAATCGGTAAAGTTGGCTGTTCCAACCTGAACGGCCTTGGCGCCTGCACACATGAATTCGAGCGCGTCGCGCCCCGAAGCTATTCCTCCCATGCCGATTACTGGGATTTTTACGGCGTGAGCCGCCTCGTACACCATGCGCAGGGCAATGGGCTTTATGCCTGCACCCGATACGCCGCCCGTGTTGTTGGCGATTACCGGCCTGCGGCGCTCAAGGTCTATGACCATGCCGGTGAAAGTGTTTACGAGGGAGATGCAGTCCGCGCCACCCTCTTCCGCCGCCTTGGCATTTGCGGGTATAGACTCCACATTGGGCGACAGCTTGACGATAAGAGGCGTTTTTGTAAGTTCGGCTTTAGTGAGCTGAGCTACCTCCCTTATGTTGCCCGGCTTGATGCCGAGCGCCATGCCGCCCGCGTGAACGTTGGGGCATGAGATATTCAGCTCCACCATGTCGACGAGGCCGTTGAGCCTGCGGCAGATGAGCTGATAGTCCTCGAGGGTGTTGCCCGCCACATTGGCAATGACGACGACCCCCTTGTCCTTTAAAAACTGAAGGTCATCATTAATGAAATGCTCTACGCCGGGATTTTGCAGGCCGACGGCGTTGAGAATTACCGACTGCCCCTCAGCAATTCTCGGCACGGGGTTGCCAAGGCGGGGCTCTAACGTGGTGCCCTTTGTGGATACGCCGCCTATGCAGGAAATGTCGTAAATTTCGTTGAATTCCCTGCCGAAACCAAAGGTGCCGCTTGCGGCGATTACGGGATTTTTAAACTCCACCCCGCAGATATTTACCTTTAAATTTGCCATAAGTCATTTATTCCTGCTAAGATATGAAATATCAGATAATGCTGTCATTGTGAAGAACTAGCCGCGTTGCGTTCTGCTATTTTTGCAAGCGTGAAGAGTATACTGTTGACCTGCTCGACATCTTCAACGTAATTGCAGCTTATCTTTCTGCCATCGATAAGGGCAACCGTAAGCGTACCATAATTAAAAATAACCATTTCGCTGTGGCGGTGCAGAAGATTTGCACAGCGATAATTGACGTATTCTATTTCATCGGCGGTGAAATCAGCCGCGTCAAAATAAAGTCTGTCGCCAACTTTTGTTATTATGTGTGCGGGAACGCGCAGCCACTTTATTAAGACAATTGTAAAAATTATCAATCCTAAAATACAGACAACTGCAATAAAGAGATACAGTGCAAAAATGTCGCTGTCATTTAACATTTCGTATACAGAAAAGGCAAGCAATGCCACGCATAATACTATGAATACGAGTGAAGCATACAACGGCGTTTTGCTTTTATCTGCAATGTGTTCTGTTACCATTTTAATCAAACTTCCTCTCTTTTGTCGCCTTCGCGGATAAGGGCAAACAGCCGGCTGTGGACTTGCTCTACCTCTTTGACGCAGTTGCACTTTATTATTGTACCGTCCTTCAGTATTATTTTAAGGCGGCCTGTCCTGTAATAGATGCCCCTTGCGTGAGCGCGGTGATAGTTTATGTCGGCAATATCGGCAATTTTAAAGCGCTTATTCATAAAAGTAAGTTCGTCGCCCTGCCTTGTTATTACGTTGTAAGGCGTGCGCACATAATTTATAATTGTGTAGATGGGCACTACGACAAGGATAACTATGAGCGCAAAGCACAGAATTTTGATTATCAGCGGTAAGAAGCCGCTATCTGTAAGCGCTTCGCCGTATTCAAAAAATAAAAACCAACATAAAAAAGGCAACAATGCCACCAAAATTATGCCCTGCACAAGGTAAGATTTGGCCTTTACGGCTATTACTTCGTATTCTTCCATATTCTGCTCAAGAATCAATGGGATTGACAAGTTTTAAAACTTTATAATTCAACCTCGTTTATGTCAAAGACGGGGCCGTCCTTGCAGACGCGGGCGTTGGAGCCATCGCTCTTTTTGCAGACGCAGACGAGGCAGGCGCCTATGCCGCAGCCCATGCGCTCCTCCAAGGATACGAGGCAGGGCGTTGAGATACCCCTCTCCTTGAGCTGCGATTTGAGGGCGCGAAGCATTACGGGAGGGCCGCAGGAGATTATTAAATGAGGCTGCACCTCTTCATATTCGGACAGAAAGGCTGAAACGGCGTTGGTCTTTGCGCCTATGGAGCCGTCGTCCGTGACGACTGTGAGCTGCTTGCTTGCGGCTTTGAAGTCGTCGATGAGGCAGGCGTACTCGGCGCCGCGGAAACCTATGTAGGAATAGAATTCCCTGCCCTTTACGCTTTCAATGACGGACAAAAGAGGAAAAATGCCCACTCCGCCGCCGACCACGGCAATTTTTTTTGCGCCGTCGGGAATGGCAAAGCCGTTGCCGAGGGGGAGCGTGACGGCGAGCTCATCGCCCGCCTTTGCCTTTGAAAGGCACATTGTACCCTCGCCCTTGAGCTGATAGCAGAAAGTTATGTCACAACCGTCCTTGCGCATTATGCCGAAGGGCCTCTTCAAGAGATGAGCGGGATTGCCCGTGGAGATATTTAAGAACTGCCCGCCCCTGACCTGCACTTCCTCGGGGAGGGTTATGGTCATGGCAAAAATGCCGCGGGCAATTGCGCTATTGCTCTTTACGGTACAAAATAATTCCTTCATCTTCCCATTTTACCTATTGCGGAGGCGAGATCCTGCTGCATATCGATGCAGGCGGCGCGGGCAGCTTCGGCATACGACATGCCGCTGTACTGAGGCTTTTTATAGGCGCAGATTATGCCGCGCGAATTGTTGACAATGCCGCCGAGGCCGCGTTCGTCGAAGCAGCACTTGAGCATCTGCGCATTGCCGCCCTGTGCGCCATAGCCGGGAATGAGAAAGAACGTGTTTTTGAGCTGAGAGCGCAGGTTTGCCGCCTCCTCGGGATGGGTTGCGCCGACGACGGCGCCCACGTCCGAATAGCCGTACTTGCCGATTGTGTCCTTGCCCCACTCCTGCACGAGTTCGCCCATCTGCTCATAGATGAACTTGCCGTTTTCAAGCTTTAAATTCTGCAGTTCGCCCGAAGAGGGATTTGAAGTTTTGACGAGGGCGAAAATGCCCTTGTCGTACTTTTTGCAGTCCTCAATAAAGGGCGCTATGCCGTCCGTGCCGAGGTAGCCGTTGACGGTGAGCATGTCGGCGGGGAAGGCCTTGATTTTTTTGCCGTTGATATCGGTCACGCCGAGGTATGCCTTGGAATAGCAGGACGCGGTTGAACCGATGTCGTTGCGCTTGCAGTCGGCAATGACATACATTCCGCGGCCGTTTGCGTAGTTGACCGTGTAGTCGAAGGCGCGCAGTCCCTCGTAGCCGTACTGTTCGTAGTAGGCGACCTGAACTTTGACGGCGGGCACTATGTCGCACACCTTGTCGATAATGTTCATGTTGAACTCGATGAGGCCCTCGGCAACGCCCTCGAAGGTAGCTATGCCTTCGCGGAGCTCTTCGGGGAGATAGGAAAAGTCTGTGTCAAGTCCGACGCAAGTGGGATTCTGAAGTTCAATAATTCTGTCAATAAGTTTATCAATCATCTCTCTACCTTATAAATTTATATATTAATATATATTTTTAACGCACAATGTACGTTACATTTTGCTTGAATCAAATTTGACCGCGCCGTCGACGATGGTGTAACACACTTTACCGTAGACTTTGTAGCCGTTGAAGGGCGTGTTTTTGCCCTTTGAGTAGAACTTTTGTCCGTCGATTGTGTAACTTGAGTTGAGGTCGACGATTGCAAGGTCGGCAACTTCGCCCTCCCTTATCTCACCGCCCTCAAGGTTGAGGACGTGTGCGGGATTGTTGCTCATCTTGCGCATGAGTTCGGGAAGGGTCATTATGCCGCTCTTTACAAGATAGGTGTAGCTGAGCGCAAAGCTCGTTTCGATTCCGCTCATGCCGAAGGCGGCGAGGTTGTACTCCACCTCCTTATCCTTCTTGGAATGGGGGGCATGGTCGGTGACTATGCAGTCGAGAGTGCCGTCCTTGAGACCTTCGATTATGGCCTGCCTGTCGCGCTCCTCCCTGACGGGGGGACTGACCTTGGTGAAGGTATCGAAGTCGGTTATTATGTCGTCGGTCAAGATGAAGTAATGGGGACAGGTCTCCGCCGTAACCTGCACGCCGTTCTTCTTGGCGGCGCGGATGATTTCTACGCCGGAATAGGTTGAGACGTGGCAGATGTGGAGGGGAAGATTCAAACTCTGCGCAAGGCAGATATCGCGGGAGATCATTATGTCCTCCACCGCCCTTAACTGTCCCTTTAAGCCGCAGACCGTGGAGTTGTAACCTTCGTTGACGACGCCGCCGTCGACGAGGGTTGCATCTTCGCAGTGGCACAGGCACTTTAAATTGAAGTCGGAGGCGTACTCCATGCCAAGGCGCATAATGTTGGAATTCATTACCGACTTGCCGTCGTCCGAGAGAGCGACGACGCCCGCCTTGGCCATTTTGCCTATATCGGCGAGGCTTTCGCCCTGTTCGCCGCGGGTGATTGCGCCTATGGGGCGGACTTTGCAGAGGTTTACCTCCCTTGCCCTGTTGATTATATAGTTGACGACGACAGCGTTGTCGCATACGGGATTGGTGTTGGGCATGCAGCAGACCTGCGTAACCCCGCCCGCAACCGCCGCGAGAGAGCCGGAGGCAATGTCCTCCTTGCCCTCAAAGCCGGGTTCACGGAGATGGACGTGCATATCGATTATGCCGGGGATGACCGTTTTGCCCGTAGCATCAATTACTTGGTCGGCGCCCGTAAGGTTGTCGCCCAACGCGGCGATTTTGCCATCCTCGATGAGGATATCGCTTGTCTTTACGCAGTCCTTAAGGACGACGCTGCCGTTTTTAATGAGAGTTTTCATAGACCGTTTTTCTCCCTGTACTCTGAAAGAAGTTTTAATACCGCCATGCGCACGCTGAGGCCGGAAGTTACCTGATCTTCAATCCTGCTCTGCCCGCCGTCGATTAAGGTAGGCGTAAGCTCTATTCCGCGGTTTACGGGGCCGGGGTGCATGACTATGGCATTGGGTGAAGCGAGCTTGAGCATGTCATCCTTTACGCCGTAGAACTGCGAGTATTCGGACAGCGAGGGGAACAGGCCGCCCGACTGACGCTCGAGCTGAATTCTTAAGCCCATGACGACGTTTGCGCCTTCGATTGCCTCCTCACGGGAGCGGGCTATATGCGCGCCGAGGGCATCGAACCCGACGGGAATGAGCGTTTTGGGGGCGTAAACCCACACCTCAGCACCCACCTCGGACAGGCCGAAGAGGTTTGATTTTGCCACGCGGCTGTGCTTTATGTCGCCGAGAATGGCGACCTTGAGCCCCTTGAGTTTGCCGAAGTTTTCACGCATGGTGAGCATATCGAGGAGGGCCTGCGTGGGATGCTCGTTCATGCCGTCACCGCCGTTGAGAACGGAAGCTTGGACGGTTTTTGCAAGCAGATGGGGCGCGCCCGCCATGGGGTGACGGATGGCAATGTAATCGGTCTGCAATGCGTCGAGCGTCTTGCCCGTGTCGATGAGCGTTTCTCCCTTCTGCACGGAGCTTGACGAAGCGGAAATGTTTACCTCGTGAGCGCCGAGGTACTTGCCGGCAAGTTCGAACGAAGTGCGCGTGCGCGTGCTGTTTTCATAAAACAGAGTGACGAGCGTTTTGCCCGAGAGGTAAGAAAATTTTTTGTCCCCCGCCTTTACCTGTCTTTTAAAGGAAGCGGCGAGGTCTAAAATTTCGGTAATCTCATCTGCGGTTATGTTCCTGAGGCCAAGCAGATCTTTTGATTTCAGCATATATATAAATCCTTAAAATTTTATTTTACAAGCCTGACGCGGTTATGCGAAGTACATGTTGCTCCGAACTGAGGCACACGGCCGAACATAAAAAAAGCGGAAATAATTACCTTACAAATACAGGCAATAATTCCGCATAGGGGTTTGCATAGTAAAATGAATTTTGTCTTATGAATAAAGCCAATTTATTTTCCGCCGATATTATTTTTATTTCCTAAGAGTATAACATCAAACGCAAAAAATGTAAAGAGAAAAGGCAAAATTTTTTATAAAATTCTTTGAAGGGTGAAGTTTACTTTGTCGCACGAAGTGAGAATGTACTCTATTCCCTCCTTAACATAACGAAAGGGAAAAAACACGTCGCCGTGCAGGTGTCCGAACACCACTTTGTTTACTCCGTTTTCTTCAAACAGCTCAGTGAACAATGTGGGCTGAAGCTTCAAGCCCATGGGCGGATAATGAATGAGTGCAATCAGAGTATCGCCCTCTTCTTTGACCTTGTTCACTTCCTTGAAACACAGTTTGAAGCGCTCGGCCTCGCGCAGGTATAATTTTTCGTCGTGTTCGGTGTAATCGGGGCTGCCAGGGCACGTCCAACCGCGGGAACCGCAGATGACGACATTGCCGAACTTAACGCAGTCGTTTTGGAGAAAATAGAATGTATCGTCGGGCGCGGCGCGGCGGAGTTTTGTTATGCCGTTCCACCAATAGTCGTGATTGCCGCGTATGAACACCTTTTTGCCCGGCAGATCCTTTAAAGAGTTTATGTCGTACAGGCCTTCCTCTAATGTGGTTCCCCAACTGATGTCGCCGCAGATGAGAACTATATCCTCCGCCTCAACTTTTTTAAGCCAATCGGCCTTTATTTTGTCGAAATGCCCCTCCCAATTCGCCCCGAACACGTTCATGGGCTTGTCCGCGAGGCCCGAAAGGTGCAGATCGCTTATTGCAAATATTTTCATGTATTTATTGTAACATAATAATTGAATCTTTTAAAGTAATTTTGCAATAAAGATTTACGGCAAATGCGCGAAAACTGTAGAATATTTTGGCGATTATGCGTGGCATAGTACTATAAATATCTTTAAAATATAAAATTTCGCGGCGCAACATGCTGTTGCGCCGCGCCGAACGCCCCTTACTTGCACTTATTGCAAGATTTAGCCTGAGGATAAAGGGGAAGTTCGAAAAAGCCTTCGCACACCTCCTTGGAAAAATCCTGTGCGGGAGGAATGGCGCAATAGCCATAGGAAGGCAAAAGTATCTGCACGTCGATGGAAACTTTCAAAATTATGGTTATGCAGGCATTTACCGTGAACGTCTGGCTGTCGGCATTGAAAGTACCTTCGGCACATACGGCCGATGCTTCGGCAGTCACCCTGTAAGGCATTATAGAGGGCGCGGGAACGGACAGCAGCACGTCTTCGGATACGGATATCGTAGACTGCGCCACCCCTTCCACTCCGTTGGCGTCGGTATAGGCGACTTCCACGGGTATTGATACCGTGGCCTGAACGCGCGCACAGCCGGGTTTATCGGCGAGGCGGTCGACGGTGAGCGAAGTTATGGTGCCCATTGAAGTTGTGGAACGGGCGCTGACGAAAGTCAAAGGGTATGTAGGATTTGCAGGAGTAAGGTCTGTGAGGACGAGAGTGTAGTTTTCGATCTGAATCTGCTTTATGCAGGCGTCAAAAATTTTCTGAGCCTGAATACAGACCTTTTCGCACAGACCGTTTAACGCATTGCCCGTTATCGTGCCCGGACACTGCGACGATTGGAAATTTGAGAAAAAGGACATTTTTTACCTCCGTAAAAATTTGTTGTGTCGATTATTGTATCGGTTACTTTATTTTATGAGGTTTTGCTGTTTTTTGTTATGCCGCGCCGCCGTTTATCCTTCCGGGAGCGGATATAAAAATATTCTTCGCGTAGGATACACGGCGCCGCCGTTGAACGCTTGCAGTTTTTGCCCCTCCCTGCCCGTCTTTTTTGCGATGGAGGCAAAGTTATCGAACGGCTGCGCGACATAAACTTCGCACGGCTCTTCGGTTATGCGGCATATTCCGCCGACAGCGCAATCCTTTACGGGACAGCAAAATTGCTTTTCGGCGAGGTGGGGAGTTACATACACGGTTATGCGGATAAAGCGCGGGCGGTCGCAGATTAGCTGTAACATTTTATACATTATATGCGACAAAAGCAGACAATTGTTAACATAATCGGCGGACAACTTTTGTAAAATAAACCGTAATGGCAAAGAGTGTTTATAAATCGGCGGCGCAGGTGACCATATTTTCCACCATAGAAAAGACGCTGTCGTTTGCGTACAGAATTATACTTTCTCGGCTGATAGGCGCCGAAGGGATAGGCATATATCAGATATGCCTTTCGGTCTTTTCGGTATTCCTCACAGCGGCATCGAGCGGCATACCCGTCACCGTTTCGCGCATGATAGCCAAGCAGAGCGCAACAGGCACGGCTGCGGGCAAACACGCAGTGGTGACCGCAGGCGTTGTTAGCACGCTGATTTTTACCGTGCCCGCCGCGATAATAATCTTTTTCGGGCGCAGCCTTTTGGCATTTCTCTTCCCCGACGAGGACAGCCTGAATATTTTCATCATCCTTCTGCCGGGACTCATTCTTACGTCGGTCTACGCCGTCATGAGGGGGACTTTTTGGGGGAACAAGCAGTTTATGCCCTACTCCCTCATCGAGCTCGCCGAGGACAGCGTCATGGTCGTACTCGGCACCATATTAGTGTTTACGGCGTCGTCGCCGACGGACGGGGCATACCGCGCCACGATAGCCGTGCTCATCTCCTACATATTTTCATTTATCGTCTCGGTGGGATGGTATCTTCTTCACGGCGGAAAATTTGTCAACCCAAAGGAGCAGCTCAAGCCCCTTTTAGCTTCGGCAATGCCGATAACGGCTATGCGCACCTCCACCTCGCTGCTCAATTCGGTGGTGGCGACCTTTTTGCCCGCCCTGCTGATAAGCGCCTGCGGACTGACTAGTTCGGAAGCGCTTGCGCTGTACGGCGCCGTTACGGGAATGAGCCTGCCCGTGCTGTTTATACCAAATTCGCTGATAGGCTCCATAGCAGTAGTTGTGGCGCCCGAGATGAGCGAGCACTACTACGCCGAACGCCATGAAAGACTGAAAAACGACATTGAAAAGACGATAAAGGCCGCCGTGCTGATAGCCGCAGTACTCATACCCCTGCTGTACACCTTGGGTGGGGACATAGGCGTCATGCTGTTCGGCAACGCATTCAGCGGCGAAGTGATAACGCGGTTTTCCTTTATACTGCTGCCCATGTGCATATCCATGATAACGACCACCGTGCTCAACTCCATGAACTGCGAAGTAAAGACGCTCATATACTTTTTTATAGGCGCGCTGTTTATGCTTGCATGTATATTCATACTCACCCCGATGATAGGCATCTATTCCTATATGGTCGGATTGGTGGGGAGCAATTTAATTACGGCGCTGTTCAACCTCAATCTTCTGCACAAAAAGTGCCCGGGCGTCAAGTACGCAAAATACACGCTCATGAGCGCGGCGGTGAGCATTTTTGCCTGTCTTTTCGGCATACTGCTGAGGCGGCTGACCGAAGGATTGGCGCCAATAGTCAACATAATTATATGCGGAGGCGCCGTGGCGGCCTTCACTGCGGCTGCACTTATAGCCTTAGGGTTGGTAAGTTTAGCGCCGCTCAAAAAGCTTGTATCATCAAAAAAGTAAATCAAGACAGCGCCTGCGCGCCGCAGTTTGCGGCGCGCAGGCGCTGTCTTACCATAAAGTTAAGTTTTATTCCGCCTTTTGACCGAGGCAATCAGCTGCAACCCGCCGTGCACAGCTAACGCCACCAAAAAGGCGCCAAAGAGACGTCGCAAAACGTCGGCGGGAAGAATGAGCGCGATGAGCCCGCCTGCTACGGAAGTTATGACGGCGGGAATTATCAGGCTCAGCAATCCGTCAGTGCAGACAAGCCCCTGCTTTTTATGCACGGCGAGAGAGAACGCCGCCATGGGCAGGAAGGAAATTAAATTTGTCACCTGCGCGGCATGCTGACCCACTCCGCAGAATACCGTGAGGGCGGGAATCATTATGGTGCCCCCGCCCATACCCATACCGCCGAGCAGTCCCGACAGGAACCCTGCGGCGGCGTAAATCAAGAATGCCATATAATTATAACATCATCCTTATGCCTGCGGCGAGCATGACTGCGATAAAGCATATCTGAACGGCGACAGAGGGCAATTTTCCGAGCAATTTTGCCCCGAGCACTCCGCCCGCAACGTTGCCTATGGCGGCGGGGATGATGAGGTTGAGCCGCGCATAGCCGCCCACTATATAGGAAATTGCACTCACCGCACAGACGGGCGCAATTACGGCAATCGCCGTGGCGTGAGCCTTCTTCTGCGGGTAGGAAAGCATACCCGACAGCACAGGAACGGCGATCATTCCGCCTCCGCCGCCGAACAGTCCGTTTATTATGCCTATGAGCGTCCCGCTCAATATGCGCTCTTTGACTTTTGCCTTTGCTTTGCCGCCGTTCATATAATATAAGTTTGCGCAAAATTGAGACGATTATTTTAAATTTTGCTTTATTTTCACGCAGAAATAGTTGCTTAAAAGGTCGATTTATATTAAAATGTAATGGTACGGTCGCACGGGGTGCGCGTTTGCGCCCCTTACGGCTCAAGCAGTAAAATTTTGCAACTATTTTTAAGGATACAGATATGAGCAAAAAATTCAAAACGAAAAATGCAAAGTACAAATCCACGCTGTTAGGTGCGGTTGCGGTTGCCGCTTCGTTTGCGATGTTCGCAAGCGCCTGTGCAACGACGCCCACCGACGATGAAGAGGAGACAAACACCTCTACCCGCGTGGACGAGCAGGTACTGAAAAACGGTAACTTTGAATTTTTCAACGACAACGACGGAACTTATCTTTTAGGCACGCCCGACAATTGGTCGAGCAGCACCGGCAGCGGCGCCACCTCATCCGATTCGGCTTCGGGCATACTTGATACCACGGCCGAAAACTGGAGCAAGCTGACCGACACCGACCTTCCCCAAACATTGTGGAACAATGCGGCGCTCGACACGGACGACGAGAACTACGTCAACTACAACGCTTCGCCCGAGGATTTGCCCTTTGCCGACCCCGGCTCTGCCATAGTTGAAAACGAGAATGACGACGAGGACGACGAGACGGACGACTACTACATCGCCGACGGCGCCGAATACATCTCCAACCCCGACACCCACGGATACCGCTGGGTTGAAGAGAACGGACAGACCGTGCTCTACGATGCGGATGGCAACGAAGTAGAATATTACTACAACGAGGACGACGGCAAGTACTACCTCGACGCGGACTTCAGCGAGGACAGCGAGATTGAGAGCCACGTCCTTATGATCCACAACTATGTGGACGACGACAAGCAGGGCACGGAGACCTATTTCACCTCCTCCACCACCATGACGCTCGAGACCAACACGGCGGCCAAGATAAGCCTTTGGGTCAAGACGAGCGATTTATACTTCGGCGGCAACAACGACACGCGCACCGAAGTTATAGACCAACGCGGAGCTTATATTCAGCTTGCACAGACTGTGGGCGGAACGACGCTTGACAGCTTCAGAATAGAGAACATAAACACCGCCGTGCTCAACCCCTACGACGAGGAGAGCGGCACATGGCAGAACGGCAACAACGGCTGGGTGCAGTACACGCTGTATGTAAGCGCATGCGACTACGCAGAGACGACCATCACCCTCACCCTCGGCCTTGGCGAGGCGAGCAACTATACGCTTGAAGGCTACGCCTTCTTTGACGATGTGACATACGAGAAGTATTTGAGCGTCGACGAGATGGTTGAGGCCGCAGGCGGGCAGGAGACCTTTGACGGCCTTGTAAACGACCCCGACCTTACGACGACGTGCAACCTCCTGAGCGAGGCAGACGAAAAGATTTTCCGCGTCGACAGGGAAGTTTTCAACGACGGCGACACGACTGTAGACCACTACAGCAGCAAGTACAATTACCACGTTGACCTTGCGATAGCTTCGCAGCTTGAGGACGGACAGCGCACGGACATAGTCCTTGACAGCGGCAACCTGACAGCGGGGCTTACCGTAGACGACGACGGCTACACAAGCAGCAACGGCACGGTAAACTATGTGGGAAGCGTAGCTCAGCCCGAAAGGCAGACGACATACCTCCCCACCGACATCAACATCAACACTCAGGACGACGTGATAGCCAACCTGACGGTTACCTCCGCAAGCTCGTGGACGAGCAGCATAGGCGGCAACTATCAGACTATTATAGACGACGCCCTGAGGACGGCGGTAGATTTGCCCGGCTCGGGCGACAGCGCAAACGCGCTGCTCATGCTCAGCGCGAGGGGCGCGGCTTACGAGAGCGTAATTGCCGACCCTTCGTTCACGATAGACGCCAACGGCTACAAAATTGTCACCCTTTGGGTAAAGACGAGCGAGCTTGACGAAAGGACGACGGTATCAATTTCGGCAAGACAGGCGGGCAACACAGACAACGTTGCCTCCATTGAGGTGGACTCGACGACAATAGACACGACGACCATAAACGACATTGAGGACGTCTACAACGGTTGGGTACAGTGCTATGTGCTCGTTTCCAACTCGCTCGATGAAGAGCAGTCTTTCGAACTTGTAGTCAACTACGGCGCAACCGAAATAAGAGATACCACCGCATCCAACTATTACGGCGGATGGGTGGCAGTTACAAACATTTCCTCGATAGACGTGACCGAAACGGCATTCGGCTATGCGGACAGCGAAACGCTTACGGCTTCGCTTTCCATTTCCGAAGCTTCGACCACCGACACGCAGTTTGACGAGACATATTATCCCAACCAAATACAGACTCAGTTTGCGGTACCCGCAAGTTACAACGGCGTAAACGGCGCGAGCGCTTCGGTGCAGAACGTTCCCGTTGAGGTTTCTGCCTACGACAGATTGAACAGCAACGAGTACGCAGGACTTATAAACAGGGAGTATTTCGACGCATACAAGCAAACTTACGCCGAACTGCTTGAAAGTCTTGACGCAAGCAGCCCCCTGAAGGCTCTGTTTGCAGCTGACGCCGATTGGGACAGCGTTATCGGCTCTACCGTAAATCAGCCCCTCCTCATTGTAAATACCGTGAGGGAAGTTGCCGAAAACACTTCGGGCATATATAATTATGGTTATATCGGCAGCGACGCCTCGGCCACGGCCGACAGCTACACCGCTGTCAGCGTGAGGGTCAAGGTTTCGGAGGGCGCAGTCGCCACGGTTTACCTTGTGGACACTGCAGACAAGCAGCCCCTCTCCTACTCCACCCCCGCATACACCTTCTGGTACGACAACGACGGCAATGTGCTCAAAGGCGAGCCCGCAGAGGACGCAAGCCGCGAAGAGCAGCGCGAAAACATTGCCTACACCCTGCAGGAAAACGGCCTCTACACCGATGAGGACGGCAACTACTACGCCAACCTCTACAACTACGGCCGCGAATACTACGACGAACGCGCAAGCTATTATGACGGAGAAGGAAACAGAGTTTCGTTCGACAACCTTGTTGAAGGCGAAATTTACTATGCAAATTCTTCGCGCACGCAGTATGCTCCCCACTACCTTGTGACGAATGGCGGCGACAGAGTGTTCAGCTACGTTTCCGGCATTGATGGCGAAGTTGTTTACAACTACTTTGTGGACGGCGAAATAGACACCGATACACAGGTTAAAACATTTAACCTTTCGGTTGTAACTCCCCGCTACACCGCGGCAGAGAGCTCGCCCTACTCCTTCACGATCGACGCCATAAACAACCCCGAGATGGCAAACAAGTGGATAACTGTCAACTTCCTCATCCATACCGGCAATCAGGCCAAGAATTACAGGCTTGAAGTGTGGAGCGGAACGCGTGACGCGCAGACCACCGAAGGTGTTACGGACGGAAGCTATGTGCTGTTCGATTACAGCGCGCTCAGCCTTGACGAAGACACCTACAACTCGCTCCTTTCGTACTACTCCGATAACCTTATCGATGCGTACAGAGCGGCGCTCAGGCAGGCAAATCCCGACATTACGTTTGCAACAAACGACGAGAGCATAGCATACTACGAAGAGCTTGCCGAAGAGAACGACGTGACAGTTGACCTTTACGGCTACGAAGCGCAGTACTACACCTACACGCTCTACGATTCGCTGAACTATGTGCCCTTCAATGCTCAAACTGCGGCTGAGGGCGAGAGCGGTTACAACTACGCGTACAGCGACTACTCGGAAGCGCTTGCTGTGCTCAGGGTAGACGACAGCGCAGTGACGGGTTCGCCCATGATGAACATGTTTATCGACTATTCGGCAGTCGACAAAGATATTTCGATAACCTCGACATCTGACGTAACGGACGATGAACATGACCATGACCACGACACCACTACCGACTCGACCAACGTTTGGCTGCTTGCCTCCTCCATAATTATGGTGGCCGCAATACTTATAGCCATTATAGTTCTTCTGATAAGAGACCTGCGCAAGAGGATAAAGAGCAAGCCTCAGGTAGGCAAGAACACTTATAATTACAAGAAGAACAAGCGCTATGTGAGAACGTATGTAAAGGAACACGGCGAAACGAAAACCGATAGCACACCCGAAGACGTAACCGATATACCCGGCGGCGATGAAGTTGTCGAAAACCAAGTGAGTGAAGCTCCCGCTGAAGCGGACGACACACAGAGCGATGGCGGCAACGAACCCGAGGGCAACGACGGTTCCGACCCCGACGGCAGTGAAAACAACTAAGCAACGGCCGCTTTAAGCGGCAGACAATGCGGCGCGCAAACAATTGCGCGCCGCATAAATTTTATTGAAAATGAGTAAAAAATTGGCCGCCGCGCACATTTATGTGCGCGGCGGCCAATTTTATGCCGGAAATATTCAATTTGTGATGCGCAGGGCCTTAGGCAGATGATTTTTTGCCGTGCCGCCCGAAACCTTGCACCATCCAAGGGGAAAGCCCTTGTACGAGGCGACCGCCCACCCCTTTATATCAGAACTACATTCAAAAGTGTTGCCGCCTAAATAGCTGAGCGCCGTCTGCGAATCGAGTTCAATAAATTGAGCCTGCCCGTCCCTCAGGCACATTGCAAGCGAGTGGGAAGGTTCGAACCTGTCCTTTGCGACCGAGCCGAGCTCGACGCCCGCACGGAGGGTCTGCACGCCGCAGTCAAAGTACCCTTCAGGCAGGCAGTACAGCCTGTCGCCGACCGAATGCAGCCGCGTGAACTGCGTTTTGAGATACGATTTTTCAAACTGACGGTAGAGAGCCTGCGCATTTTTTTCCGCCTTGGGCGTTACCATTTTGACAGAGCCGTAATCTCCGCCATTCCTTTTAAGCAGGGCGGCATAATGGCCTTCGCCGCGCACCCTGTGGGGGTACAGCTTGTGCTCTTCAATCAGTTCAAAGTCATTATGACGGCTCAGGAACGACCTGATCTGCCCCTCATCCTCTTCCCTTGAAAACGTGCAGGTGGAATATACCATGAGGCCGCCGAGGGCGAGGAGTTGAGCGGCGCAGTCTAAAATGGCAGCCTGCCTCTGCGCGCACATAGCAACGTTTTCTTCGCTCCATTCGGGAATGGCGAGCTGTTCCTTTTTGAACATTCCCTCGCCCGAACAGGGTGCGTCGACGAGAATTTTATCGAACATTGCCGGAAGCGAAGCGCAGAGCTGTTGGGGCGAAGCGCAGGTCACTACGGCGTTCTTTATGCCGAGGCGCTCGACATTTGATGAGAGTATTTTAGCCCTAGAAAAATTGATTTCATTGAGATAAATTATGCCCTCTCCCGCCATTGCCTGAGCGAGCTGTGTGCCCTTGCCGCCGGGAGCCGAGCATAAGTCCAACACGCGGTCGCCGCCCTTGACGCTCAAAAGGGGCGCGGCGCACATGGCGGAGGGCTCCTGAACGTAATAGGCGCCCGCGGCGTGGAGAATGGTTTTGCCCGGCTTTTCGTCCGTGACGTAAAAGCCGCTCTTCTCCCACGGAACGGGTTCGAGAGCAAAGGGCGAAATAGCTTTGAATTGCTCTATGGTGGTCTTTAAAGTATTTACGCGTATGCCCTTTGCTGCGGGCGACGAATAGGACGCAAAAAAACTGTCGGCCTCGCCGCCGAGGTCGCGCCGCATGCGTTCAACAAATGCCGCGGGCAGGTCAATCATTTTTAAGCATCTCCCTGAGACTGACGGTGTCGATTATGTGCATGCCGCCGATCTGTCGGGCGTTCTTTGTGCGCACTGTTGAGTCGTCGGCCTCGCAGACATAGATCGTGCAGTCGCCTAACTTTTGGGTATATGCACCCCCCTCCTCGTATATCCTCTGAACGAGGGGTATTGACACGTCGACGTCGTCCTCTATGTTGCGCGAAAAGGTAAATACCTGACCGCAGAGAGGGCCGCTCTTTTTGCGCTTGCGGCGGCTGAGGAAGATATAAAACTGCGTGCGGTTGCGGCTGCGCAGTTCGCGGGCGGCCTCACGCTCCTTTATGAATTTTTCAAACTCCTCTGAAGTGGGCCTGACAATGTTGTGGTTGCGTATTCTGCCGCACCTGATGCCGAGGTCGGCCGCCAATTTGTCGGGAGAAACGGAGCGCAGACGACACAATTCTTCGATTATCTTCATTGTGGCATAGGCGTCGTCGGCGGCGCGGTGGGGAGTGAACGTGACGTTTAAACTTTCGGTTATGTATTCAAGACCGAACTGCCGGGAAAAGTCCTTGATGTGCGTCATGTACATTATCTGGCTGTCCAAAAAATCGAAATTGAAGGGCGGCAGGTGGAAACGGAGAGTTTCGAGGTCGAGATATTTTACGTCATTCATTATGGCGTGGCCGAACACGAGGTTGTTTTTATCCTCTAAAAGTTCCTTTATGAAGGAATAGACCGCGGGGAAGGGCGGATGCTTTTTAAACTCCGCATAGTCATAGGGAAGTTCCAAACCCTTTTCGCCCCGCCTGTCAGTCAGGTGAAAGGCGCCCTTGGGATTGATCAAAATGTCTTCCTTTTTTATGATATTGAATTTTTCGTCGCAGACGACGTAACCGAATGCGCAGATTTTTGCCGTTGTTTTGTGCACGCTTGCGCATTCAATATCGAAAAAGACTAAGTTCATACCCCACTATTATATCAAAAACAGCGAGGATATGCAATGTATTTTGCGGTGCAATATAGGAAAAAGCGGGGCGGGCAAAATTGCCCGCCCCGCCTTAAGCACTTTAATGCTTATTCAAAGTATTCTATTATAATGTAATAGACGGCAATATTTTTACTTGCCGAGCCTATGCGGTAGGTTCCGCCTTCGGCTACGTCAATGGTAGTGACGGTCATGGTGGGCGCTGCAGAGAATGCACCTACCAATTCGCCGTCTTTGACGAGATTGACCGTTCTGGTGTCATCGCCCGAAGATTCGGCGGCGATAGTCACTCTGCAGGCACCCCCAAGGTTAAATTCAACATACTTTTTGGGGCTTGAGCCGGTGAGGCCTGAGCTGCCGTTGAGGTATATTGCCTGAGAGGTTTCGCCATAGGACTGGCCGTTGTGTTCAAAGGGAACGGCGTTGTAATTTGAGGCGAACGACAAGTCGGAAGTAAAAGTAAAGGTGTGTCCGTCCTCAGTATAGGCAGTTGAAAGGTCGGTAATGTCATCTGCCGAGATGACTACCGTCTTTAAAGGCTTAGGCCTGTGAGCTTCTATCTGCTCATCTACGGCCTGCTCATATTCAACGAGTACATTATAATTTGTGACGTCGTCGCGGTAGTCAAAATTGAGAGATTCATATTCAGCCCTGACCTTCTGACACTCAACCTGCATTTCAAGGTAATTATCTGCGGTGACGGAGCCGAGGGCCTGAAGGGCCTCGATTGCCGAGATGACCTCAGAGGGCTGTTTGTAAGTTCTGTCAGGATTGGTGACGTTTACATCTTTAAGAATGCCTTCAAGTTCGGCAACTTTGGAGATGCTGAGGCGGTTGGAGGGATCTATATACTGCTCAGGCGTGGTGAGAACGTGGCCGACAAAGTTGAAATATTCGCTGTCATTCTCGCCGCAGAGGGTTGTAGTTCCGCAGTCCAAAATGGTCTGTGCGACGGCTGCCGCCGTTATGAACGCGCCGTACTTGTTGTAGTGGGTGCCCTCTATCTTTTCAAAGCCGAGTTCGGCATTGCCGTAAATATTGTCGTAATCGGTAGGCCATGCGCCCGTCAAATCGTTGGGAACGAGCGCCATGAGATAGTCGGCAAAGTTTTTAGTAGCTGTTTCAAGGGCGGTCTTTGTGTAGTTAAACAGGTCGACGAGGAGGACGTCCTCTTCCTCTGCAAGCTGGCGGACCGCCTGTACATAGGCGAAGTTTTCGCCGTGGCGGCCGGGGCCGTCCTGCAAGGTGCCATCGTCGTTAAAACCTACTCTGGCGACGGGAGTGACGAGTACGGGAGTTGCACCTGCTTCGCGGGCAAAATCTATGTAGACCTTTAAAAAGCCCTTGTAGGTGGCGCCGCAGTCGTATGCGTAATAGGTGGAGCCGTATTTGGCGATCTCTTCAAGGGCGTCCTCCTGATCTGCCGCGGAAGAATTGTTTATAAATTCTTCGGGAAGATAGGTTGTGGGCGACTTCATATCCTCGGTGGGAACGACCGTGGGATAGATGCCGTTTGCGTCCGGCTCACCAAGAGGCACCATGCGGTTGTACATTGTGGAGTAGGAGCTCTCCTTTTTGGTGTCGTCATCGTTGTGGCCGAACTGAATGAAGAGGAAATCACCCTCTTCTATTACAGACTCTATGGAGTTGCCGTTGTTCTGAGAGAATGAATAATCGTAAGCGGGATCATCTATGTTGAGCAGCCTGCCCTCGTTTATGAATGAACGCGTGCTTCTGCCGCCTTGAGCGGCGTTGACGACCTCTATTTCGTCATCGAGGAAGTATTCAAGATACTGCCCCCAGCCGGCGATAAACTGATTGTCCTCATAGGTCTTTACCGTTGAGTCGCCAGCAAGATAGATAGTGGGCGTTGCATCGTCGGGCAGCGAAGGCTGAGGCTCCTCCTCGTCGGGATTTTCACCGGGATTTTCATCGTCGGGGTTGCCTTCATCGGGGTTGCCTTCGTCGGGGTTGCCTTCGTCGGGGTTGCCTTCATCGGGGTTGCCCTCGTCGGGGTTGCCCTCGTCGGGGTTGCCCTCGTCGGGATTTTCTTCATCGGGCAGTTGTTCGTGCTGTTCATCGTCATTGGCGCCCGACTCATCGCCGTTGCCGGTGCAGGCAGCGAGGGCGAACACGCCGAAGCTCATGACGATTGCCAGAATGCACGCCAAAAGTGATTTGAATTTGAGTTTCATCTTCTCCTCCTATATTTTTTATGGGAGCAAATTAAGCGGCAATTTGTCCGCTTAAACTTACCTATATACAGTATATATGTATAGCGTTGTAATGTCAACCTGTTTTGTTATAACCGAACACAATTTATAAATATACAACAAAATGTATAATTATATGCGAGTTTTCAGACAAAAGACGCCATTTACTGTACATTGCGGCGCAGAGTGCGTTTTAAGATTGACAAAATATAGTTTAAGTGGTATCTTTTAATAGTAAAAGGAGAATTTAATAATGAAGATTGCAGCATTTGAAGTAAAAGATTACGAATTGAAAGATTTTGAAAGGGCAAAGGAATACGGGCTGGAAGTTGACCTGTATGCCGAAAATATGTGCGCGGACAACGTGGACAGAGTTGCGGGCTGTGAGGGCGTGACGACGTTAGGTTTTTCAGACCTTTCAGAGCCGATGATCAAAAAACTTTCGGAATTGGGAGTGAAGTACCTTGCCACGCGCACGGTGGGATTTAACCACATTGACCTTGACGCCTGCAAGAAGTACGGCATACGCGTGAGCAATGCCTACTACGAGCCGTACAACGTGGCCGACTTTGCGGTGATGCTTATGCTGATGCTGCTGAGAAAGGCAAAAATTTCGGTTTGCAGGGCGCTTGTAAACGACTTTTCGCTTGACGGAATGTGCGGCAGGGAGATGAGAAATCTGACCGTGGGCGTGATAGGCGCGGGCAAGATAGGCCGCGCGGTGATAGGCAATCTGCAGGGATTCGGCTGCAAAGTGCTTGCCTATGACCCCTATGCCAAGGACCACGCGGACGGTGCAATTTTCTGCGACCTTGACACAATTTACAGGGAGAGCGATATAATTTCGCTGCACGTGCCCCTTACCCCCTCAAACCACCACATGATAGACGCAGAGGCGATATCCAAGATGAAGGACGGGGTGCTGCTCATAAACACCGCGCGTGGCGGACTGATTGACACCGACGCGCTGATTGCCGCTTTGGAGAGCGAAAAGGTAGGCGGCGCAGGGCTTGACACGATAGAGGCCGAGGACGGAGTTGCGCACATAGACCTGCGCGCAAGGATTGTCAACAAGCGGGATATATTCTACCTGAAGCAATTCCCCAACGTGATATTCACCTCACACTACGCCTTCTTCACCGAGGAGGCCACCTCCGCCATGGTGGAATGCGGACTCAAGAGCCTTGCGCTCTTCGGCGAAGGCAAAATCAATCCCTTTGAAATTAAATAACTACATAGCATAAAAGCGTGCGCATTGAATTGCGCACGCTTTTGTTGAATTATTCAAAACTTAACATTGCACAGCAAAGCCGCCCGCGCAATTTGCGCGGGCGGCTTTCAGGTTAGGCAACAAACTATAATATTTTCTCTTTTGCCGGCACGGCGCAAGGCCGTGCTAGATACATTCGACTGCGCTCAGTATGACAAAAGAGAAATGATATTCACCGATAAAATTGCAAAACAGATCAGTCGCCGTTGGGTTCGTCGGTGGGAATGTGGGTGACTTCTTTGGGGGAGGATTCCTTTTTGTCGTCCTCCTCGTCGTCCTTGTCCTTTTTGAAGAGGCGGAATTTTTTGTCTTCGTCTTCCTCCTCTTCCTCGGCGACGGGCTTGGCCTTTTTGGTTATGCGCATCTTTTCTATGCGGTGTTCGTCGACCAAAAGCACCTCGACCCTGACATACTCGTTTTCACACTCGCAGGTGGTGCCGTCGTCGGGAACAGAGCCGAGCATTTCGCAGACATAGCCGCCGAAAGTTTCGTAATCGCCGGACTCCTCTTCGGGAAGTTTTAAGTCCATTGCCTCTTCAACTTCGTCGAAGGGAGCGAGGCCTGTGACCTCCCATGTGTCTTCAGAGATCTGTTTGATTTCGTATTCGGGAGCTTCGCCCTTTTCGTTGAGGTCGCCTACGAGCAGTTCCAAAAGGTCGTGAAGGGTTACAATACCGTTTATTCCGCCGTACTCGTCGAGAACTATGGCAAAATATTCGCGCGTGGTCTTCATGCGGTAAAAGAGATCGTCCGCCTGCATTGTTTCTGATATGAATACGGGGGGCATGACGGCCTGTTGGCGCACATTGGCCTTGGACTTGTCGTTTAAGCGGAAGTAAATTTTAGTATTTAAGACGCCTATTACGTCGTCGGTGTCCTTGCCGCAGACGGGATAATATGTATGGCTAGACTGCTTGATGGTCTCCTCCCACACAGAGGGATCGTCGCGTTCGAACAGGAAGTCGACATCCTTGCGGTGGGTGCACACTTCGCCGACGTCGTTTTCCTTGAATTCAAAGATGTTCTGAATAAATTCGTTTTCGTTTTCGTCGATGGAGCCCTTTTCGCTGCCCGCTTCAGCCATGAGCTTGATGTCCTCTTCGGAGACGTCTTCGCCGCTATCTTCGGGCTTGATGCCGAACAAGCGGAGCACGCCGTTTGCGGAGACGGTAAGCAGCCAAACAAAGGGTGCGAAGGCGTATGAGACGAAGTTGAGTATTCCCGAAAGAATGAGTGAAAGTTTTTCAGCGTTGCGCATTGCTATGCGCTTGGGAACGAGTTCGCCAAACACTATAGAGAAGTAAGAAAGGATGAGCGTGATGACGATCATGCACACCGTGCTCACTACGCCGTAATATTGGCTTTCGGTGCCGACGATTGCGTTGGCGAGAGGTTCGGCAAAGCTGTCGGCAGCAAACGCGGAGCCCAAGAGGGACGCCAACGTAATTGCAACCTGAATGGTTGAAAGGAATTTGGAAGAATTTTTGGTGAGGCGGCAGATGCGTTTGGCGCGCTTGTTGCCGTCCTCGGCAAGTTTTTCCATTTTGGTAGCGTTTGCAGAAATAACGGCGATTTCCGCGCTTGCAAAAATTGCGTTGAGTGCAATGAGCACTACCTGAAGTACGAGTGCTAAGGCAATTTCGCCTGCAGTCATGATAAGTTTAGCATATTGCGCGCCTGATTTTACGCGCGCATTGGTGGAAGTAAAAAATTTGTGATTTTTTATTTATTTTCTACTTTTTTACAACACAAAAAACACAACCTCTCTGCCTTTGGCACAGAAAAGTTATGTTCGGTAAAATCAAGTATTAAGATGCACGCACGTCGGGGCACGCTACTTGGGCTGTCGTCCACTATGCTTAAATCCTCCTATTGCATATATAGTATCATAATGAATACAGCTTGTCAAGCAAAATATATATGTTTTTAAAGCCGCATTGCCGCCCGTCATCTTGAGTGGAGCGAATGTAATGAGCGCAATCGGGCTAGGAGGCAAAGCCGACGACGCTTTGCCGAGGGGACCCCTTCAGGGGTTTCGGCTATAGGATCTTGCTGTACTAAAACCGTGTATGCCAATACTGAGCATGCTTGATATGCACCCTGCAAGATACGTTCGACTACGCAGGGTTTCACCCTGCGTAGCTCAGTATGACAATGTGGTATGACTACGTTTGGGGGATTTCTCCGCTGCGGCGCATAAATGCGCCTTCGGTCGAAATGACAGAAGAGAAAAGCCGCGGGCGGCACTATGCCGCCCGCGGCCTTAACTAATTACGTTACGAGGGGAATTGACTTCCCCGAAGTAGACCCAATTTGCGCATACCTGCGCCTCAGCAGGTGAAGGCGGCGCAATTTTTTATCTGTAGGGCTATTTAAGATTGCGCCGCCGAGGGCAGCGCCCTTAAATAACGGCGAGTTGGTGCATTTCCACTTATGCACAACGAGCGTTAATTGTTTATATCCTCTTATCTTCCTTATAATGGGTGTGGAGAACTTCGTGCGATTTGTGGCTGTTGGGGAAGATGAAGTAATCTTCGTACAACATATCCATTACGGGCGAGTTGGACGAGCGGCGCAGTTCGGAATGCCCGTCTGAAAGATAGAGCACCTTGGCGCGGGCCTCCTTGAGGTTTAAGTCGGAATTGTTGCGCACGCTGTCCGACAGGGTGGGCTGACCGCCACCGTTTACGCAGCCGCCGGGGCAGGCCATGATTTCTACAAAGTCGTACTTCTTTTTGCCCGATTTGATTTGTTCGAGCAATGTTACGGCGTTTTCGAGCCCCGAGGCGACGGCCACCTTTAAGGTGTGGCCCGCGACGAGGTAGGTTGCCTCCTTTATGGGGTTGGAGCCGCGGACGGCAAAGAAATCCAAAACTTCGAAGTTGCCGTCGAGCATGTGGGCTGCCGTTCGCAAAGCAGCCTCCATTACGCCTCCCGTTGCACCGAAGATAGTGCCGCCGCCCGTTGCGGTTGCAAAGGGATTGTCGAAATCCTCGTCGGGGAGTTTTGTGAATTCGATGCCCGCCGTCTTTATCATTCGCGCAAGCTCGCGCGTGGTGATTGCGGCGTTGACCTCACCTTCCATTTCGGGACGGTGACACTCGTACTTTTTGGCCGTGCAGGGAATTACCGAGACGGTGAATAAATCTTCAGGGCGAATGTGATGTTTTTCGCACCAATAGGTCTTTAAGAGGGCGCCGAACATCTGCTGAGGCGATTTGCAGGTTGAGAGGTTGGGTATCATTTCGGGATACTTCTGCTCTACAAACTTGACCCACGCGGGGCAGCAGGAGGTGAACATGGGCATGGGTTTGCCCGTCTTGATGCGGTTGATAAGTTCGGAGGCCTCCTCCATTATGGTGAGGTCGGCAGTGACATCCATGTTGAACACTTCGCACTGACCCAACCTTCTTATGGCGGCGACCATTTTGCCCTCAACGTTGGTGCCGATGGGCATATCGAAAGCCTCGCCGAGGGTTGCACGCACCGAAGGAGCCGTGAAGAACACGACCTTCTTGGTGGGGTCGGCAAAGGCGTCCCATACCTCATCTATGGTGGAGCGCTCCGAAAGGGCGCCGACGGGGCAGGCGACAATGCACTGTCCGCAGCCGACGCAGACCGACTCGGAGAGGGGCATGTCGAACGCGCTGCCTATGTGCACGTTGAAGCCGCGGCCGATGGGACCGATAGCGTTGACGTGCTGTTTGCGGCAGGCAGCCACGCAGCGCATGCAGTTGATGCACTTGTCGTTGTCGCGCACGACGTAGGGAGCCGAGTCGTCGATGGGAAGGACGAAGTCCTCGCCCTTGAACCTGTCCTCGTCCACGCCGTAGCCGAGGGAGAGCTTTTGCAATTCGCAGTTGTGGTTCCTTTCGCAGGAGAGGCACTTTTTCTTGTGCTTGGAAAGGAGCAGTTCGAGCGTCATTTTGCGGCTTTCGCGGCACTTGTGGGTGTTTGTGCGCACCTCCATGCCCTCAGCCACGGGATAGACGCATGCGGCGACGAGGCCGCGGGCGCCCGTTGCCTCCACCACGCACATACGGCAGGAGCCCACGCAGGAGACATCCTTTAAATAGCACAGCGTGGGAATGACGATGTGCGCCTTGCGGGCGGCTTCGAGAATGGTCGTTCCCTCCGGAACGGTGACCGAAATATTGTTTATTGTCAATGTTACATCTTTAGCCATGTCTTTCACCTCAACTTCTTACAACTGCGCCGAATTTGCAGTTGGTCATGCACAGTCCGCACTTAATGCAGATGTCCTTGTCGATGACGTGCGCCTCGCGCACCTTGCCCGTAATTGCGTGCGTGGGACAGTTGCGCGCGCACAGCGTACAGCCGCGGCACTTTTCGGGGTCGATGGAGTAAGTGAGCAGCGCTTTACAAACCCCGGCGTCACACTTCTTCTTTTCTATGTGGTCGATATATTCCTGACGGAAATAGCGGAGAGTGGACAGTATGGGATTGGGCGCCGACTGACCGAGAGCGCAGAGCGAGGACTGCTTCATGTGGGAGGCGAGTTCCTCTATTTTGACGAGGTCCTCGGGTTCGCCCTTGCCTTCGGTTATCTTGGTGAGGAGCTGCAACAGCCTCTTGGTGCCTATGCGGCAGGGAGTGCACTTGCCGCAGCTTTCATCTGCCGTGAATTCAAGGTAGAATTTTGAGATGTCGACCATGCAGTCGTTTTCATCGAGAATGATCATGCCGCCCGAGCCCATCATGGAGCCGATGGCGAGCAGGGAGTCGTAATCTATGGGGGTGTCTATGCACTCGGCGGGAATACAACCGCCCGAGGGACCGCCCGTCTGCGCGGCCTTGAACTTTTTGCCGTTGGGTATGCCGCCGCCTATCTCCTCCACTATTTCGCGGAGGGTGGTGCCCATGGGGACTTCGACGAGGCCGACATTGGTGATTTTGCCGCCGAGGGCAAAGACCTTGGTGCCCGCCGAAGTGCGCGTGCCTATGCGCGCAAACCATGCGGCGCCGTTTACGATTATGGGGTTGATGTTTGCCCACGTTTCAACGTTGTTGATGATTGTAGGCTTATCGAAGAGACCCTTTACTGCGGGGAAGGGCGGACGGGGACGGGGCTCGCCGCGGTGGCCCTCGATTGAGGTTAAAAGGGCGGTCTCCTCGCCGCAGACGAACGCGCCCGCACCGAGGCGGATCTCTATGTCGAAATCGAAGCCGAGGCCGAGAATATTTTTGCCGAGAAGGCCGTATTCGCGGGCCTGCCTGATGGCAATGTTGAGGCGGTTGACGGCGACGGGGTATTCGGCGCGCACATATATGTAACCCTGACGGGCGCCTATTGCGTAGCCGGCAATGGCCATGGCCTCGAGCACGCAATGGGGATCGCCTTCGAGAACAGAGCGGTCCATGAACGCGCCGGGGTCGCCCTCGTCGGCGTTGCAGACGACGTACTTTATGTCGCCCTGCGAGGCCTTGGCGAACGACCACTTGCGCCCCGTGGGGAAGCCTGCGCCGCCGCGGCCGCGGAGACCCGAGGCGGAGACTTCGTTTATGACGTCGTCGGGAGTCATTGAAGTGAGCACCTTTTCGAGCGCGGCATAGTCGCCTGCGGCGATAGCCTCCTCGATATCTTCGGGCGCGATGACGCCGCAGTTGCGAAGAGCTATGCGCATCTGCTTTTTATAGAAGGGCGTTTCGGCGAAGGGGATTATGGAGCCGTCCTCTGCAACGGTGCCCTGATAGAGCAGTTCCTTTACTATCTGACCGCCCTTTACAAGGTGCTTTTCTGCAACGGTCTGCGCGTGCTCGGGAGTCATTTGGGCGTAGAACGCGCCCTCGGGATAGACAATCATTATGGGACCGAGAGAGCAGAGGCCGAAGCAGCCCGTTTTGACGATGAGCACATCGGTGAGGTTGAGCTCCTTTAAAGATTTTTCGAGCTGTTCGATGACCTTCATGGAGTGCGACGATGTGCAGCCCGTGCCGCCGCAGACGAGGACCTGCTTTCTGTACCCCGTCTGCTTGGCAAGTTTTTCGCCCTGTTCGCGCACGACGCGCCTTACATCTACGAGGGCTTTCTTTTTACCGCGTATCTTTTCAATTTCCTGAATGGTCATACATCCTCCCTCCTGTAGCCGTCGAGTATGCCCTTTACCATATCGGGCGTCAATCTTCCGTGGACGTCCTCGTTTATCATCATGACGGGAGCAAGTCCGCAGGCGCCGACGCAACGGCAGCTGTCGATTGAGAAAAGGCCGTCCTGCGTGCACTCGCCCACCTTTATGCCGAGTTCCTTTTCGACTTCCTGCAAAATTTTATCCGAGCCCTTTACATAGCAAGCCGTGCCGAGGCAGACGGAAATTTTGTACTTGCCCTTGGGCTTGAGGGAAAACTGTGAGTAAAAAGTGGCGACGCCGTAGACTTCCGAGAGGGAAATGTTGAGCCCTTCGGCAACGGTCTTTTGGACGGACAGCGGCAGATAGCCGTAAATTGCCTGCGCTTCCTGAAGAATGTGCATGAGGCAACCGGGCGTTGAACGGCTTTCCTCTATAACGGCCCTGAGCTTTGCCTCCTGTTCAGGCGAACCCAAAGCGCCTTCACATGTATTCATAACAACCTCCTATCATATGCAATGCGTTTACTTTGACTTAATTAGTAATTTTTTTGTCAACAACATTAAATATTATATCATATAAATAATCAAATATCAATAAAAAAATATCGGAAAGCGGCGAAAAAATTGTGTGACAGCCTTTTTGTGCGAGTTATAGGGTAATAATGCGTAAACCGCTTTGTCCGCGCGATGCGCGAGATCTTTCGACGACTCCCGCAAAGCGGGCTGCTCAAGATGACAAAGCGGGCAGAGCTTAATCAAGCACAAAAAAGGAGCGCTGTTTGCGCTCCTTTTTATATCTTTAGTACAGTTGCATAAAACGGCCCCGAGACATACTCCTCCTTTACAACGGCAACAGATGAACCGCAGAGCAGAACATAGACGCCGCCCCAATCGCAGAGGTGTGAGAAAGCCTCGTCAAACGACAGAGTTTTGCCGTCGTCAGAGCCGTCAGAGATGACATAACACTGACACATTTTGCCGGCAAGCCGACTTAAGAAAGAATAAAGCTGTTCGCCGTTTGTTGCGCCTGAAAAAGCGACATTTTTGTCGTTTAACGACCCCGATATTTTTTGAATGGCCTGCTCACGCTTTTTGGGAGAGCATAATTCAAACAATATCCTTTCCCGCTTTTCCTTAGCAATAAAACTTTTTACAAAGCTTTGCTCTTTTACCTTATCCATATTTTACAGTTTTTCGGCGATTTTTTCGAGGAACTGACGGGAGTTGAGCTTGTGGGGCTGAATTCCCTCGCGGCGGAACATGGGAATGAGGTCGCCCGTCATGTAGCCCGATTCGATCGTATCGATTGTAGCCCTTTCAAGCTTCTTGGCGAAGTCAACCAAGGGCTGATTGCCGTCGAGCTCGCCGCGCTTTGCAAGCGCGCCCGTCCATGCCCATATTGTGGCGACGGAATTTGTGGAGGTCTCCTCCCCCTTTAAATGCCTGTAGTAATGGCGGGTGACGGTGCCGTGGGCAGCTTCATACTCGTACTTGCCGTCGGGCGAGACCAAAACCGAGCTCATCATGCCGAGAGAGCCGTATGCGGTGGCGACCATGTCGCTCATGACGTCGCCGTCGTAATTCTTGCACGCCCAAAGCATGCCGCCTTCGCTGCGCATGACGCGGGCGACAACGTCGTCGATGAGGGTATACAGGAAGTAGATGCCCGCCTTTTCAAACTTGGCGGCGTATTCCCTTTCGTAGATGTCGTTGAAGATGTCCTTGAAGCGGTGGTCGTAGGTCTTGGAAATGGTGTCCTTGGCGCCGAACCACACGGGGATTTTATTTTCTAAGGCGTAGTTGAAACAGCTGCGCGCAAAGGAGGAGATGGATTCATCTAAATTGTGCACGCCCTGAACTATGCCGTCGCCCTCAAAGGCGTGAATGGTCTGACGGGAGACCTCTTTGCCCTCCCTGTCGCACACCACAAGGTAGGCGGTGCCGCCGCCCTCCACCTTTGCCTCTACGGAGTTATAGATGTCGCCGTAGGCGTGACGGGCGAGGACGATAGGCTTAGTCCAACCGGGAACGTAGGGGGTTATGCCCTTGACGAGAATGGGCGCGCGGAATACCGTGCCGTCCAAGATGCGGCGGATGGTGCCGTTTGGCGACTTCCACATCTTTTTTAAATGGTACTCCTCCACCCTCTGCGCGTTGGGCGTTATTGTTGCGCACTTGACGGCGACGCCATACTTTTTTGTTGCCTCCGCTGAGGCGACGGTGACGGAGTCGTCAGTTTTATCGCGCTCGGGGAGGCCGAGGTCGTAATATTCAGTCTTTAAATCTACATAGGGCTCTATCAACAGCTCTTTTATCCACTGCCAAAGGACGCGGGTCATCTCGTCACCGTCCATCTCAACTATGGGTGTGGTCATGCGTATTTTTTCCATGTGCATCTCCTAAATTTTCGTATGTAATTATTTTACTATATTTTTACTTTATCTTGCAAGCGTTTGAAATGAAATTGTTGATGATGCCCGTATTTATGAGCATTTTTGAACTGTTGACCGCGCAATCTTTGCGCGCCTGAGCTATTAATGACAGCAACAGTGCACAAAACTCACTGTAGTTGCCCGAGATGAGATATTGCGAAAGCGAGCCGGGGACGGTGTTGATTTCGCTGACGTAGACATTTTCGCCCTCCAAAATGAAGTCGAAGCGGACGATGCCGCGCATGCCCAAGGCGGTGTAAATGTACTGCGTTGTGCCGCGTATGCGTGAAGAGAGTTCTTGGGAAAGTTCGGCGGGAAAGACCCTCTTGCCCGAACCTGAATACTTGTCGTCGTAGCTCAGGATATCGCCGCCGAACACCTCCTCGCAGGGTGAAGTGACGACTGCGCCGTCGGCAAAATATGCGGCGCAGTTGACCTCCCTGCGGTCGGCTATGTACCGCTCAACGATGGCACAGCTGTCGAGCGTGAGCGCCGCCGACAGGGCGGCCGAAAGTTCGGCGCTGTCGTTCGCCTTGACTATACCTATGCTAGAGCCGAGGTGCACGGGCTTAACCATGACGGGAAAATCTTTTATTCCGTCCGCATCGCTTATATCGCATATGAGTTTATACTCCACAGTGGGGACGTTAAGACCCTTAAGGGCGATTTTTGTGAGGTATTTATCTATGCAGAGGGCGCTTTCGAATATACCCGCCGAGGCGACGGGAATGGAGATGCTGTTACACAGGCCGCTTATTCCCCCGCCCTCCCCCCAACCGCCGTGGCAACAGTTGACGGCGCAATAGACGGGCAAAAATTTTTTGAGCTTTGACCGCTTGGATAGCATGTAGAAACCGCCCTTGGCAAAGACTATGCTGCCCGCCGCGGGGATATTGCCGCCCGAGAAATTTTTGATATCGGCAAGGTTGTCGCCGCACAGGAACTGACCGTCCTGCGTGACATAGACGGGCAGCACGCTCTGCCCGCCCTTTTTGAGCACGTTGCAGACCATTGTGCCCGTTATGATTGAGATTTCGTTTTCGCTTGAGACGCCGCCGAAAAAGACGGCTATATTTTTGCACATAAAAAAACACCTCCGCAAATTTGTAATTTACATTGGTGTTTCTTATGAATTTCTTGCGAGTGTATGACTACGGACAAAGACTAACCTTTTGTCATTTCGAGCGTAGCCGAGAAATCTCGGAGCCACCCATTGTCCGCGCAGAAACTGCGCGAGATACATTCGACTACGCCTTCGGCTCCGCTCAGTATGACAATGGGTGGCGACTTCCGCCGTTTAGCTTCGCCGACCGCAGCATCTCGCTGCAAGTCGCGCTGCCGCACGACTTGAGCGAATTTATTTGTATATATCGGGAAGATCGTTTAAAAATAGTACGGCGTCGCCCTTGCCGATTACACCTTTTATATGTTCCTCGGCATCAAATAGGGTTGGAACGGTGATGATTTTGTCCTCGTCGCCGCCCGCTTCGAGATAGCCCTCTTTGACGTAGCCGACGAGCGTATCGCCGACGAGAATGATATGGTCGAAGCCGACGAGCTGTGCGCCGAGAGCGGCGTTTTCCTGACGGTCGAGCACGCCGAGTTCGACGAGCCCGGGGGTCACCACAACTTTGTGTCCCCCGAAGGTCTTTAACACCTCGAGAGCGGCCTGCGCACCCTTGACATTGGCGTTGTAGCCGTCGTCGAGAATGTTGACGCCGTTGCTCTTTATGAGCTGAAGGCGGTGCTCGATATAGTCGAGCTGTTCGATTGAAGTGCAGATATCGTCAAAGGCTACCCCCATCTGATATGCGCACTGAGCGCAGAGGGCGATGTTGTATGCGGCGTGGACGCCTAAGAGTTTTGTGTGCACCTCCCGCGAATTGCCGCCGAGCGACAGAGTGAAAGTTGTGCCGTTGCAGTCGGACTTTACGCCGCCGACGCAGTCGCACTTTATCTTCTTGCAGGAGTATGAAGCGAAATTATCAAAGCAGTCTGCGGCGATGATCGCCTCTTTTTTGGTGTTTTCGAGAATTTCGCCCTTGCCCTTTACGATATTTTCGAGCGTGCCGAAACTTTCGAGGTGCTGAGGACAGATGCCTGTGATGATTGAATAGTCGGGTGGGCAGAGCGAACACAGCTGAGCAATGTCGCCGACATGGCGGGCGCCCATCTCTGCGATGAATACGTCGTAATCCGCGACATTTTCGCAGTCGTTTATAGTCTTGGATATGCCGAGGGGCGTATTGTGGGAGCGCGGTGTAGACAGTACCTTATACTTTTTGGCAAGCATGCGTGAAAGTATGATTTTGGTACTCGTCTTGCCGTAGCTGCCCGTTATACCCACGACCGTGAGGTTTGCCCCCTTGAGCTTCCTCTTTGCGTCGCGCACATAGAAGGCGTTGCGGGGAACTTCGTAAATTTTTATAACGAGGTTTGCAAGGCAGACTATGGGGAGCATTAAAAGGGGAAGGATTGACAGACAGACATATTTTAAGTCGGCAAAGAGCGGGTTGCCCCACAGATAGTCGGCAAAGTTCAAAAGCGTTACGCACAGATATGCGAGTATTGCGTTTACAAGCCACAGGGTTGCGCTGAGGCGGAAGAACCGCGGCGTGAGCGTTGCCGGACTGCGCAGGGAGAGCTTGGTATCGGCGACGATGAATAGAATAAAAAAGATGACGTATGCGATTAAGCTTATGACCGCCGCCCACTGACCCGCAAACGAGAACGCAAGCGCGATGACCGCCGAGGCGAGGGCGCAGCACAGCGCAAGGAGAAGGTGTCTGCCGAGGGTCAGGTTGCTCTTCTTCCCTGCCCATGTGATGAGCTTTTTATTTGAATAGGTGCACGACTGTAAAATACCCAAAAGTTTTGCAGACGAAAGGAGCATTGCGGTGGCGAAAAACACCGCAATGACCACGCACTCTATTGTTTTAGGTACTGAAATGAATATCCCCATTTAATCCTCCGTAAGGAATGTGAGCACAAGATTGTTGAATTGTTCGGGATGCTCGCAAAAGCAAAAGTGACCGCCGGGCATTGTTATAAGGCGGCTGTCCACGATCAGCCCGTTGAATATTTCCCCCTCCTCCGACGGCGGAGTGACTTTATCGTCCATTCCGTACAGGAGCAAGGTTTTATTTGCTACGAGGGCGGCGCATGAGCGGAGGTCCTCGTTGACTATTTTTTTGTAACTGCCGCGCATTACGGGCGGAAGAGTGCGATATTCCTCACTTCCGAAGTGTCTTTCGGCAAAGTGGGGGGCAAATTTTTTAACGGCGCGGTATGCCCTCACTTTGCGCCTGTATGCGGGCGTGCGCTCCTTTACGAGCCCTGCTCCGCCCGTTATGACGAGGCGATCGGCAAAATTATTGTAAGAGAGCGCCTTAAAAGCCACCCTTGCGCCGAACGAATGGGCTATTATGTGTGGCATAGTAATATGCAAACACCCGATTAACTGTATCAGCCAACGGGCATAGTCGCCGACGGACCACTCTTCCTCTATGGGCGCAGACCGACCGAAGCCAGGAAAATCGGGAGCGATAACTTCAAAACCGTGTTCCGAGAAATAATTTAACTGATAGTAAAAGCTGTTTTTATCCGACATGTAGCCGTGTAGAAAGAGGAGCTGTTTGCCCTCTCCCCTGCGGTATGCGCTTACATATCTGCCGTTTAAAATTATGCCTTTACCCTCCCTTGATCAAAGCGTAAGCTTCATGACGAGGCAGTCCTCGCCGTCCGAATAGTAGCGCGTGCGGGCATAGCTGCCCACAAAGCCGTACTTTAAATACATGCACATGGCGGGAACGTTGGACACGCGCACTTCGAGAAAGATTTGACTTGCGCCCTTTTTGCGGGCATGTTTTATGAGTTCTTTGACGAGTTTGGAGCCCACCCCGCTCCTGCGGTAGCGCTCAGCGACGAGAATATTTTCGATATCGGCGCTGTCCGAAGCGACAGTTATGCCGGCATAGCCGATTATTTCGTCGCCGTCGACGGCAACTATGCCGTAGAATGCAGGATTTTCGTAGCAGTTTGCAAAGGTGCGGTAACTCCACCTGTCGTTGGAAAAGCACTGTTCTTCAAGCTGAGAGAGCGTTAAAATATCTTCAAACTTCCATTCACGAATGGTCAACTCTCGCCTCCTCCGCCTGACTTTTGCGAACATACAGCGCGTGCAGTCCGCTGCCGCCGTTGGCGAGCGCAGTTAATACCGCTCTCTGCAGACAGTCGCCCGCATTGAGTTTTTTATAGTTCTTTAAAGGTAAATCTTCGAATCCATAGAGCGAGAGGCCGTAACTTTCGACCTGCCCGCCCGAAAGATAGCATGGGGATATAAACTGCGCTCCGTCGGCGTTATAGGCGGCAAAATAGTAGTTGCCGTGCATGGCGTCGATAGCCACACCGAAGGGCGCATTTTCTGCTACATTGTATGCTATGAGGTCAAACGAAGTTACACCAAGTCCCGGTTTTTGCATTGCGAGGCAAAAACCCTTGATGGTCGAAAGGCCTATTCTTATGCCTGTAAAGGAACCCGGGCCCGTGACTGCGGCAAAAAAGTCGCATTCATCGGGGGACAGGCCTGCCTCACCGAGAGCCCTGTCGATTTCGTCCATAAGCATGACGGAGTGGCGCATGGCGCACTCTTCAAGGTGGTGTAAAATTGTCCTCTGCCCCTTTACGGCGAGCACTGTAAGATATTTTGACGAAGTGTCTACGGCGAGAAAATCAGGCATAGATTATCTCCCTTGCGTTTTCAGATAATTTGTTGATGGTCACCTTTTTGCAGTTTTGAGGGAGGACGTCGGCAATGTTCTGCGACCACTCAATGAGGCATATGCCGCCGGCATAAAAATAGTCGGTGAGACCCAACGCCTCTGCCTGCGCCCCCGAAGACAGGCGGTAGCAATCGTAATGGTACAGCTTGCCGTAGTAGTCGTTCATGTAGGCATACGTAGGCGAAGTTATGTCGTCCCCGATGCCGAGCCCCAAGGCGACGCCCTTGGCAAAGACCGTCTTGCCCGCACCCATTTCGCCCTCCAAAAGGACGACGTCGCCCGGCTTTAAACTGCGCGCATATTGCTGGGCAAACCTGAGCGTTTGCTCCTCTCCCCTCGATAAATAAACTGCCATACGCCTATATTATAACGCGTATGGCAGTATTTTGCAATTAAATTGACATTTGAATTTATTTAATGAGCCTATCAGAATTTTTTTAACAGCCATGAAACGCGTTTGTACAAGAGGATGGTAACAAGGCTGACCGCAACACCTTTAATAAGGTTGAACAGAATTATGTACCACCAAAGGGCGTTAAAATATTCAACGGCATCATCCTTCATAAAGAGAGGGAAGTTTATGTATCTGTTTGTTAAAAGAGATACGCCTATCTGCAATATGCAGCCAATTACAAGCGTTACAATTACCCAAGGCAGACCCTTTTTAAAGCGATAGACAATCGTGGGAACGATGACGAAACTGAAGGTTATAAGGAAATTTGCAATTTCACCCACGCCGCCCGTCTGCGAATCAAGCAGGCTTAAAAGTTCCTTGACAGCGCTGATGATTATTGCCGCCACGGGACCGTACATAAAACCGCCGAGCAGGACGAACACATTGGAAAAGTCTAACTGCAAAAACGAAGCCGCAGGGAAAATGGGAAATTCAAGGAACGTTACCACATAGGCAAGCGCGGAAAACATGGCAATCTTTGTTATGCGCGAAGCACAAAAATATGCCTTGCCCCTCTTTCTGTCGGCCGGGATATCGTTGCGCCCATCAGATTTTGCCGAAGTTTTTTTCGCCTCGTCCTCCTGTACACCGTTGCCGTCCGCAGTTTTGGACGAATCTGCAAGCGCTGTCCGGCTTGCCATTGCATTGTTTTGTTTCATAAAAAGAACTCCTTTTAAAAATATTTATTTTTAAAGTAATTCTTCGCAAGAAAAAGCCGCCCCGAAAAAATATTTTTCGGGGCGGCGGCGGTTTATTAAGTGTAAGCGCCCCGCAAATTGCATTTGCGGGGCGCGGAATTTTAAACTGACCGCTCTGTAATTCTTTTACCATCCGGACTATACCGTCGGTTCGGGAATTGCACCCGATCAGGAAAAGGATGTTGCCATCCCTTTCGTCGCAGACTATACTGCCGGTGGGGAATTGCACCCCGCCCCAAAGAATATACTTTAAATTTTTTCGCTCGTGTCGTGCAGTAGCGCGACACGCAGCGAGGTTGCTGTTGTCGTGCGGCGCTATACGGCGGAAGTCAATTCCACCTACGCCGCTCGGCATTAATTATTTGTAAATAATTAACTTAACGCTATTGCGGCGAAATGAATTCGCCTTGCGACATATTTATTATATGTCATAATTATAGCAATGTCAACTTTTTTAAAAATTTTTTCAAGCAAAAGATATTATTGGCTTGTCGGTGTTCAAAAACAGCCTTAATTTTGTCCGTAATAGGCGTTTTTGCCGTGCTTGCGGTTGTAGTGCTTATCAGCAACGTGCTGGGGCAAACGCTTGGTGACGGGGCTTAAATTTTCGGTTATAAACGCTATTTTGGCCACTTCTTCAACGACGGTGGCGTGATAGACGGCCTCGTCCGCATTTTTGCCCCACGCGAACACGCCGTGGTGGGACGCAAGACAGGCGGGAATGGCGACGACGTCCTTATCTTCAAACGTCTCGTTTATGACCTTGCCCGTGTTAACTTCGTACTCGTCCATTTCATTTGCATTTAGTGAACGGGCACAGGGGATATCGCCGTAGAAATAGTCGGCATGGGTGGTGCCGTAGGCGGGGATAGCACGCTCAGCCTGCGCAAACGCCGTGGCGTAAGTTGAATGGGTGTGCACTATGCCGCCAATCTGAGAGTGAGCTTTATAGAGTTCGATATGCGTTGGCGTATCGCTTGAAGGGCGGTATGCGCCCTCCACCACTTTGCCGTTCAAATCGACGACGACCATATCCTGAGCAGTCATCCCCTCATAGGGCACGCCGCTGGGCTTTATTACGACGAGGCCGCTTGCCCTGTCTATCGCAGAGACATTGCCCCATGTAAAGAGCACGAGCCCGTTTTTTACAAGCTCGAGGTTTGCCCTCAGCACCTCTTCCTTCAGCTGTTCGAGCATTTATTTGACCTCCGAAGCCAAACGCTCTACGGGCAGACAGCGCTTGTATGCCGCAATGAAGTTTTCAAACTTGGTCTTTTCGTTTTCATCTGCAATTACAGTTTTTTTGCCTGCGTCTGCGAAAATTTTATTGAGGTAATCGGGCAGTGAAAGCCCATTCGTTAAGGCGTATCCCGCAAGCAATGCAATTCCGTAAGCCCCGCCTTCGCCCGCCGTTTCCATAACGGTGACGGGAGCGCCGAGGACAGCGCTTGTGGCGTTCTGCCCGACAAAGGGTGTTTTATAGAATCCGCCGTGAGCCATAACGCTCTCCATTTTTACGCCTTCGCTCTTAAGAATATCCATGCCGAGAGCGAGAGCGGAGATGGCCGAATAGATGTGCATCTGCATAAAGTTTGCAAGCGAAAGATGACCGTCGCTCGGCCTCAATATGAGCGGTGCACCGTTCTTCGTACCTGCAAGCGGTTCGCCTGCAAGATAGTTGTAGCCCATGAGTTTGCCGACTTTTTCGTCGCTTTCGAGCGATTTGTTGAACAGCTTTTCAAACAGCTGTCTCTTACTTATGTTCAGGCCGCAAAGTTCAACGACCTCCGAAAACAGATTTACCCATTCATTGATTTCGGTGGTGCAGTTGTTGGTGTGTATGAGCGCGGCGTGGAAGCCGTCGGGCGTGGAGACGATGTCTATTTCTTTATAATAATTCTTTAAAGGCTTTTCGAGCACGACCGTGCAGTTGGCGGCAGTTCCCGAAGATATGTTGGCCGTTTTGGGCAAAACGCTGTTTGTGGCCACCATTCCCGTGCCCATATCGCCTTCGGGAGGGCAGCAGATTGCGCCCGCCTTGAGCGCGCCTGTCGGGTCGAGGAAGAGCGCGCCCTCCTCAGTGAGCGTGCCCGCGTTTTCGCCTGCAAGCAAAACTTTGGGCAACAGCTCCTTAAAATCTCTGCCTATGAGGGCATTGAATTTTGCAAGCATCTGACCGTTGTAGTCGCGACCGTCGAGGGGGAACATTCCGCTTGCATCGTCCGCACCGAGCACGTTTTCGCCCGTAAGTTTGAAATGTATGTAGCCCGCGAGCGTTGTGAGGTGGGCAACGTTTTTGACGTGCTCCATTCCGTCGAGACAGGACTGATAGTACTGCGAGACGCTCCAACGCAGGGGCACGTTGAAGGAAAACAGTTCAGAAAGTTTACCCGCGGCTTCGCCTGTGTTAGTGTTGCGCCAAGTCCTGAACGGCACAAGCTGTTTGCCGTCTTTATCGAAGGCAAGATAGCCGTGCATCATGGCCGATACGCCTATGGCGTCGAGATTTTCAATCGTCTGACCATAATTTTTGACAAGCTGACTGTAACTTTCGCGGACGCCACGCTCGGCGTCTTCGAGGGAGTATGACCACAGCCCGTCGACAAGGGTATTTTCCCACTCGAAGATACCCGTTGAAAGCACTGTGCCGCGCTCGTCAATGAGGACGGACTTTATGCGCGTTGAACCGAGTTCTATACCAAGTATTTTTTTGCTCATAACTCAAAGGGATTCTCCGTTGCGTATTTATCGTTTGCGGCTTTGTTGTAGCCAATCTTTTCGGCGCCGAGATATTTGAATACCTCAAACAGCGACTTGCCGAAGTGACCGAAGGCAACCGCACCGTGGTGAGGGAAGCCGTTTTCAATGAGCACATGGCGGTAGAACCTGCCCATTTCATTTATGGCAAACACGCCGATTGAACCGAATGAGTGAGTTGCCACGGGCAGGACTTCGCCCTGCGCAACGTAGGCGTATAAGTGATTGTCCGCAGTGGACTGCAGGCGGTAGAAAGTTATGTCGCCCGCCTTTATGTCGCCCTCCAAAGTGCCGTTTGTAACCTCTTCGGGCAAAGAGCGCGCCATTATCTTCTGATACTTCATTGTGGGATTGCAAATCTTTGAAGAGCAGGTATTTCCGCAGTGGAAGCCCATGAATACATCCGTAGACTTGTAATTGAATTTGCCCTTAATATTGCTGTTGTAAATGTCCGCGGGGACTGTGTTGTTTATGTCGAGTAAGGTTACAGCATCGTTGGAAACACAGGCGCCGATGTATTCGGAGAGGGCGCCGTAGATGTCGACTTCACAGCTTACGGGTATGCCTTTGCCCATGAGGCGAGAGTTTACATAGCAGGGCACAAAGCCGAACATTGTCTGAAATGCAGGCCAACACTTGCCTGCGATGGCAACGTACTTTTTGCTGCCCTTGTGCGACTCTATCCAATCTAAAAGGGTGAGTTCATACTGTGCGAGCTTGTTGAGTATTTCCGGCTTTTTGTTGCCTGCACCGAGCTCTGCCGCCATATCTGCGGCGACCTCGGCTATCCTCTTGTCGCCGTCGTGCTTTAAGAAAGCTTCGTACAGGTCGAGTTCTGAGTTCTCTTCAATTTCAACGCCGATATTGTAAAGCTGTTTTATAGGTGCGTTACAGGCGAGGAAGTTCTGCGGACGAGGCCCGAAGGAGATTATCTTCAAATCCTTGAGCCCGACGAGCGCACGGGCGACGGGGACAAATTCGTGTATCATATCGGCGCACTCATCGGCCGTGCCTACGGGGTATTCGGGTATGTACGATTTTACGCCGCGAAGCTTTAAGTTATAGCTTGCGTTGAGCATGCCGCAGTAGGCGTCGCCCCTGTCGTTTGCGAGCACGGCGGTGTTTTCCTCGGCGGCGGCGACGAACATTACGGGATTGCCCGTCTGCTCGCTCCACTTCTGCGCGAGGAGCGTTTCGGAAATTTCGGGGCCGAAGTTGCCGAGATACACGACGAGCGCGTTGCAGCCCGCCTTTTTTACATCTTCGAGCGCCTGCATTGCCTGAACTTCACTTTCAACTATGCAGACGGGACACTCATAAATTGCACCCTTGCCGTATTTTGCCTCGTAGGCGGCGATAAGCGCTTTGCGCCTGTTTACAGATAAACTTTCGGGGAAGCAGTCGCGCGAGACGGCCACCACGCCTATTTTGCTCTGAGGAATGTTACTCATAAATTTTTCTCCTTATCAAATAATTTATTTTGTGAGAGAAAGGTTGTGAGGGCGGAGATTGAGGGCTGATTGCGGCAATCGATTATGGCATTGAAGCAGCCCGTGAGCATGGGGTTGAGCTCTAACCCGCGCTCGGCGGCGCGGACGTCGGAACGGATGCCGTAACACCTTTTGCCCTTTGCGAAGGCATAGCCGAGCTCTACGCAGGCGCCCTCGTCAGGCACGCGGCCGTCGAGCACCATAAAGAGCACGTCGCTTTCGTCGATTGCGGCGATGTCCGCCGCAAAAATTTTAACGGCCTTCTCCTCCTCAGTCATGCCGGGCATTTTGGGAGCTTCGTAGCCGTCGCGCTGAGGAAGAAAGACAAAGTAGCCCGCCTCCTCAAGTACGCGGGCAAGTTGGAGGTTGTATGCCTTTTCCGCCTCGTTGAAGAGGGGCGCGGCAAAATAGATTTTAGTCATAAATACTCCTCAAGAGATTATTTTTTATCTTCGTCGGAACTTTGCGAATTGCCGTCTGTGCAGCCGGGCGCAACTTCCGTGCGGCGAGCCGAAAGGGCGCTGTCTGCAATGAACAGTGCGAGCACGGGCAGAAGGAGCGCGGCGCATATGAGTATGCAGTAGTTGCCCATGGGGCGAGCCGCGAGCACGCCGATGGCGGCGCCTGCGGCGAAGCAGATTATAATAAATGCATAAGTTGCGCTTTTGAAGTGCTCCTCCCTGCTCTTCTGCGCGACGCCGTTGGAAAAGTGGATGACCACCTGACGGATGTTGTTGGTACAGAATGTAGTGGCAAGGGGCACGCCGTTGAGCTTGGTGAAGGTGTTGTACTGCACAGAACAGATAAATGCGACGGTGACGTAAGTGAACCAATCGGAAGCGCTTGCGGGAATGAAGGCGATGGCTACGAGCACAACAATTTCGAGCGCGGTGACGGCGAGCGGCCAATTGATTTTTTTGAAGCGGCGGGGAATGACCGTGGAGAGGATTATGCCGATTATGTAGGCGACAATTGAATACAGATAGCGCAGCCCTGCGCCGAACTGACCCTCCACCATTCTTATTACGAACATTACCACATTGCCCGTCTGCGCATTGCAGAATACGCCGCCGTGAAGGACGAAGGTGAAAGCTTCCAAAAAACCGCCGATGACGGCAAACATGGCAAAGACGTAGGGCGTTAAATTTTTTTTGAAGTTAGTAAACATAGCTACTTTTCCTATGCGTTTTGCTTAAATTTTCCTTAAATAGAATATAATATCGGACGCTAAAAGTCAAACAATTGAAAAATGCGCCGCCGAAAGCTTTCGGCGGCGCAATTCATTTAACTTTTATTTGCAAGCGAGTTGAGTTTTTCACGCAGGGCATGCACTGCCTGCGAAGGTTGGGACAGGTTCTTTACCGCCACTTCCATGGGGCACATGCCGTCGCCCTTGCGGTTTATAATGTAGTCGACAAGTTTTCCGTACGAGTAGGTGACGCCGTGCTTTTCAAACATGTCGAGGGCGGCCTGCGACAGCACCTCGGCATAGACTTCGGCTATGCCCATATAGCAGTAGAGCATTGCCGCCGCCTTGCCAACGATTTTATCGGCAGCGGAGAAGCCTGACAAATTTTTGCCCTGTTCGGCAAGCTCGAGGAGGGGCGCTATACCCTTGCGGTCGGTAGAGAACACTTCGACATCCTTTACGAGGGCGAAGGTTGCGCCGTCGCTTAGAAACTGTTTGGCGCGCTCAACGTCCCTCATGTTCGCTCACCTTTTTGGATATCCAAAACATTAAGAGGGGGATTATTATCCACTGAAGAATGAGGCCGGGCAGGCCTGCAACTATGCTGGTCCAAATGACGGCCACGTTTACGGGCGAGCCGAAGGCGTATGCGCCGATTACGATGGCAATGGCGCGCAGTCCCCTGCCTGCTACCTGAGCTATCAAAAGCTTGAGTATGCAGGGCATCTTAACATTTGCGAGCAGACCGCTGACCGCACCGTAAGTTGCGAGCTCTATCATCATATAGGGCAGCATGACGACTGAAGGCATGCCCGAGAGGCCGAAGCTGATTGCGGGGGCGGCAAGGCCGGTGATGAGACCTGCGGCGGGACCTGCGATAAGGCCGACCATGAACACGGCAATGTGCATGGGCAAAAATGTTTCGCCGAGGGCTGTGCCCATGTTTGTGACAGAGCCGAGGGCATGGAAGAGTTCGGGGAGGGCGACCGCGAGCGCGATGGCAACGAGGGTTGCTATGCCCTTGACCGTAAGTTTGACTTTTAAAGAACAATTTCTTTTGGCGAGAATTGAATCTAACATAATATCTCCTTATAGATTATTGAAATAAGCGGCAATTTTTTGCATTTTTGCCTGCTGTCCCACTTTGAAGGGACAGCGGCTGTCGCAATGGCCGCACTTGAGGCAGCTGTCGGCCTTGACCTGCAGCTTTGAATAGTGGTTTGCAGCCATTTTATCGCCGGCGAGGGACAGGTCGTAATATTTATTGACAATGCCGATGTCTATGCCTGCGGGGCAGGGCTGACAGTGGTTGCAGTACACGCAGTTGCCGACGGCCGATTGGGGCGTGAACTGACCGATTATTGAATAGTCGCGCTCCTCTGCGCTGCTGTTGGGGTACCTGAGAAGCTCCACGAGGTCGTTGAGTCCCCTTGCGCCGGGGACGACGGAGAGCACGGCGGGACGGTCGAGACAGTACTGTATGCACTGATTTTTGGTGAGTGCATGCCTGAAGGGCGAAGTGCTGTCCGAAAGCAGCTGTCCGCCGTGGAAGGGCTTCATTACCGAGATGCCCACTCCCTCCGCCTGACAGCGGCGGAAGAGTGCGGAGCGCTCTGCCGAGGTGCCTATGCCGAGTTCATCGTTGAATTCGAGGTCGTAGGCGGCGTTTATGGAGAACATCATCATGTCTATGACGCCCGTATCGATGAGTTTATTGGCGACCGCGGGCGTGTGCGACGAGAAGCCCATGTGGCGGACGACGCCCTGACTGTGCAGGTCGGACACAAATTTGAAGATTCCGTTGTCGCAGATGTCCTTAATGTCGCTCTCCTCGTCGACGCAGTGCAGAAAGCCGAAGTCTATATAGTCGGTGCCGAGCAGTTTGAGCTCCCACTCGAAGGTGCGTTTTATCTCGTCGAGGTTGCGCGACCAACCGTACTCGCCCTTTTTATTGTAGACGGCGCCGAAATGCAGCTGAAAGTGCACCTTTTCGCGCCTGCCGGCAATTGCCCTGCCGAAGGGCTTATAAATACTTGCCCCGCCGCCGCAGAGGTCGAAGAAGTTTATGCCGTTTTCTATCGCCTTGGAGACGACGGCCTCTATCTCCTCCTCGGGGGCGTTCTGTATGCCGCCCATGCCGATACCGAGCGTGCTGAGCTTCTCTTCGCCATGGGGAAGCTTTCTGTATTCCATGCTCATCTTTCAAACTCCTTGGCGACGTCGACCAAAAGGTCGCGGATGGGCAGGTGCTGAGGGCATGCGGCCTCGCACTTGCCGCATTTTATGCAGTCGGAGGCCTTGCCGTGGTCGGTTGTATGTACGCTGTAGTAGTAGCTTGCATTCCACGTCTTGAAGGCGCGCATGGCGTTGAGGCATGCGAACAGGTCGGGAATCAATATGTGCTTGGGGCAACCCGAAGTGCAATAATGGCAGGCCGTGCATGGTATTAAGTTCTGTGCGCGGAATATTGAGCGCACCTTGCCGACCGCCTCCATCTCCCTTTCGTCGAGCGGTTTAAAGTTTTTCATGAACGAGGTGTTTTCCTCGACCATGGCAAGATTGCTCATGCCCGAGAGCACCATCATTATGCCGTCAAAGCTTGCAGCAAAGCGGATTGCATACGAGGCGGGCGAACCGCCGCCGAGGTCGTCAAAGACCTTTTTGGCCTCCTCCGGCAAGTTGACGAGGCTGCCGCCCTTGACGGGCTCCATTACGATGACGGGCTTGCCGAATTTGCGGCAGACTTCGTAACACTTGCGGCTTTCGACCGACGCGTCGTCGTAGTCGACATAGTTGAACTGAATCTGCACGACCTCTATCTGGGGATACTGAGTGAGTATCTCTTCGAGGACGGAGGCCTTGTCGTGAAAAGATATGCCGAAGTGCTTTATTTTGCCCTCCTCCTTGAGTGCGAGCGCCTCTTCATACGCCTGACAGCGCTTGAATTTTTGAAAAATTCTCTTGTCCTGAGCGTGCATGAGATAGAAGTCGAAGTAATCTACGCCGCAGGCTTCAAGCTGACTTTCGAAGAAGGGACGGATGTCCTCCCTCTTGTTGAAGTAGGGTTCGGTGAGCTTATTGGTGAGGACGTAACTTTCGCGCGGGTGACGGGAAGTTAAACACTGACGGATGGCGGTTTCGCTTTTGCCGTCGTGATAGCCGTGGGCGGTGTCAAAGTAGTTGAAACCCTCTTCAAGAAACTTATCGAACATCAACTTGCACTGCTCGATATCTATGCCGCCTCCCTTTTCGGGCAGGCGCATGCAGCCGAAGCCGAAGTTCTTTTTGATGTTGAAATATTGCTTCATCGTTCTTCCTCCACAATTATTTATTATATTGTATCAATTATTTGTACGTTGCGCAAGCTTTTTGAGATTTTCGTTTTTGGCAGGCAGACATAAAACCAAAATTTAGCTGTTAAAGACTGTCCTTGGCCCATTTGCATATTTTATCCCTGAGCTGAATGGTCTCTGCGCCGTGAATGGACAGGCCGCGGCAAATGGTTGCGCCCTTGCAGATTGCTGCGATATCGCGCTCCGACGAGCCCATTCCGCTGCCTTCGTTGGTGCAGAAGGGAATTATCTTCTTGCCCGACCATTCGTATTTTTCAAGAAAGGTAAACATTGCCATGGGCATCGTGCCCCACCAATTGGGATAGCCGAGAAAGACGGTGTCGTAGCCGTTTAAATCTTCGGGAAGGTCCTTAAGTGCGGGGCGGGCGCCGGAGCGGAGTTCCTCCTTGGCTTCGGCAATGCAGTCGTAATAATCCTTTGCATACTCCTTTTGCGTCTGCACCTCGTAAAGGTCGCCGCCGACGGCCTCATTTGTAAACTCTGCCGCAATGCGCGTGTTCCCCTTGGCAAGATTATTTATTGTTCCGTTGCAATAATTTTGCCCCTTGCGGGAAAAGTAAGCTATAAGTATTGACATTTTAATGCCTCCTTTGGTTACATGATAGCACCCTAAGGAGGCAAATGCAATATCAAGTTTTGCCGATTTTAATAAGCAAAACTTATTGTTGCGCGCATGAAAAAAGCCCCGCGGCGCAGGGCTTATTGCTATTGCAACTGTCTATTTCAGCCGACGGAGGAATACTGTCGGCGGAGAATGGAAGCAAATTCTTCTATGTAATAATTTGTGCGGTTTTTATACCAAAAGGCACAGTAGGTGCGCTCTATCCTGCTGCCGTCGGGACGGCGGACTTCGAGTCGGGTGAGCGGCGGGGTTGCAGAGCTTGCGACGCTTTCAACGGCGATATATCCCCTGCCGCCCATTGCCATGAGGCGGGCTTCGTCTAAACTTGCCGCAAACAGAAACTGCTTGCCTATGTGGAGATATTTTTCGTAATAGTCGCGCTCGATATTTTCAGTATTTCTGCTCGCCACTATTATGCAGGGGATGCCCTCGATTTCGTTAGTGGTGACCACTCCCCCGCGCGCTGCTATGGGGCTTGCCGCGGCGATGTCCACATATGTGGGAGCATGGCTTAAGACGAGATTTTCGGCTTCGGAGGAGAATGCGCGGCGTTGGTCGCTGAGCAGCAGGTCTGCCTTGCCGCTCAGGAGGGCGTTGTACAGATCTTCGTGCGTGCCCCTGAAAACCGACACTATCACTTCGGGATATATGCGTGAAAATTCTATTACCGCATCCTGAAGTTCGCGCCCTTCATACCCCGCGAGATAGCCTATGCTGAGCTTGAGCTCGCTGTCGGAACCTATTCTTATGGTCTCGGCGCGGGCCTCTTCGACATCAGAAATTATGGCCTTGCTGCGGCGGTAAAAGTATTCGCCCGCGGGGGTGACGGTTATTTTTCTGCCCTCGCGCTTGAAGAGCGGCACGCCGAGCTCCTCCTCGAGCGCGCTTATCTGCTGCGAAATGGCCGACTGTGAAATGTAGCACATTTCCGCCGCGGCGGTAAAGCCGTTGCACTCTACCACGGCGACAAAGTATTTCATCTGTCTTAAGAGCATGGTTACCTCCTTGATGAGTCTGACACGTCAAAGCCGACTAAGACAGACCGATATATAACAGGCCTATGTTGCCTTCGGGGGCGTACAGAATGTACTGTCCCGCGGGAAGAACGCAGGTGATGGTTGTGTAGCCGTTCCTCAATCCCTGAGTATTATCGGGACTTTTAACGGTAAACTGCTGCGAATAAGAAGTGCCGCCGATAACGAGAGTTTTGTCAAACACTCCGAGGTTGACGACATGGAGAGTTAAAGTGCAGGTGCTTTCCACCCCGACCGTCAGGACGACGTTGGCGCTTAAAAGGCCGTACTTTGAGTAAGTTTGATTGTTGTAGTCGGCCACGGCTACCGAGGCAGACGAGCTGTATACGCCCACGCAGCCGCTGATGAGCTGAGCGCCGCCATCTATTTCAGCAAGGCGGCAGTCAGAAAAATTATATTCGCGCGACGGGACGGCTTCGCCGGGGATATCCGGCTCATCGTCCGGTATCGGCGTATCGATAACAGGGTCATCGGGAACTTCTGTCGGCTCGTCGGGCTCGTCGGGCTCGTCGGGCTCCACGGGTTCGGCAGGCTCTTCGGGAGTTTCAACGGGCTCGTCGGGGTCAACGGGTTCGACAGGCTCTTCGGGAGTTTCTACGGGGTCGTCGGGCGCCTCGGGTTCGGTAGGCTCTTCGGGAGTTTCTACGGGGTCGTCCGAGGCGTCGGGTTGCTCATTGTCAGTACCGCCCTGCCCGCCATCTTCGGCGGAAGGGGCGTCTGCACCCTCGTCCCCTTCCACAACAGACTGACCGCCATTGTTGTGGCCGACGGGGAGTTGAGTCTGACAGGCGGCAAGGGGCATACAGCAGAGTGCCGCACACAGCAGGAGAGCAGATAATTTATGTATTAGTTTCATCTTCCGCCACCTCCGCACTGACCTGACCGCGGGAAATTACCCTTTCAATGACAGCCAAAACCTCGTCCAACCCTTTGCGGGTGAGCGAGGATGTTGCAATTATGTCCCCCCGGCCGCACTTGTAAGTTGCGGCGATGTTGGTGACAGACCTGTCGGCCTGAGCGCGTGAGAGCTTGTCGGCCTTGGTGGCTACCACCGTGAAGGGGATTAAGTTGTAATAGAGGTACTGCACCATCGTCTTGTCGTCGGCGGTGGGGTCGTGGCGGATGTCGCACAGCGTAAAGACGTGGGCGATATTTTGCTTATCGGCAAAAAAGTCGTCGAGCATCTTTGCCCACTTAGCCTTCTCCTGCTTGCTGACGCGGGCGTAGCCGTAGCCGGGGAGGTCGGCGAGAATAAAGGAGCCGAAGTCGAAATAATTGACAAGCCGCGTCCGCCCGGGCTGCTGTGAGACGCGGGCGAGCTTTTTTTTGTTTGCGAGCATGTTTATAAAGCTGCTCTTGCCGACGTTGGAGCGGCCGCAGACGGCGATTATCGGCTTGTCGGCGGTGAGAAATTGACTTTTGCCCGCCGCGCTTGTAATGAATTCAGCCTTGGTTATCTTCATAAGTTTACGATAGCCGTTCTGAATACGGCGTCCACATCCGACACGGGGATGAAGTTTATGTTATCCTTGACGGATTGGGGAATTTCCTCCAAGTCCTTTTGGTTGTCCTTGGGGATTATTACGTCGTGAATGCCTATGCGGTAGGCGGCGAGCGCCTTTTCCTTGAGGCCGCCGATGGGAAGTACTTTGCCACGCAGAGTAATTTCTCCCGTCATGGCGATGGAGCGCTTTACCGGCTTGTGCGTGAACGCCGAAAGGATGGCCGTGGCCATGGTTATGCCGGCGCTTGGGCCGTCCTTGGGGGTTGCGCCCTCGGGAACGTGAATGTGGATGTCGGTATTTTCAAAGGTTTCGGGCGCGATGCCGTACTCGTCCGAGTTGGAGCGGATGTAGCTTATTGCTGCGCGGGCGCTCTCCTTCATGACGTCGCCGAGCTTGCCCGTGAGCAACACGTTGCCCTTGCCCTGCATTGCGGAGACTTCGATAGTCAGCGTGGTACCGCCGACTGCCGTCCACGCAAGACCCGTTGCGGCGCCTATCTGATCGGTGTCGAGCATTTCGTCGCGCTCGAAGCGGCGGGCGCCGAGGAAGTCCTTTACCGTGTCCCTGTTGACGCGCACTTTGCGCTTTCTGCCGCCCGCCTTTGCCACGGCCGCCTTGCGGCAGACTGCGTCTATGCGGCGCTCGAGATCGCGCACGCCCGCCTCGCGGGTATAGCCGTCGATTATTTCGTCTATGCCGCCGTCGTCAAACAGTACGTCGCCGTCCTTCAATCCGTTGGCCTTGACGCGCTTGGGAATTAAATAGAGTTTGGCAATCTCCCTCTTCTCCTCCTGAGTGTAGCCCTCGAGGCGGATGAGCTCCATTCTGTCCAAAAGGGGCTGTGGAATGGTATCTACCGAGTTTGCCGTGGTGATGAAGAGCACCTTTGAGAGATCGTAGGGAACTTCGAGATATCTGTCGCGGAAGGTGGAGTTCTGAGCGGGATCCAACACTTCCAAAAGGGCGCTTGCGGGGTCGCCGCGGAAGGCGTCGGAGGACAGCTTGTCTATTTCGTCGAGCAGAAAGACGGGGTTTACGGAGCCTGCGTTTTTGAGCGCGGTGATTATTCTGCCCGGCATTGCGCCGACATACGTCTTGCGGTGACCGCGGATTTCTGATTCGTCCTTTACGCCGCCGAGGGACATGCGCACAAATTTGCGCCCCAAAGCCCTTGCGATGGAGGTTGCAATTGAAGTTTTGCCCACGCCGGGAGGGCCGACAAAGCACAGCACGGGGGCGTTGAGCGAGTTGGTGAGCTTGAGCACGGCGAGGTACTCGGTTATGCGCTCCTTTATCTTTTTGAGGCCGTAGTGGTCCTCCTCCAATATTGCGACGGCGTCGGCAAGATTGGGGGTGTCCTGAGTGGATTTTTCCCATTCGAGGTCGAGGAGCCAATCGAGGTAGGTCCTCAGCACGTTGTAATCGGGAGAGGTGGGCTGCATGCGCGACATGCGCGACAGCTCCTTCAGGGCCTTTTCCTCCACCTCTGCAGGCATGTGTTTGGCCTTTATTTTTTCCTCGAGTTGAGTCTTTTCGTCCTCGTCGTCGCCGAGCTCGGTGTGGATGGCCTTGAGCTGTTCGCGCAGGTAATATTCCTTTTGGTTCTTTTCAATATTCTGGCGGACGGCGCTCTGAATTTTGCGCTCGAGGCGGGCGATTTCAAGCTCGGAGTTGAGCTGTTTGTCGAGGTCGGAGAACATGTCGACGAGGCGCAGGCGTGAATAGATGGCCTGCTGAACGTCGCACTTCAACTGAAGCCCGTCGAGGGCGAGATAGATGAAAAGTTCGGGGTCGGTGCAGGCGTCGAGGCGGGCCACCGCATCCTTTGAGAAGCGGGCGTCCGACTGTGAGATGTCGCGCAGGATGCCCTTTGCCGTGCGGAAGTAAGCCTCCTCAAACGTGGGGTCGGTGCGCTCGACGGGCATCTTCTCTATTGTGGCGAACAGGCTGCCGTCCTGTTCGTAGACGGACAGCGTGCGCGCGCGGTAGAGGCCGCGGCAGGTTATGCGCAGGCGGTCGCCCGAGATGGGCGCCACGCGCTCTATGCGGGCGACGGTGCCTACGTCGTACAGATCTTCGGCCGTCACGTCCGTCTTGGTGCCGTCTATCTGCGCGCAGATAAAGACGGTACGGTCGTTTTCGGTTGCCGACTTTATGGCGTAGAGCGTAGCCGTGCGGCCTGCATCGAAGCCGGCTGAAACATTGGGGAATACCACCCTGTCGCGCAGGGCGACGAGGGGCAGTTGTAATCTTTCATTTGCCATTATATTACCTATATGCCGCGCGGTAAAACTGTGCGGACTTGAATTTAAAAGGACAGGGGGAAAGCCCTTTTTAAGCGCCTTCCCCCTTGCTTTGTCAATCGCCGCGCGTTGCGGCTTGAAATTTAATTTTGAAACGCCTTGAAGCGCCTGAGTTTAAGCCGATTTTTTATAGATTATAGTGGGCTCGGCCTTGCCCGTTATGCAGTCGCGCGTGACGATGACCTCCTCCACGTTGTGCTCGGAGGGAATCTTGTACATGACCGACGTCATAAAACCTTCGATAATAGTCCTTAAGCCCCTTGCGCCCGTCTTTAACTTGATTGCGGTGTTGGCAATTTCGCGCACGGCGCCGTCTTCAACGGTGAGCTTTACGCCGTCGAGGGCGATGAGCTTTTGGTACTGCTTGATGATGGCGTTCTTGGGCTTGGTGAGAATGTTGACGAGGGCGTCTTCGTCGAGGGGATGAAGGGCTACGACGATGGGCACTCGCCCGACAAATTCGGGAATGAGGCCGAATTTGGTTAAATCCTGAGGTTTGACGTCGGCGAGCATTTCGTACACGCCCTCGCCGTCGTCGCGCTTGACGTCGCCGCCGAAGCCGAGGGTTGTGGTGTCCTTGCGGGCACGGACAATTTTATCCAACCCGACGAAAGCGCCGCCGCATATGAAGAGAATGTTGGTGGTGTCTAATCTGAGGCACTCCTGCTGAGGGTGCTTTCTTCCGCCCTGAGGAGGAACGTTGGCAACCGTGCTTTCGATAATTTTGAGAAGAGCCTGCTGAACGCCTTCACCCGAGACGTCGCGCGTGATGGAGACGTTTTCGCCTTTGCGGGCGATTTTATCGATTTCGTCGATATAGATGATGCCGCGCTGCGCCTTAGCGATGTCGTAATCAGCGTTCTGAATGAGCTTTAAGAGAATGTTTTCGACGTCCTCGCCGACGTAACCGGCTTCGGTGAGCGTGGTCGCGTCCGTGGTAGCGAAGGGAACGTTGAGTATTTTTGCGAGGGTGCGGGCAAGCAGAGTCTTGCCGCAGCCCGTGGGCCCCAAAAGGAGAATGTTGCTCTTTTCTATTTCAACGTCTGAAAGGTCGTTATCCTCCTTTTTGCCGAGGTTGTTTATGCGCTTATAGTGGTTGTACACCGCGACGGACAGCACCCTTTTGGCTTCGTCCTGCCCGACGATGTATTTATCGAGTTCGGCCTTGATTTCTGCAGGCTTCTTTAAAGGGACGGGAGCGGTGTCCTGCTCCTCGGTGTCCTTTATCATGTCCTGACAAATCTCAACGCACTCGTTGCAGATATATGCGCCGTTCTGACCCGAAATGAGCCGCTGGACTAAGTCCTCCGGCTTGCCGCAGAACGAACAGTATCTTGTCTGATCTTTCATTTTTACTCCGTAAAGGGCTGAATGCCCGATGAGGTCTTGCGGGGATATCCCCCAAATATATTTTACCCTAATTGGGCGGTTATAAAACGCCCCAAAAATTATCTTTTATAGAATACTTTGTCAATGAGGCCGTATTCAAGGGCTTCCTGAGCGGAGAGGAAATTGTCCCTGTCGGTATCCTTTTCGACAATTTCGAAGGGCTTGCCCGAATTTTCGGCGAGGATGCGGGTGAGCTTTTCCTTGGTCTTTAAAATGTGCTCTGCGGCGATTTTAATGTCGCTCGCCTGACCCTGAGCGCCGCCGAGGGGCTGATGAATCATGATTTCGCTGTTGGGAAGGGCAAACCTCTTGCCCTTTGCGCCGCTTGACAGAAGGAAGGCGCCCATGGAGGCAGCCAAGCCGATGCAGATGGTGGATACGTCGCACTTGACGTAGTTCATTGTGTCGTAGATGGCGAGACCTGCGGAGACCGAGCCGCCGGGGCTGTTGATATAGAGGGAAATGTCCTTTGAAGGATCCTTTGCCTCGAGATAGATGAGCTGCGCGACGACGGTGTTTGCGGTTGCGTCGTCAATTTCGCCGCTTAAGAATATTATTCTATCCTCCAAAAGTCTTGAATAGATGTCGTAGGAACGCTCGCCGCGCGAGGTCTGTTCGACGATATAGGGCACGAGAGCCGATTTTTCGTTGAGCATAAAATTATTTTCCTCCTTTAAAGGTGTTTTTATTTGCGCTGCCGCACCGCCGCGTAAATTGTGCAACCGTAATGGCGGAGCGGAAGGTTTTGATTAAGGCAACGGGGCGGACTTAAATTTTAAGCCGCCCCGCAACAGCCAAAGATGGCCTTTTTATTACACGATTATTTTTAACTTACTTTATCATGTTGTTGTTTTCTTCAAGGAAGCTGAAGAGCTTGGTGATTATAATGTCGTTGGTGATATATTCCTGCTGACGGGGGTCGATGTTCTTTTTATACTCTTCGGCCGTCTTGCCGACAGAGGCAGCCTGCTCTGCAATCTTTGCGTCGATCTCTTCGGGGGTGGCAGTGATGCCCTCTTCCCTGACGATCTTTTCGATGACGAGCTGTGAGAGCACGCGGGACTTTGCCTGCTCGGCAAACTGCGCCCTGAACTGTTCCATGGTCTGCCCCATGTACTTGATGTAATCTTCAAGCTTTAAGCCCTGATACATGAGACGGTAGGAGAAATCCTGAACCATTCTGTCGATTTCGTTCTCTATCATGGCCTGAGGGATTTCGCACTCGGCAGTCTTGCAGACGGCCTCTACGATTGCATTCTCGGTTTCGTCCCTGCCGCGGTTTTGAGCCTGCTTTTCGAGGCGCTCCTTGACCTTTGCGGTGTAGTCGGCTATAGTTTCGTTGCCGGTGTGCTTTTTGACGTATTCATCGGTGAGCTCGGGAAGTTCCTTGCCCTTTATCGAATTGAGGTGAATGGCGAAAACTGCGTCCTTGTCGCGCAGATTTTCAGCCTGATAGTCTGCGGGGAAGCGGACGGTGATGTCCCTGTCCTCGCCGATGCTCATTCCCTCTACCTGAGATTCGAAGCCGGGGATGAAGGAGCCTGAGC